>JANWUV010000012.1 GCA_025057975.1 Chloracidobacterium sp.
CCCGCCTCCGCCATCCACAGCCGCTCCCCAGCCGGCCGCTCCTCCACATACCGCGCCCCGTCGTGCCGAAACCACCGGATTGCCTCCCGTCTGTCGTCAATCGTCACATAGTACGGAACCTTCAACACCGACTCATAAATGTCCCACTTCCGCAGCAGTTTCCGGTCCTCCGCCCACGCCCCGCGCCCATACTCAGCCAAGTCGTTGCGGCGCGTCTGCGGTGACAGCGCCTCGACGATGATGAGCGGCGCGCGTCCCTCATCTTCCACCACATAGCTTGCCCGCGTGCGCTCGCCGCGGTACAGCGCCGGCACGCCGACAACGCCCATCCAGTTGGGACGCAGCCCGCGCACAACGCCCTCGTGCAGGCAGTACAGGTACAGGTCAATGGCACAGAAGTACTGGTCGGGGGGGACGGTTGTGGGGCGGAAGGTTTCGTACAGGAGCAGGGCGAACAGGAGGTGGAACTCGCTGGGCAAAGCTTCTTCGTCCTCAAACTCGCTGGGGAGGTCGTCCATGGTGAGGACGCGGCGGGCGGGGAGGTGAGGTGGTGGGGGCGTGGGCGACGGCGAGTGGGTTGGGTGTGGGGCGGGCGTCGTCATCGGTTGTCTCCCGAGCGGCTGGGATGAGCAGATGAAGGTGTTGATGGCACAACGGCAGACGAAGGTACAGCTGGCGCGTACGCTTGGCGTCGTCATGGTGGCAAGCTGGCGCACGCACTATGAAGGCGCTCCAACCAGCAGAGCTTACAGCCAAGCGCCAGGCCTGGCGGGCGTTTGGATGCTAGACAGCGCTGCGTCCAACCTCCGAACTCTTCCAGCCATAGGGCTTCAGTCACTGGTATGGTGAACTAGCGGTTGCTCACGTCGCTAGCACAGGACGGGGATATCAACCACTAGTAACACTACCCTTGCAGATTCATCCCCGGCGATCTCCTCAGTCGGCGAGAAGCAATTTTGCAATTGTGTTCAGTTGCATAAACGAAGTTCCCTCGTAGATTTTCCCAATTTTCGAGTCGCGGAAGTACTTTTCGACCGGATAATCTTTGGTAAAGCCATAGCCGCCGAAGATTTCAACGACTTGGGAGGTAACGCTTTCAGCAACTTGCGACGCAAACCACTTTGTCATTGCTGCCTCTTTGATAAACGGCTGTCCAGCGTCGCGCAGCCGGGCGGCGTTGTAGACCATCAACCGTGCCGCTTCGATGTGCGTTGCTAGTTCGGCGATCTGATGCTGGATGGCTTGGAAATCGGCAATTCGCTTACCGAACTGCACCCGCTCCTTGGCGTAGCGAATGCCGTGCTCCAATGCACCCGCCGCCACACCGACCATCTGCGCACCAATGCCGATGCGCCCTTCATTCAAGGTCTCGATGGCGATCTTGTACCCTTTGCCAATCTCACCCAGCACATTCGCCTTCGGTACACGACAACCTTCCAGAATCAACTCGCAGGTTGAAGACGCTCGAATCCCCAGCTTGTTTTCCTTTTTACCGACCGCAAAACCTGGCATATCGCGTTCAACAAGGAACGCGGTAATGCCCTTGTAGCCGGCTTCTGGGTTGACGGTGGCAAAAACAATAAACAAGCCGGCCTCAGCAGCATTGGTAATCCAGAGTTTGCGCCCTGTCAGTTCCCAGTAATCGCCTTTATCTACAGCGCGGCAGGCCAAGGCGAAGGCGTCGCTGCCCGAACCAGCCTCCGATAGGGCGTATGACGCTAGCACGCGCGTCGCCAGTTGCGGCAAATAGCGCTTCTTCTGCTCCAGCGTCCCCCACCGCATGATGGCGTTGTTGACGAGCGTATTCTGGACATCCACGATAACGGACGCCGAAGCATCCACTTTGCCAAGCTCCTCCACCGCTAGAACGGCCATAAAGAACGAACCCCCTGACCCTCCATACTCGACGGGAATCTCAATCCCCATTAGACCGAGTTCAAAGCACTGGTCGAGAATGGCCTTTTCAAAGACGCCTTCTTCGTCCATGCGGGCGACATGCGGACGAATGCGTTCGCGGGCAAAGTCGGCGACGCTGTCACGAAACAAACGTTCATCATCTGACAGAATCGTGAGTGCGGAAACGGGCGAGGAGGCTGGTACAGGGGCAGCAGCGGACATCGCAAAAGCTCCTTTGGTCGGCGAAATGTAAGATAAGCAACGTTTCGGCTGTATACCACGACCGTTCTCAAAATCGAATGCCTATCGGCGGTTTTGGAAACCAACCGACATGGCGACTAGCGCCTCACTTTAGCGCTTGCACCTCCCCAAACCTCACGACATCATGCCCGACGCCGGCCGGATTTCTTGAACTGCCGCCCGTCCAACGCCGGCTTGCACCACGCCGTGAACCCGAAGCTTGACGCCGCCAAACAGCATCTTCACAAGTACCGGCAGGCTTTGTTGCGCATCATCGGCGACATCACCAACCGACCGATTCAAGCGCCCTCTATCTTCGCGCTGACGGTCAGCTATACCGCTACTTGGGAGGAAGTTGGGGCGCTGGCGCTGATGGTCTGGGAACTGAGCGCGCTGGAACATGCACGTTTTGACGCCCACCCCCAGTGGGAAGCCGCCGCCAATGAAACCATTCGCTTTCTATCAGAGCATTGCGCCGGCTGCGGCTGTCGGCTGATCGCCTCGACCGGCCGTTTGTGTCACGCCTGTCTGACGACGCTTGACGCGCCGACGCGCTACGCGCTGCATGCCAGCGAAGTCGTGCGCCAGATTGAAGCCTACTTGGCCGAGCTGAACGCAAGCGCGGTGACCGAGAACGAGACGGATGACACATGAGACGGCCTGTCCAAGACCCACGAACTGGAATCTTCACCTACGCAGAGACTCCCGCGCCGAGTCTCGCGCCGGGCGGCGCTGTGATTCGGGTCAGCGCGTGCCTCCTTCATGCTTCGGTCAGCTTGCCGGCGGCTGAAGTGCAGACGACAGTCTCGTCAACAGCGCCGGTTCCAGTGGCAAAGCCCGGCCTTGTACGCCGCATGTGGTCGTCGTTTCGGCAAGCTGGCGTCAAAAAAGCCTACGAGACGTTTGTTACCCGCAAGGCAACGCTCCGCTCGATTGAGTATGGCGGTGTTGGGGTTATTACAGCCGTCGCCCCCCGAAGCGGCTTCCGCGTCGGGCAGCGGGTGGCCTGGGCCGGCTATGGGCAAGACCTCCCGGCGCCGCTGGTTTTTGTGGCGACAACACGCTTGGCGGCGCTGCCGGAAACCCTACCGGACGACTTGGCCATCTTGGCGCTTCCGGGCGGCATGGCATGGCGCGCCGTCGAAGCAGCCGAACTACGGCTGGGATTGCCGGTGGGCGTCGTCGGGCGGAATCTGACAGGACTCTTAGTGCGCGGTCTCTGCCGTTTGGCCGGCGCGACGCTGTACGATCTCGACGCCGACCGGCAACTTGGCGACCGACCGCCGCCGGAGCGGTTGGCCGCACTGATTGTAACGGATGCATCGGCCGCCGAGCGACTGGCGGCGTGGATGCCCAGTGTTGTGCTGCCGCAGGCGCGATTAGTCGCCGCTTTGCCGGAACTTCCACTGGCCGCCTGGGCAGTCTGTCAGGCGCAGGAAATGCAAGTGCGGTTTACGTGGGCGAGCGGAAGGGGTAAACGCGATCCCTTGGCGGCGGCAGTTTCACCAACCTCTGCGATGGAAGCTTTCATCCGCTTTGCCGCTTCCCTACCGCCAGAGGCTCTCCCCACCGTCGAGCGTCATGACTTCAATGCCGTCGCCGCCGCTGTGGAGGATGCTTTTCGGCCCAATGCGCCACCGGACCGGGCGGTGGTGATGCTCTATCCCACTGCGATTGAGTCTGGCCCAGTGTTGCGGTTTGATGTCGGAACGACGCGGCCCAAACTCGCTGGGACAGTCGGGCTGGCGATGGTCGCCGACGCTGACGACGAACTACGGGACTTCATACCGCTAAAAGAAGTTCATCTCACCGGCGTTGTCGCAACCAAACCGGAAACCGCCAAGCGCCTTGTTAAAAGTGTTGACGGTGAGTACGCCACAAATGATGTGTCGCCGCTGTTTTCCGACGGGAAGACCGACGTGGTGGTTATGGGGCGCGCCGCCGACGCTTTTCGGCTCGCGAGCGAGATTATACGCGGCCGCTTGCCGCTCTTTCTGACGACGCTCCCGACCGAAAACGAAGACGAACTCGATGAGCTGTTCCGGTTGGCGGCGACGCATGACACGCCGCTAACGCTCGGCTTTGCGCGACTTTCAACACCTGCCTTCACCGACCTGAAAAAACTGCGCACGAACGCCGCGCCGGTTTGGTTGCACTATAGCTTTCAGGAAACCCTGCCGCCGCAATCAGCCGACGCCGTTTTTCGTCTGGCGGAAGCGATCCGGCTGGCGACGGCGCTGACGGAAAGCGTCCCGGAGCGACTGTATGCGCAGGAAGTCGTGACCGAAAACTCCACCACCCTCGCCCTGACGCTGGCGTTGTCGGATGGAAGCAGCGTCCAGATCAGCGCAACGTTCGGAGCCGAGGGCCGTCGTGAACGTTTTGTACTCCGCGCCGCCGGCGGGTACGCCGAGCGGGAAGACCTCGCGCCGACTGCCGGTGCCCGGCGAGCTTGCTTTGAGAGCTTTCTCAAAGCCCTGAGGAATGGTGAAGCCGCTGGTGGAACGAGGCACACACAACAAGCCGTCCGCACCGCCTTGCGCGTCCGTGACTCGCTCGCGTTTGGAACCGTGGTCGGACTTTCGTCCGCAATCTGACTGCACCGCGCAGTCTTGCGGGTTGGGACTTTGCTGCAACGTAAAGCCCGTCTAAGCGGATGACTTTGCGCGCCGTGACCGCCCCTTCTTCAGGGGCGGCGCATCCGCCGCCTTGACGATGCGCGCCTGCGGCGGCGGCGCTTGGCTTGGCGCGGACGACGTGGACGCCGCTGCGGCTGCTGACGGCGCGGCGGCCGTCGGCGCAGGGGCGGATTTCGCCGGTTTGACGGCTTCCGGCGTCAGCGTCGGCGGCTCATCGTCCGCTGCGGGCGCTTCAGCGTTGGAAACCCCAAAGCTACGCAGAGCGGCTTCTTCATCCGTCCACATGTCAAAAACGCTGTCGAGCCGTGACACCGTGAGAATCTGCCGGACGGCCTGCGACGGATTCAGAAGCTTGAGTTTGCCGCCAGCCCGTTCGGCATGGTGATAACACTCAATCAGCGAACCAACACCAGTACTGCTGATGTAGCTGACGCCGCGCAAGTCAATGAGAAAGTTGACATACCCGGATGCAATCAGGTCGTCCACGCGCTTGGTCAACTCTTCTTGAGCGGTGCTGGGGGCAAGGCGCCCAACAACTTCCAGTACGCAAACGCCGTTGACTTTTTTATCCAAGCGATAGCGGGTCGGTCGTCGCGCTGGCGGACGACCTGCGCCGCGTTCGCTATCGTTTTCAGAGGATTTCATGGCGTACAAGCCGCTTGGGGAGGACAGACCCTCTCGGCTGGATAAAAAACTTATTGGTGCGCTGTCGTGTACGCCTACACTAGCTTCCGTAATGCGCTGCGTCAACCCTTTGTCGTCAAAAGCCGCTTGTTTTTTCGATGTCGGCTCCATCGCAGCGACTTTCACCCAAAACACTAGGACGCAAGTCGGAAAACTTGCGCCCCGGCTGAACTGGTTTCTCAATCAGCCGCTACTTGGCTTCCTTGTACTCCACGTGCCGACGCACCTTAGGATCATACTTCTTCAAAACGAGCCGCTCATTGGTGTTTTGCTTGTTCTTTTCCGTGTAGTAGCAGTGCGAACTTGCCGAACTCTGCAATTTGATTTTGATCCGCTTGCTGGCCTTCGCCATAACCGCATCTCCTTTCGCTTGGTGCTGTAAGCGCTCGACAAACAGAAAAAGCTGAAACAAACGAGTGTTGCGGTTTTGGTTGTTCAGGTCAAGTTCTTTTCAGCATGGGTGTTCGCCGTCCCAGCGACTTCCGACACGATGACGCCAGCGATGGTGAGCGCCCCGCCGAGCAGTTCCCGCCACCCAAGCTGTTCGACGCCGACCAAGAACGCCATCAGCGACGCGAAAACCGGTTCTAAGGTCAGTGTCAACGCCGTCTGGGTCGCCGACACATGCCGCTGCGCCCACGTCTGTAGCCGGTAGCACAGAATCGTCCCAAACGCGACCAAGTACAGCAGTTCCCATACCTGACGGGTGGTGAGCGTGAGTGGCAGCAACTCCGGCGCAAGCACCGATGGAACCGGCCAGTTCAGCGCCGCCCATCCGGCCAGCGCAAGCCAACCGGCGGCGGCCACCAGCACCGACACCCCAAGCTGCACAATGTTGAGCGCGTCCACGTCCGACCGCTCGGCATAGCGTTCCACCAACACGATGTGCACTGCGAACGGCACGGTACAGCCGAAGGAAACGGCGTCGCTCCAGCGCCAGCCGCGCGTGTGGTCGTCGGGGAAGCACAGCAGCGTAAAGCCGATAAAGGCAATGACCAAACCCAGCAGATTGCCTGCCGTCGGCCGCCGTTTGCCGAACCACGCGCCAAACAGCGGCACCAGCAGCACGCTCGACCCCGTGATGAATGCCGCCTTGGACGGACTGCCGCTCCATGCCAAGCCCTGCGCCTGCAAGACATACCCAAGCCCCAGAAACAATCCCAGCCAAAGGCCGTGAATCATGGTCTGGGTGGGCAGACGGCGCAGCCGCCGCACCCAGATGAGCAACATCAGGGCGACCGCGATGCTAAAACGCACAATGATGTAGCGCATCGGCGCCAGACTCGTCGGATGCGCCGGGTTGGTGACATCTTGCGCGACGACGAACGTACTACCCCAGACGGCGTTGGCGAGCACCAAGCCTAGCAGCGCCCGGTGGTGAACGGACAAACCTCCCATCAGGCGAACGCCTCATTGCGGCGGACAGCCGCGAACGAAACCGGCGACGACGCCCCGCCGTGGGTCGCGTAGGCGTACGGTCGGATCAATGTTTGAGCCGCACGGCAGTGGACTGTCGCCACAGCGCGGGAAAACGCCTGGTTGCGGTATGGGCCGGTAAAGCGCCATCCCGTTGACGTTCTCTAGCGCAACCGGCGTTGGCGTTAGGCGCGGCGGACACACCAGGGGAACGGCGGACGGCCACGGAAGCAGCACCGCTAGTCCCAACGCCGGCAGGATTGGCGACCAGCGCGGCAGTCCAGCTGAGACCTGCGCCAGCCCCAGCGCAGGCGGAATAACAAAGTACCCAACGCCGAACCGAAGCGACGGCGCTTGCGTCAACACGTAGGCGCCGCCCAGCCAGCCCAGCGCCAGCATCCAACCCCACCCCGGAACGCGCAGGCAACGCATCGGCGGCGTCAGCATCACCAGCGTCGCCGACAAACCGCCCGCCAGCAGCGCCGCCGCGACGGGTTCGTGGGATGGCCAATCCGGCAACCAGCGCCAGTCAAGCAAGCCGTTGAGCGGCCCATCGCTGTAGCGCGGCGACGCCAACGCGCCCCAGTCCCACCGCGCTTGGTCACGAATGGCGACCGTCAACTCACGCGGCGTCCCGTCGGCGACTTGCCACGGATTCATCTCATAGCGCCATGGGACAGACAGGGCGAACAGCTTCGAGGGAAACAACGGACACCCCGACGCGACCACTCGCGCCAGCGTGACGGGCAGCAGCGCCGCCCCACCAATCGCCGCCAGACCAAGCGCGGCGCGGCGACCATAGCCCGCCGCCCGCCAGTCCAGCCACCCGGCGACGAGCAACAGCGGCGCAGCCGTCAGTTTAATGCCGACCGCCACGCCGGCTAGAACGGTTGCCCATTGTCCGCCAGCACGCACGCCGTCCGGCGACTGTTCGCCGCTCAAGATCACCCATGCCGTCGTCACAATGAGCGCCGCCGTCGGCACATCTGGCGAAGAGGAAGGCAGCAAGCCCTCGACTTGGCTCAGCGCGCCGACGCCCAAGGCCGTCGCCCAGACGAGAAACCAGTCGCTTGTCCGCCCGACGCCGCGCACGATCCGAAGCCCTGATAGGACGGCGCTGGTCAGCCACAGCGCCAGAGCAAAGCCGCCGCCAAGCGCCGCCGTACGGGTTTTCATCCCGCCGTGCGTAAACGGCGCAAAGAGCGCAAACCACGTTGAGGCGTAGCCTAGTTGCACATCCAGTAACGCCGTACCTTTCACCACGCCGTACTCCGCCAGCCAGCGCATGGCGGGATAGTGGTAGATGCCGGTGTCAATAAGCGTCACCGGCGCAACGGCGACGGCGGCTGCAACGGTGACGGCGGTGAAGCTGAAAAGCGCCGCCGGCGACCGCAGACGAACATTTTCCAGCCAAACCAAGCGTAGCTGAGACAGACGCAACGCTGCCCCCACCGCCACAGCAGCGACGACGGCCGCAACCCACGGCGTCAGCGCCGTACCGAGCGCCGCAACCAACCAGAGATTGGCAAGCACGCCCACGCCCGCCCAGACGGCGACGACAAACCGCTCCGTTGGATTCGTCCCCGCGCTCCCGGCAAGACAGGCGCTGCCGATCACGCTTGCCAAGGTCGCCAACAGTATCCAGACGGCAAGCGTGATAAGCATGGAGCAAGTTCGTCGGACTGGAATTCCACACGCAGGAGCGCCGTCTAAGGGCAGCGTTTCACAAGCGGAACATCCACCGCTTACGGCGCACGCTTGACTTCCCATCTTTCACAAATCCTTCCACCATCATCAAGCGCACAGGTTGGGGTCAAGACGCCGCAATGGGCGGCCAAGCCGTCGCGTGCAGCCTGCGCAACGAAACGGGTTGACGAGTCCAGCCAGTACGGAGAACACTTACGCGAACGACAAGCCAACTTCGTCGCCCCGCGTTGGCTGTTCCGGCTAAATAAGGACGCTCCAACGACAACGGTATGGAACTTTAAATCACTGACCAGTGAGCGACGCTTGTGAGCCAGACCATCTTCAACATCGCCGTCATTGGGTGCGGCCACTGGGGACCGAACCACATTCGCAACTTCGCCTCCTTTCCTGAAGCCAGCGTTGTGGCGGCGGCGGATGTCAGCCGTTCGAATCTTGAACGGGTCGGCAGAGCCTATCCCGGACTGGCGCTGTTTGATGACTACCGGCGCATGCTAGCTGAAACAGACGTTCACGCGGTCGTGGTTTCGACGCCGACGAGTACGCACTACGCCATCGTCCGTGACGCCCTGCTAGCTGACAAGCACGTTCTCGTTGAAAAGCCGCTCTGCCGCACTTCGGAAGAAGGTGAAGAACTGGTGGCGCTGGCCGCCGAACGCAAGCGGCTGCTGATGGTTGGACAGGTGTTTCTCTTCAATCGCGGCATCCTGAAGCTGAAGGAGTACCTGCAATTCGGCGATTTGGGGCGGATTTACACGATGGTCTCCACCCGGACGAACCTAGGGCCGATTCGGAAGGATGTTAACGCGGTCTATGATCTGGCGTCGCACGACATTGCGATTTTCGACTTTCTGACGGGGCATACGCCGCTTGAGGTTTCGGCGTCAGGCGCGGCGTATCTCCAGCCCGGTATTGAGGACTTGGCGTTTATCACGCTGCGCTATCCGAACGACTTGTTGGCGCACGTCCATGTGTCGTGGCTCAACCCGCGCAAGGTGCGCGAAATTACCATCGTTGGCGACAAAAAGATGCTCGTCTGGGACGATCTGGCGACAGTTGGCCCGATTTACATCTACGACAAGGGCGTGGTGCGCGAGCCGTACTATGAAGACTACGGTCAGTTTCAACTGCTGGCCCGCGAAGGCGACATCTCAATTCCGCGGGTTCAACTGGAAGAACCGCTCAAGGCGCAGGCGCGCTACTTCCTTGACAGCTTGCGCCGGGGTAGCGTGACAGTCTCGGACGGTAAGAGTGGGCTGGCCGTGGTGCGTACGCTTGAAGCCATTCAAGCGTCGCTTGCCCAGCGTGGCGCGCCGGTCAATGTACGCCGAACATCGCCTACTCCGCCTCAATAAAGACATCCATTTGCTGCCCGACGTAAACCGGGAAGGACGGCGGCCTGAAGCGGTAAATGACCTGCAACACGCGCACGTCCACCCGTTCGGCGTTGTCGCCCGTAAGACTCCGCTTCGGCAGGATGTACGGGTCAATCCGTACAAACTCCAAATCTACGGTTTTCGTAGCGTCGCCTTTGAGGCTGGCCGTCGCTTTGAGGTTGGGCTTAATGCGCGGCGCGTTGATTTCGTCCACGTCCACACGCAATTGCAAGTAGTCGGTATCACCCAGCAAGACCGGTGGCGTCGTGGGCGTCATCGGCAGCGTTTCCCCAACTCGGACGTTGACCTGCAACACCTTTCCCGCCTGCGGCGCAGTCACGGTCAACCGCGACAACGTGACAGCCAACTCCGCACGCTGCGCCCGCAGCACGGCGACCTGCGCTTCTGCTTCCCGTAAACGGGCTTCGGCGCTGCGGACTTGAGCTTCAGCCTGCGTCACTTGGGCTTGCGCCTGTGCAACCTGCGCCCGCGCCTGTTCGACGCGCGCTTGGGCGGCGTCGCGCGCCGCACGGCTTGAAATCAGCACCCGCTCGGCAAGGTCGCCGGCGGCGAAGAGCTTTTCGTTGCGCGCCACAATCTGTTCGGCGTCGGCGAGTTGCGCCTCCAGCGCCGCAACATTGGCGCGGGCGCTTTTGAGATTCGCCTGCGCCGCGCGAATTGCTTCCTGACCGTTGGCAATGTCGGTTTTGGCCGTGGCGACGGCCGCTTCAGCGCGGACGATGTTGGCTTCGGCGCTCGCCAACCGCGCCCGCTGCTCGCGGTCGTCAATCTGGTACAACCGGTCGCCAGCCCGGACGACATCGTTTTCCTTAACGAACACCGCCGTCACCAAACCCGGAATTGGCGGCGCGACGTTGATGTTGCGGGTTGCGGCTTCGACGATCCCTGCGCCGGCAATCCGACGATTGAAACGGCTTTCGGCAGGCGGCGATAAGGGCGGCGCGGCAATCGGCTGCCGCGCCGTCACTATCACCCACCAGATGGCGAAACTCAGTCCAATGATGGGCAGCACGATGGACAACACTTTCTTAATCACGCTCACACCTCCTCTACCACCCGACCTGCCGCGCCGAATCACCGCACATGGTCAGGGTTGTCATGAACATCCACGATGCGCCCATCGAGCATTTCCGCAATGCGGTCGCCGTAGGGAAAAATTCGGTTGTCATGCGTCACCACGACAATCGCCCGCTCCGAACTCAGCGCCACCTGCCGAAACATCTCCATCACCACCTTGCCGGTCGCGCCGTCGAGCGCCGCCGTCGGTTCGTCGCACACCACCAGACGCGGTTCGGCCACCAACGCCCGCGCAATGGCGACCCGCTGTTGTTGCCCGCCTGAAAGCTGCGTCGGAAAGTGCTCCAATCGGTCGCCGAGGCCGACCAGCGACAGGTAATGCCGCGCCTGCTCCAGCGCTTCACGATAGGGTCGTCCGGCGATAATCAGCGGGACGGCGACGTTTTCCGTCGCCGTTAGCGTGGGAATCAAATTGAACTGCTGAAAAATGAATCCGATGTTTTCCTGCCGAAAGCGCGTCTTTTTCGACTGGGAGAGCCGATCCACGCGAGTGCCAAAAACGTTCACCACGCCATCGTCCGCGTCAAGAATGCCCGCCATGACCGACAACAACGTGGTCTTGCCGCAGCCCGACGGGCCAACCAACAGCAACAACTCGCCGCGTCGAATCTCAAGGTTGATGTCTTTCAGCACCGGCAGGTAGGTGTTCCCGACGCCGAAGCTCTTGTTGACGTGTTGAAGGGAAACCGCCGGCGCAACAGACGGCGGCGCAGACGGCGCGACGGCGACAGGCGCACTCAACTTGGTCATTGCTTATCCTCGGAAGACAACCGCCGGCTCCAGCCGCAACACTCGCTGGATGCTAAGCAGGCTGGACAGGACGCAAATCAACATCGTCGCCGCAAAGCTGATGATGAGGAGTTGGTAAGGCGTATAAAACGCCAGTCTTCCCTTTCCCTGCCCGCCGAGATAGCCGACCAGCGAACCGCCGCCAACCCCGATGCCGTAGCCAATCAGCCCGACGATGACGCTTTGTAGGACAATCATCCCCACCAGCGTCCAACTTCCCGCCCCCATCGCCTTGAGTGCGCCGAAGTATTTTTCATTTTGCAGCGCAAAGGCGTAAAAGGTCTGCCCAATGATGGCCATGCCGACCAGAAACACCAACGTTACGGAAATGCCGATATTGACCGGGATGCCGGTGTTGCGCATGTAGTAATTCATCGTCAACCACCGCATGCCGTCTTCGTCGTAGGCAGCCAAACCGGTCGTTCGCCGAATGTTGGCAATGACTTGCTCTGTCGTGTAGCCATCCTGCGGCGCGGCAAGGATGTAGTTCATCAGTTTTCGCTCGCGCGGCACGTACTGCACCGCCCGCTCGAAGGTTGTGTAGAGGTACGGGTTGGACAAAAAATCGCGCGGCACGTCGGCGATGCCGACAACGCGCGCGCGCCGGTCGTTGATTTCAAACGTATCGCCGATTTTAGGGCTGCCAAGGCGCTCCATCTCCGCACGCCCGACAATCACGGCGTCCGGCGCATTTAGGTCCTCAATCCGACCTTCAAGCAGGCGCGGTGGGCGACCTACTAAAGTGGCGCCGTCAATGCCGACCAGCCGCACAGCCTGAAACTTGCCGCTGGGCAGCCGAACTTGCGCCTGCCGGATAAACAGTGGAACAGCCCACTTGACGCCCTCAACGCTCCGCACCCGCAGCAAGTCGGTATCCAGTAGCCCTTTGAACTCATCCACAACTTGCAGGTTGCGATCCACGACCCAAATCGGTGCGCCGATGGCTTCTACCGGTTTAGCGGTGCGCCCAATGAGGCCGCAAAACACCGACCCTTGCTGAATAAACAAAAATACGACGACTGATACGCCGCCGACCAAGGTGAAATACTTGGCGCGGTCGCCCATCAGCATCTTCAACCCAATGCGCCACATAAGCGTCGTTTACTGCTGCGTGCGGAAACATACAAAATTCAAACGACCGTTTGAATCGGCTGTATAAGCTAGGCGTTCGCCCCGACGCCCGTCAAGCGCGGCGCACCGTGTGAGTGTACCTATGTGAGTTACAGGGAGACAGGATGGGGTAGGGCAAGGGCGGAGAAGGTGAGACAGGTGACTGTAAAACTACAGAAAAAGGTTAGAGGAATCGCCGGTAGCCCTAAGTGTACTCTGCACACGAGTTCGCCGTTTTTTATCACGAACAGCCTAGGAAACAGCCCCGATTGGCGTGCTCAATTGAATCTTTAGGCAGGCGCGTCCAAGCCTACCGCCGGCCCTCCACGGTTGCAGTTCCGGGCTAGTCGTGTGCGGTTTTTTCAGTCGCCTTTCATCAAGTATTTTTAGCCGAGGTAGTGTTGCGCGACGACCATTGACGTGTGTCTGAAAAGTGGATCAGTTACTAGGTGACACTACCGTGCTCTACGCCGCCGACTGCGAGGGCAGGTGACTGACGCATGACGGTATGGGCGCCGTGCTTGGTTGTGTAGCCAAGTTGTGGCGGCCGGGGATGCTTTTGGTTGGGGAGGAATTCCGGTCGCGCTGACGCTATGGCCAAACGCCGTTTGGACAGTTACTTGGTGGAAGCTGGTTTGGCCGAGTCGCGGCAGAAGGCGCAGGCGTTGATCTTGGCCGGGCAGGTGTTGGTCAACGACCGTCCGGCCAACAAGCCCAGCCAGCCCGTCCCACCCGAAGCCGTCGTCCGGTTGCGCGGCGAAACGCTCCGCTATGTTGGGCGGGGCGGAGTCAAACTGGAAGCGGCGCTCCAGACGTTCGCAGTGGATGTGCGGGACGCCGTTTGCCTTGATGTCGGTGCTTCCACCGGCGGCTTTACGGATTGCCTGCTCCAGCATGGCGCGCGGCGGGTGTACGCCGTGGATGTCGGCCACAACCAACTCGCCTGGAAGTTGCGTTGCGATCCGCGCGTCATCGTCCACGAGCGTGTCAACGCGCGCCATCTAACGCCGGAGATGTTTCCCGAACAATTCGCCGTAGCGACGGTTGACGTCTCGTTTATTTCGCTTGAACTCATTCTCCCGGCGCTTCACCCGCTGCTTTTGCCGGAAGCAGCGCTCATCCTGCTGGTCAAACCCCAGTTTGAGGTCGGACGCAACGAGGTCGGCAAGGGTGGGATTGTGCGTGACCCCCAACTTCAGGCGAAAGCTGTTGCACGGATCATCATCGCCGCCCGTCGAAACAACTTCCACCCGCTACGGCTCACCGCTTCACCGATTCTCGGCGCGGCGGGAAACCGGGAGTTTTTGTTGCTGGCGCAGCCTGCGCGGCCAGCGTCGGCAACCGACGCCCTACCAGCCGACGCCTTGTCTGCCGACTGGTCGCGCCTGTTCCCAGAGCAAAACCTTGAATCCTTGTGGTTTGGACACGCAAATGTTGGCTAGGCGGTTGGTTGTATGGTAGTCCTGTAAAAAACTTCGCACACCACGCCCCGAACGCCATGCTGACCATCCACGAACGGACGAAAAACGGCATTTTGATTTTGGAACTCCACGGCAACATCCTCCTGGGTGACGGCGACGTCTTGTTGCGCGAACGGATTTCCCACCTACTGGGACAGGGCAACCGTCATGTTGTTTTGAATGTAGCCGGTGTTCCGTATGTGGACAGCAGCGGTTTGGGCGAGATTGTACGGGCGATGACCGCCGTCAAACGCGCCGGCGGCAGCCTCAAGCTTGCCGGGCCGACGCGCCGGCTGGTGGACATCCTCAACATCACGAAGCTGTCTTCCATTCTAGAGAGCTACGACACCGAAGACGCGGCGGTGGCCAGTTTTCAATCGCCTGCTCCCGTTGCTGGCCAGTAGCTCGGCGCGTCCGAACTTTCCTTTGCTGTCCGCCTTGCGGCCGACTCGGCTGAAGCCGTTTCTGAGAGGGAAGAGCGCCATCACCTCAGGAATGACGGTCGGTGAGTGCGGTGGTCAGCCGTCACACTCCAAATGGTAGGCTAACCCGGTACTGTCCCAGAACTTGCACTAACATGCGCAGCGCTAGCGATTCGGCGGAAGCTTATCTACGCCTGAGCGCTTCACGGCAGTTAGGACAAATCCCGTGCGTAAACTGGTAGCCGCAACAACGCTGAAAATACGTTTCAAATCGCATCGTTACCGTCAGCCCTTCCGCGTTGCGCTCCATGATGTCGCGGCAGTAGGCGCAAACGCGAATATACGCTGGCAGTGAAGCCTGTGAAGACACCGTTGGGACGCGCCGTAGTAAAACAACCAGCTCTGTGTCCCGCAGCGTGTCACTCCCCTTCTCTGTTCTGGGGGCAGGCAGCGGAATCACTTCGACACTCACCAACGCACGCTCGCCAGCGGCCGACTGACACCATACACGCTCGATACTGGTTTCTTCGCCCCACGTTAGGCATCGGGTAATGGGATCAATAACTTCACCAGCGTCGTCGGTAAACGCCAAGCAATCGGCCAAGTGAGGTGTGACGGTGTCGCCAGGCGTGTGCCCAATCAAGGCGGCAGCGGCTGGATTGAAAAAAACCACGCGCTGGTCAGCATCCAGCACCAAAACGGCTTCCTCCAGTTTATCTAGCGTTGAAGTGTAGTATCGCTCCCGCCGCCGATAGGCCCGTTCCAAGGCGTCTTTTTGGAGCGCGATGCTAATGGCCGACTGGAGCGCAGCGTCATTGATCGGTTTAGAGACATAACCAGCTGGTCGGCTGGAAAGCACTCGGTTGAGTGTTTCTCGGTCAGTGTTGGCGGTTAGGTACACGACCGGCAGGCCGAAGCGCGCCTGGATTTGCTCGCCGGCGGCGACGCCGTCCAGTTGTCCCGCCAAGCGGATGTCCATCAGAACCAAATCGGGGTGTGTCGTCACAACCATCTCCACCGCTTCTTCGCCGGTAGCGGTGACGCCGACGACGCCGTAGCCAAGTTGTTCCAACCGGACGCGGAGCGCCTCGGCGACCAATGCTTCATCCTCAACGATGAGAATACGCTTCCGGGTTGGGGACATCGGCGTTCACTCGTGGGGCAAGGATTGATGGAGGTTTTGTTGGAGCCGGTTATCGTTCTGCGGCCAAGCGGAACGACAGGGCTGCACGGAAGCGGCCGGGTTGCGGGTCAAAGCTAATCTTGCCGTCGAGTTGGCGGGCGAGGAGGCGCACCAGTCGCAAGCCGAGTCGCCGTCCGTCGGCCAGCCGCGTCGGTAGGTCCTCAGGATGATGCACGCCGTCGTCAATCACTTCCATTGTCACCTCGCCCGGCGCTTGGTGAATCTGGACGGTGACGTTTTGCGCTCCCGCCCCCGCGCCATGTTTGAAGCTGTTGGTCAGCAACTCATGCGCAATGAGTGCGACCGGTACGGCCTTGTTGAGCGGAATCGCCAAGTGGCTTGGCACAAGCGTGGCGCTGATGGGAGCGCCCGCAAAAACAAGCTGGATGTGTTCCAGCAGCGACCTGAGCAAACCGTCAAGCAGAACGCGACTGAAGTCGCTTTGCTGGTAAAGCTGTTCGTGAATCAGCGCCATGGCCATAATGCGCGAGCGGGCTTCATTCAGCAGCGCGTCCAAGTCATAGCCGTCGCGTTCCGCCGCGTGCAACTCCAGCAGGCTCATGATGGTTTGCAGATTGTTTTTGACGCGATGGTGCATTTCCTGCAACAGAATTTCGCGCTCTTCGAGGGCGTCGTTGAGAATGGCCACCATGGCCTTTTCTTTGGTGACATCTCGCTGAATTGCCACCCAACAGGCGACCTTGCCGGAGGGACCGGTGACGGGCGAGATGCTGAGGTCTACGATGAACTCCTGTCCGTCTTTGCGGTAGTTGACGAGTTCAACCCGCACTGGCTCCCACCGCTCCAGCGCTGCACGGAGCTTGGCGAGTTGATCGCGCTGGGTGCGCGGTCCCTGCAGAATGCGCGGCGTTTGTCCGATGACTTCGGCGCGCGAGTAGCCGGTTGTCCGCTCGAACATCTCATTGACGTAAATGATGCGCGGCCCGCCCTCTGCTGCATCAATTGGCCATGCCTCAGTCACCAGCACCATGTCATGCACATGTCATGCATTTGCGATAAGACGACTTCCAGCCACCGCAGAAAGACCTGTTCACGCTGCTGCACCGTTACGTCCCGCCCCCAAGCGAGTGTGCCGGTGATGCGCCCGTCGGCGTCATAGACAGGTTGGTAACGCACTTCCCAGGTCTCGGTCGTCCCGCCGGCCTCAAACGTGTAATGCACATGCACCAGCTCGCCGGCGGCGGCTCGGCGGCAATGTTCGGCGACCTGCGCCCTGAAATCGGGATCAGACAGCCAATCGGTGGTTTTCTCGCCCAACTGTGGGGAACGCCCCGCCAAACGCCGGTAAAGATTGGCGTAAGCCTCGTTAAAAAACCGGAGACGCAATTCCGTGTCGTGGTAGCACAACACGCCAGGGACAACTTGCGCGACAGCCTGTAAAACAGATTCGAGCATGGTTGCCTTCCACGCCACCGCTGTCAAAAAACGCCCTTTTGCTTACATTATGTAACTCAATGTAACTCACAGATTGCGGATGCGATTGCCGGACGCCTGATCGGGTTGTGTCCCGAACGTGCCCAACCCGCGCAGCGCGACGGTGAAGGTTAGACGGCCAGCGCTGGCGACGCCCAAGTTGACGCTCGCGTAGTTGAGTTGGACGGCGGCGCACCGAAACGCATAGCCGAGTGAAAACGACGTGAAGATCAGCCCTTTTTGCTGAAGACGGCCGGTGGTTGGGCTGGGGGAACGCGAGAAATCATAGGCCACGGCGGCGCTCCCGAATAGCCCCCGTGTGGGATCGCCCAGCGCCACATTTGTAAACGACTGACTGCCGGTGAACGTCCCCGGTTCGGGCCGACCGTCGGCGAGGCGGCGGGGTTGACTGTAGTACCACGTTTGGCTGAGTTGAAACCGCCGTCGGTAGAGGCCGCCAGTAAAGCCGAAGCTCCGTACGCCGCCCAGTACCGGGTCGAAATCCAGCCGCAAATCCGCCGCGAACGGCTGCTGCGGCGTGACGCGCAACTTGACGTTGATGGGCGAAAAGCGCCGCCCGACGCCGCCGTAGGCGAAGCCGCTGAAGGTCAGCAGCGGCGCAATCTGATTGCGCTGTCCCGGAACCAGCGCGCCGCCGAACGTCGGGTCGAAAAAGTACTTCTGGCTGATGGTCAGGCTCAGCACTTCCCGGGCCTGCCGCGTCTGCCCGGTCTCGTCCCGAACGGGCGTCAGCAGATGGTTGACGAGCGAGTACTCAAACTCATTCGTGTCGGCGAAAACATCCAGCGCGTCAAAGCGTAGGATGCGCGAAAAATCGTCAATGCCGGCGACGCGCCGGTAAATGACCGCCGACTCAATGACGTGCTTGAAGCGCGGTGAGCCGTCTTTGGCGTAGAACGTGCGCCCTACGGCGGGCGGCCGCACTTCAAGCGAAAAATCCACAAAGCGTCGAAACAGCGATTCGCCGGCCGTTCCCAACCGCGCGCCGATGGGCAGGACGGTCGGCGGCGGCGTCAAACCGAACGCCAACGGTGGACGCGGCGTGAGCGTCGTTTCGGGGTCGAAGGTCGCACCATAGTAGGTCGCCCGGACGCCGAGCGTCGGCGTGACGCTCCAGCCACCAAGGTCGCGCAGCAGCGCCGTCAGGCGCGGCGCGGCGTCGAGGCGCTGCACAAATTCCGGCGTTGCAAACGTCCGCCGGTTCACGTCGGTGCGCGCCTCCGTCCGGCGCAGTCCGGCCAGACTCACTTCGCCGCCGGCGTACCAGGTCGCGCCAGCGAAACGCCCCAGCCGCGTCGGAAACCAATCGAAGTTGAGCGACGGGCTTTTGCGAATCGAGAACTCCACCAGCGTCGAGCCGCGCTCGCCCTGCGGAATGTTGACCCGCGTCGTCCGATTTTCATACAGCGCCCGGAAGCCGAACTGTCGCTTCTGCTTTGTCAGATGCAGGATGATTTTCGACTCCGGGTTGAAGGCATCCTCAATCGTGTTGCCGAATACGGCGCGGAAGTCAAAGCTGGACGTGTAGTTGATGTCGGCTGCGCCGATGAAGCCGTTGGCGAAGTGGTTAATCGCCTTGGCGAAAAAGAGCGTGCCGCCTTGATTGACGCCCGCCCGGCCGAACAGCCGGTCGGCGACGCTATACGTCCCCAGCCGGACATATGAATCCTCCGCCAGCGCCACGCGCAATGTCGCGCCGAAGCCGATGCCCCGCGCGCTGTAGATGTCGCCCTGCAAGGTCAGGTCGGCGCTGTCGCCTAGCGTTTGGTAATACCCGATGCCAAGGATGCGCCCCTGCAAGGTGTTGTTGCCGATGGTAGGCAGCAGGAAGCCGGATTTGCGCTCGCGGCGGTCAATGGGCAGGGTGATGTAGGGCAGCAGTAGAATGGGAACGCCCTTGACGCGAAAGGCCGCGTTGCGCGCCGAGGCGTAGTCATTGACCCGAATGCGCGCCCGCCGAGCCGTCACCGTCCAGAGCGGCACGGCGTCTTCGCAGCAGGACGTGAGCTTGGCGTCATAGAGGACGTACGTATCGCGGCCGGTACGTTCCACGCGCGCCGCCGTGAACTCCAGCAGGCCGCCGTCGGCGGTCTGGTCGGTGTAGCCCGTTACGTCGTAGAACACGCCGGTCTTGCGCCGGATGTCGAGTTCGGCGCGGCGGGCCGTCAATCGCTGGTTGGGCTGGGGATCGTAAATGACGTTGCCTTCGGCGCGGGCTTCGCCGCTTTTTTCGTCATAGACGACGTGATCGGCTTGGAGGCGCGCGCCGTCATACTCGATGACCACATAGCCGTCGGCGTAGAGCGTATCGCCGACGCGCCGCTGCTCATCGGCGTCAATCTGGACGACCGGGCCGGGCCGCGTCTGGTTCGGCGGCGGTGCTTGGCCCGGCGGGGACGGCGGCACCGGGAGCGGTACGGACTGGGGCGCGGCAGTCGTCCCCGGCGGGCCGACGACGACCACGGCCGTACGGCGCTCCGGCGACGGAAGCGGCGGCGGCGTAGGGATGTACTGGGCCGCGACGTGGGCGGTACAGCCCATCCAAAGCAAGCCAACCCAGCCAATGGTGCGGAACAGGGGCATCACGTCGCGGTCGTATCGGCGTCAAAGTGACGGCGACTCTATTCAAAGCCGCGTGAAGTTTGAAGGGCGCAGCCCTTGCCCGGCCGGAAGCGTTTCGCCGTCCGAGCGTGAAGGTCGCTTTGATTGCCGGAGGCTTTGGCCCTCTGTATGCATTGCACATTGCACGGCGCGGGATACTTTCCATTTTCACCGCATGTGCGCCTTGCAGGTGTCTGGATTTGCAGTGTCGCCGGTTGCGCAAAAGGCAAGGCTTTGTTTCAATAGCCCTACCTGAAGAAAAAGTTATCTTCCTGAATTCAACGTCACGTTGCTCACCCCGACCTGACACGAAGACGGCCGATGCGGGTCGTTCACCACAGCTCCATCAACCTGTGTTCAGCGCCGGGTGACGGCTTTCACCATTCCAGTGGGTTCTACGGAGATTGACTATGCCTCTTAACTCACCTGCTTTGCCTTCCGCACACCGCCGAGGGCGGACGCCATGGCTGGCCGGACTAATCGCCCTGACGGCATTGGCCGGACTGACGGCGCTGCCGCTCGCACGGGTCAGCAGCGCCCCGCCGGTTGAAACCGGCAAGGAACGGCGCTTCCGACCGTCAGTTCCCTATGATTTCGCGGCGGATAGCCGAGGCTGCAAACTTATCACTCGTACCACCGGCGCTCGGAGAGAAGTGGAGCGCCTCGGCGCAACGTTGGTCGCCGACTACGGTGACTTTCAGGTTTACAACACCAGCCGCAGTGATGTGACGCCCTTCGGAAAGCTTGACGGCGTCGAGATGGCGCACGAGTTCAACATCGTCCACCTCAATGTGCCCATCAACACCACTTCGCGCGGCGCGCAGGAACTTTCGCGGCAACGGCTGCGCGGCGGCGGCAAGCATCTGCACGTTGTCCAGTTCGCCGGCCCAACGCGACGCGAATGGTTCACCGAACTGCTTCGCACCGGCGTTGAGGTCGTCAACTACCTGCCGCACAACGCCTACCTCGTCTATGGCGACGCAGCGAGCATTGAGCGCGTTGCGCGCCTTGGCGAGGGTCAGCGGACGACGGCGGACACGCTCGCCGGAAGCGGCGGCTTCAAGCAGTGGGACGGCCCCTATCTTGGCGCGTTCAAGCTTGACCCGGCGACGGCCGACGCGCCGGCGCGCGGGACGGCGCGCTACGCCGTTCAGCTCGTCGCCGACCCGTCGCAAAACGATGCGACGATTCGCCTAGCGGAAAGCTTCGCCGGGTCGAAGGCCGTCCAACTGTACCGGATCGCCAACTTCGTCAACTTCATCGTCGAGTTGCCGACCGACGCGCTGACGACGCTGGCCGCGCAGGAAGACGTGATTTCGATCATGCCCTACGCCGAGCCGACGCTGCTCGACGAACGGCAGAACCAAATCCTCATCAACAGCCTGACAAGCGGGATTCCCAACCTCTCCACGCCGTACGCCACGTTTCTGACGGCGGCCGGCTTCCCGGCGCTCAACTCGACCTTCACTTCGACCTTCGTGGTGGATGTCAGCGACGAAATGGTGGACATCGGCAACACGGTGACGGGATCCATCACCGCTCCGCCGGGCGGGCCGCCCAACCACACCAACAGCGGCCTCAACACCAGCCACTTTGCGCTCTATCGCGCCGGCGACATTACCGCGCCGAGCCGACTGGTCTATGCCAAATGGGAAAGCACGACCTTCCCAACGCCGGCGGCGGTTGACGTGCGCGGCTGCCGGATCGGCCACGGGACGCTCTGCGCGCACATCATCGGTGGGAATGTGCCGGCGTCGCTGCCACGCGCGCTGCCGCATGCGGAGAGCGCCGCGCCGAACTTCTACTACGGTCTCGGCGTTGCGCCTTTCGTCCGCATCGGCAGCTCGGCCATTTTCGGCAACGCCGGCGTGACCGGCGGCTTCACCAGCCCGAACTACAACGACATGCTGGCGCGGTCGTATCAATACGGCGCGCGCATCAGCTCAAATAGCTGGGGCGCAGCCGTTTCAGGGGCGTACACCACCGACTCGCAAGCCTACGACTTCCTCGTGCGCGACGCCCAGCGCCCCGCCTCAGTGTTCCCGACGCCCGGCAATCAGGAAATGGTCATCGTGTTTGCCGCCGGCAATAGCGGCCCCGGCTTGGGAACGGTTGGCTCACCCGGTACGGGGAAAAACGTCATCACCGTGGGCGGCAGCCAAAACACACGCACCACTGGTGAGAACGCGGAAAACTTAGCCGGCTTCTCCAGCCGTGGGCCCTGCGCCGACGGACGACGGAAGCCGGAAATCGTCGCCCCGGCGACAGCCGTCTCCGGCGGCGTTTTGCAGATCGGTACGCCGGACCCGACCGGATCCGGCAACGCCGACCCCTGCGTGACAAGCGCGTTGCTCCCGGGCACGACCGGCTACTACCGTTCATCCTCTGGAACGAGTTTCTCCTGCCCGGCCGTTGCGGGCGGTGCGGCGCTCGTGCGGCAGTACTTTCTGAACAATCCGGGACCGCCGTTCAACGGTACAGCCCCCAGTCCGGCGATGACCAAGGCGTACTTGATGAACTCCGCGCAGTACATGACCGGCACGGGCGCGGGCGATACGCTGTGGTCAAACAACCAAGGCATGGGACGCATGGCGCTTGATCGGGCGTTTGACACCGCCCCGCGCATCCTGCGCGACCAGGTGGCGGCGGACAAGTTCACTGCGTCAGGTCAGGTTCGGGTGCAGACTGTCGCGTTTCCGGCGTCGGGTCCGCTGCGCATTACGCTGGCGTGGACGGACGTGCCCGGCGCGACGACGGGCAGCGGCCCGCGTCTCGTCAACGACCTTGACCTTCAAGCCGTAGCCGGCGCGGATGTCTATCGCGGCAACAACTTTTCCGGCGCAAACTCGGTCACGGGCGGCAGCTTTGACCGACTGAACAACGCCGAAAGCATCTTCATTCCGGCGGGGACCTACGCGCCCGGCACGCCCGTCACCATTCAAGTACGGGCGTTCAACATTGCGGGCGACGGCGTGCCGGGGGACGCCGACCCGCTCGATCAGGACTACGCGCTGGTGATTTACAACGCCACGGCCACGGCGGGCGTACCGGTGCTCATCAATGGCGGCGCGACGATTCTGGCGGAAAGCTGCACGCCGGCGAACGGCGTTCTCGTGCCGGGTGAAACGGCGACGGTGCGGTTCGTCGTAGAAAACGCGGGCGGCGGCGCAAGCGGGCCGCTCACAGCGACCCTGACGAGCAGCGGCGCGTCGGGTATCACACCGGCCAGCCAGAGCGTGCCCTCGATTGCGCCGGGCGGCACGGGAACGGCCGACTTCAGTTTCACCGTGACAGCAAGCTGCGGCAGCGTCCTGACGCTCAACCTGACGCTGACCGATGGGGTCAACACTTACGGGCCGATCCCCTACACGTTCCAGATTGGCGTCTTCGCCCCGCCGACCTTCAGCAACCCGGCCGCCATCACGATTCCAACCTCCGGGACGGCGACGCCGTATCCATCCAACATCACGGTGTCGGGCTTGACCGGCTCTATCACGAAAGTCACCGTGACCATCAACAACTTCAGCCACACCTGGCCGAGTGATGTCGGCGTGTTGCTGCGCGGCCCCGGTGGGCAAGTCTGCGTACTGTTCAACAACGCCATTGGCGGATCGGGCGGCATAACCGGCCGGACGTACACCTTTGACCAGACGGCGGCGACGGCGCTGCCGCTGACCGGCTTCCCGCCGAGCGGGACGTACCAACCGAACAACAACGGCGGCACGCGAGCCTTCACCGGCCTGGGCGCTCCGCCCTACAACAGCAACTTGAATATCTTCAACGGCCTGTCGGGAACGAGCCTGAACGGCACTTGGGAGTTGTTTGTTCAGGACTTCGTTGGAGGCGACAGCGGCAGCATTGCCGGCGGCTGGTCGCTCAGCATCACCACCACGACCAACAACGGCTTTATCTGCTGCTGTGCGAATCCGACGGTGACGCCGCCGACGGTGGCCGCCGCCGTAATCGGCTCGCCCTACACGCAAACGATTACCGCCAGCGGAACGACCGCGCCCTACACGTTTGCCGTCGTCGGCGGCGCGCTGCCGCCCGGATTGTCGCTCAACCCCACGACGGGTGTCATTTCGGGGACAGCGACGGCGATTGGGACGTTCACCTTCACGGTGCGCGTCACTGACGCCAACGGCTGCATCACGGATCGGAACTACACGATTCAGGTCATTGCCGGGGCCGTGCCGCCCGTGCCGCCGCAAGCCTGCTCAACGCCCATCTTCACCAACGGCGGGATTGAAAGCCTGCCGACCGGCGGCTTCGGCGGCGCGCCGATCAGCGTGCTGGCCCCGCCCTTCAGCAGCTTTGGTTTCAACGTGACTTCAACCGCCAACTTTGCGCTGGCGGAAGACTTCACCGTGCCGAGCGGCTCAACCTGGACGCCCACGGCCGTGACGCTCTACGCCTATCAGACGGGGTCGCCTACGTCGCCCTCGCCCATCACCGGCGTCAGCCTGCGGCTGTGGGACGGCCCGCCCGGCACAAGCGGCACGCCGCTTACAGCTCTGACGCCGGCGACCATCACGACGAATATCTTCAGCGGGGTGTATCGCGTGCTGGACACCACGCCGACGAACAATCAGCGGGCAATCTTTGCCACGACGGTGAACTGGCCGGTGTCGTTCCCGACGACGCTTGCGCCGGGGACCTACTGGCTCGAATGGACGATGACGCCGGTGAGCGGGACGCTCTTCTACCCGCCGCGCGCCGTCTTCAACGGCACGGAAAACGGGCGGCAGCGCAACGGAACGACGTGGGCGACCCTGATTGACTCGGGAGCAGGCCTGCCGGTGGATGTACCGTTCGTCATCTGCGGGACGGCAACGCCGGCCTGTACGCCGTCGGTCATCAATCCGAGCGTGTCGCTCGCCGTGGCGTCGAGCACGGTGGTTGCGCCGAGCTGCGGCCCGCACGGCTACAGCAACGATTTCCTGATCAACGCGGTGTTCACCAACATCAGCACCCAGACAGTGTCGCTGGCGGCCTTCCAGGTTGTCGAGTTGCAGGAATCGGGTGGTCTGCCGCCGTCTGTGCCGTTCCGGCTGCTGACGGCGGACGGCGCGACCTGCACAAGTGGCGGACTCGTTGGCTCTATTCAGTCGTTGCCGTCGAGCGTTATCCTGACGCCAGGGCAGAGCATTACGGTGACGTTCCGTATTGCTCTGCCGTCGGTGCGGCGCTTCCGTTTCTTCGTCAACGTGCTAGGTTGCGCCACGGGCGGCTTGAACGTGAGACAAGCGCCGCCACTGAAACTGGAGATTGACCCGGCGGCGATTGATAAGAACCCACCCCGCCTGCCCGGACGGCGCTAACCTGAAACCAGACCGGCGGGCGTAACGCTCGCCGGGCATTCCGCGTTGCGGACAGGCTCACCCGGAGCATGTCCGCAACGCGCCGCCCTCTTACACTGAATCTCAACTTTTATGCTTTGATTTTTTGCTTCCGAAATTGGTAGCTTAGCAATGTGGTTTTTGCCCCGCCGACTTACCAAGTCATAAGAAACACAGCGTCGTTGACTACGTTCCGCCTGGTTTTTTCCATGCCGCTTGCCCGTATTCTCAACCGCACCACCGCCAAGCATCCGCGTAGCCTCAAGCAGCGCGACGCCCTGATTGAATTCACGGCGGATCTCATCGAGCGCGCCAACCTCGAAATCAAGGAAACCTATCGTTTCCAGATTGACCGCCAAGACATCGTAATTGCCGGCCTGCCGGATGATTTTCATGGGTTCACCATCGCGCAGCTTTCCGACATTCACCACAGCCCGTACCTGCCACTGGAACGTCTTGAGGAAGCGGTCGCCGAAACCAACGCGCTGCACCCGGACATGATTGTGCTGACTGGGGATTATGTGACGCATACAGCGCGCTATGTGGAACCGTGTGCCGCCTGTTTAGGGAGGCTGCGGGCACGGTTCGGCGTGTTCGCCGTCTTGGGCAATCATGACGTCTGGGTGGGCGCTTCCGTCGTCACGCAGGCTTTTGAGCGGCACGGTATCCCGGTGCTGAACAACGCCAATATCCCGCTCTACATTGGCGGCCGGTTTATCTACTTGTGTGGTTTGGGCGATACCACGACGCGCAATCACGACCTCGTTGCAGCGCTCAAGGGTACACGACGACAAGACGTGCGCATCCTGCTGTCGCATAACCCCAACATCATCAAGGAGGCCTCGCTCGCCGAGTGCGATTTGGTGCTGTCTGGGCATACGCACGGCGGCCAAGTCAACCTGCCAATCATTGGAGCGCCGATTTCCTACAATCGTCACGGAAAGCAATACACACGCGGTTGGGCGCGAATGAGAAAGACTCAGATATATGTCAACCGCGGGCTGGGAACAATCTTTCTGCCGATTCGCTACCAGTGCCCACCGGAAATTTCTTTGCTCCGTCTTGTCCGACCGGCGGCGGATGAAAATCGAACCTGAAGCCGAACCATGACGACGCGCGGACAACAACGCGGCGCCGAGCGGGGAAGCGGATTTCAGGAGGCCATTAACCGCACAAACGAGGCGTATGAACAACTCGGACGCGCGTGCATCACACGCAAAGCGATTCCGGGCAAATACGTTGTGCCCAAGAGTTGCCGCCGGCGGGGGTTAGTGGTTCCTCCGATGCCGGCGCTGGCCCATCTGAAAACAGGGGACGCTGTGCCAGCGACGATATTGAGACAAACTTGGCAAGAGGAACAGGCGAGTGACCTCCGCGCGTTTGTGCCGGAGTCACGCGGTGAACCGGATTACGGCGGCGTGATGGCGCCGACCGGCCGCGGCATTTTCTACGACGCCAAGACGACGAAACGTGACCTGCTGGACTTTGACAACCTGCATCCGCATCAGGTGACGTTCTTAGAGCGAATGGGTGCCTGTGGGGCTGTGGCGGGGTTTCTCGTGGAGTTCGCCGGCCACCGGTCGGTGTTTTTCATTCCGATTCAGCTCGTGACATGCTTTCGTGCAGCCCGGCAGCGGAAGAGCATTCCCTACCGGTTCTGTGCAGAACATCTGACGCCGGTTGAGCCGGGGCGCGGACTGGTCATCTACGATTACCTCACAGCCATCGAGCGCCAAGAGCAAGTCTATGGGGTGAACTACAGCCGTCTTACGCTGGAGGTGTTATGTGGCAGTTCATTGCCGTGAGTTTTTTGGTGTCGCCGTTGACCCTCTGCATCCTGCCTGCGGGGCACGAAATGTGTGCGGGGGGGGGGGGGGTACGTGCCAAAACCGAGTATCCTGATCGCCGACGACGAAGAACTGCTGTGTGAACTCTACGCCGAGTTGCTGTCACCGGAGTACGCCGTCGTCGTGGCGCGTGACGGACGGGAAGCGTTGGAGAAAGCTCTCACGTTGCCAGGCTTACGGGGCCTGCTGACGGACGTGCGTATGCCTGGCGTCAACGGTCTGCAGCTTACGTTGGAAGTACTGGCGCAGCGCCCGGAAGTACGCGCCATCATCATGTCTGGGACGGACATCACAGCGCATGTGCGCCGGATGTTTCCGCCTGATCGCGTAGCCTTTTTGGTCAAGCCGTTTGAGTTAGACGCCTTGCAACAAGCTGTTTGGCGGATGTTTGGACGCAGGTGATTTGCTGAGCAAAAGCAGCGCGGCACAAGGGTATGTAGTGGCCGGTGCTAGGACGCCTCACTAAAAACCTGAGGCGGATACGTGACGACATCCGAATGCTTTGTGAGCGCCTTCGCCGCCCCCAGATGACAAGTTTGCCGCAAGAGCTGATGATGACGCGCTTTCCGAAGCAGCAACACGAGACGGGCAGCCGCCGCCTAGCGAACTCCATTGTCTTGGAGAAATGCTCTGAAAGACGCTCTAGCGGTCAAAGGCGACAATAAGTTCGGGCATTTCAGCGGCGAGGATACGCTTGACCAGCGCCAGTTTATGTTCTTGCCACCGCTGCTGAAACACCTTAACTGCCGGCGCTTCAGGAACGGCATAGATCGGATCGAAAAGCGGGTTGCTCCCACCAAACACAACGCCATCGCCTGCGCGCCGAATGTACCCGCCGCCGACAGTAAAGAACTCGACAATGAGTTCATCGGCCTTTTCACCCAATTGGGTTTCAATTAGTCGGCGTAGGCGTCCAAGGGCCGGCGTTGTCTCGGTCGGCTGACCTGGCAAGATGACCAAAAAAAGGTGATCCGCGAGGATCACTAGGAGAAACCGAAGCGTCGCTTCGCCCGGACGGGCTTTCATCAGCTGAAGCAACGCTTGCCGGTCATCAGTCGGCAACGAAGGGAAATCCTCCATTGCCTTGTCTATGTCGAGCCGGAACATCTCCGTACCGTCAAGGTGCTTTTCAACTTGCTCGCGCTTCATTACTTGGACGGTCACCCCTTCAGCCCCGTAGCTTTGCGACAGGTCAAACATAATGCTGTGCAGATTGGGCAACACGCCGGGGAAGCTCAGCAGTAAGTCGCGCTGACGAACATTCGGCATCGCTTGCTCGAACATTGCGCGCAGGGCCATGGTTTCGCGCATAACATTGCGCAAGTCGCCGCGCCGCAGCAGCGTGCCAGCCTTGAGAAACGACATCGGATCGTCAAGGCGCTTACCGAGGAAATCCACGTAAAAGCGGTTGAACAACTCAATATCGGCTTCGGTGAGCGGTGAATCACTAGCTTGACGGTGTTCCATACTCAGTCTGGTTTTGGCCTAGCTTAGGAAGCCGCCAACAGATACTGAAAACCAATGACCGACAACGCAACAACCTTAAATCAGCCTGCATGGTAGTCGTTCGTAGGGAGGGTGTCTATATGCGACCAAGTCAGCAAAGGCGCAGTGCATTGCGCTGGAAGTGGGGCAGTCAACTGTTGCACCTCTGGCTGTGTTGCGGTTTAGCCTGCCTCGCTTGGGCGCAGGAGGCAAAACGCTCATTCGCCGACGATGAAGAGGCCCAAACGCGCTTCCAGCGGGGCGTGTCGCTCTATCAGCAGACGCAGTACGCCGCCGCTTTGGAAGCTTTGGAGCCGGTCGCCGTTCAGTATCCCGACCAAGCCGCCGCCTACCGCCTGATCGGTCTCTGCCGCCTACAATTGAAAGACTACGTGGGGGCGGCGGCGGCCTTGCGTAAGGCCGTTGAACTGATACGCGCGCAAGAAAATCGTGAAGACGTTGCTGCGCGGCTCGCTTTGGGCAAGGCGCTGTTTTTAGCCGGGGACTTCCAGGGTGCAGCCGCTGAATTGGCGTTCGCCGCCGCGCGCCCCGACGCTGAAGCCGCCACTTGGACGTTGCTTGGCTACGCCCACTATCGGTTGGGTGATGAAGCCGCTGCGCGACAGGCGCTTCTACAAGCGGTCGCACGGGACGACCGTCAAATGGAAGCTTGGCGGTTGCTGGCCGAATTGGATGTGGCGAGCGCGACGGCGACACCCGGCGACGCGGCGGCCGTCAAGCGCGCTCTAGCTGGGATTGAAAAGGTGCAGCGATTAGCGCCAACGGTTGCTGCTGGACTGCGCGGGCGTCTCTTGGTCGCGCAACGGCAGTTCGCTAAGGCGATCCCTGAACTCGACCGCGCCTTGGCGCAGCAACCGGATGAGCCGGCGCTTGTTTTCGCGCTGGGTTTGGCGCTGTCGCGCGAACAACAACTCGACCGTGCGACAACAGTGCTGGCTAAAGCGACGGCGTTGCTCCCCAACGAGGCTGGCGTCTGGCGGGAATTGGGCTACGTTCACGAACGCGCCGGCCGGCGTCACGACGCCGTCGCTGCTTATGAAAAGGCGGCCGCATTGAGCGGGCTGGACGACTTCCTCAGGCGTGCGCTTGAAAGGCTCAAAGCGCCGAGCGACGGTTTGAAGGATAAGCCGTGAACCGCCGCCGCCCTTGCAGCCAACAACCACCCCAAAACCCGCCTACCCACGCCCCCGGTGTTTACCGCGCCACGGGCCGCGCGTTACGTCAATCACCAACTCACCGAGACGTAGAGTTTTGAGGATGATGTCCCAAGCCCTTTCGGAACATTCGGCGGCATCGGCCCAGTATTCAAACGTCAATAGAGCTTGAATCCGCCCCTTGCGTGCGATGCATGTCCGGGAGACGGCGTCACGTTTCTCTGTTTCGTCAATGTACCGCGCCTGTCGCCACACGATCGCCATCGAGCCACGCCGGATTTCATGCATTGGGCCGAATTCGTAAATAGGGCGCGGATCAACTCTAGCGGCCTCTTCCATGCACATCGCCAGCGTAAAGCCTGGCACGGCAAACGGCGGCAGCGTGATGTAGGAAACCGTGAGCACACTGTTCCCGTCAGGCGGCTCTTTGTCGTAGAAATCAATAGCGCCACCTTCGCCAGGCATGACGACCCACGTTTCAGGGTAGTCAAACCGAATAGCTCCATGATCGGCGACAAAGGCCAAACAACCGGATTCAACCGACCAGTGGCTTTCAGGGTGCATCGGAAGAATGGTTTGAACCCACTTCTTTGGCTTGCTCATGACCCGCCTCCTCTTTAGAAACACGCAAGCGAAACCCACCACAGCTCGGCTGAACACAGCGCGCCCACCCTAGGCGCTCACTTGCGGGAAGCTAGGGCTTGGTACCGCAAGTGCCAAGGAAGCGTAACGTCACTCGGCGTCTGGCGCAACGCCTGCTGGGAACCCAAGGCATATTTCTTGTGTTTTACTTGCGCCGCCCAGCTTTACATCAACCAAAGGTTTCTTGGCCAAACCTTCGGCTCTCATTGGGGACGTATGCCGTTTGGTGATGTTTTTGTGTCTCACGCTGTTCAAGTGGGAAGAAGCGGTGTTCCGCTTTGAGCCGTTGGTTGCAGCCCTTTGCCTTGGCTTGGTCGTTTTTCACGCCATTCTTTTGCAACTTAGGCGTTTTGTTGTAGAGCAAGCGCGGCGCTCAGACAACCAACGCGCGCCATCCATCCAATTCGCATTAAACAACCAAACAAAAGCGAAGCGCCATGCCCAACGACATACCACCGTCCGCCCCTGCGACAGCCCTGGGCCGCCGGTCTGCTCAGCCGCGTTCTTGGCGGCGCATCGGCTGTATTTACGCCAAGGAAATGCGCGAAACCCTCCGTGACAAGCGGGTTTTGTTCGGCGTCTTCATCTCGCCGCTGCTTGTCACACCGCTTTTGTTATTTGTGATTGGGTACTTCGCCAATCGGAAAGCTGCTGAAGACAAGGCGGAAGTGCTCACTGTCGCCGTCGTCGGCGCACCTACTGCGCTTCGAATGGCGCTGGAACGCGACGGCTCGCTTGCGGTGATGCCTGCCGCCGCCGACAACAACCATGTGGAGACGCTTGTTCAACGGCGTACGGTGCGCGTCGCCCTCATTGCGCCACCCGACAGCGAACAAATCCTAGCCGCCAACGGAACGCTCCCGCTGGAACTTGTTTTCGACCCGTCCAACGAAAAATCCCTTTCGGCGATGCGGCGCGTTCAGGACGCGCTGGACGAATTCAACCGCGCGACAACCGGCGAACGCCTAAAGCGGCTCAATCTTGATCCGTCGCTGGTGACGCCGACGACGCTCAACAAACGCAGTGTGGCTTCAGATAAAAACATCGGCGGTTTGGTGCTTGGCGCGCTCCTACCCTACCTCGTTGTTATGACGGCGGCGTTCGGCGGTATGACCAGCGCCTTCGATCTAGGGGCCGGCGAGAAAGAGCGCGGCACGATGGAAACGCTGCTGGTGTCGCCGGCTACGCGCACGGAAATCGTTTTGGGCAAAACCCTAGCCATCACCACCGTCAGCTTCGCTTCAGCGGTGTTCACCATCATTGGTCTGGTTGGATCGTTCGCCATCGGGTTGAGCTACTTTGCGCAGGTGACGCAGGGGAAAATCGCCGTTTCGTACTCGGCCGTCGCCGTGATGACGCTTGTCACGCTGCCGCTAACGCTGTTTACGTCGTCGCTCCTAATGATCCTGTCGTCATTTGCGCGCAACCAAAAGGAAGCGCAGTCCTATTCGCTGCCATTCGTCATGGTGGTTATCCTCCCGGCGACGCTGTCACTGTTTGTCGGGGATGAAAATCCGCTTGCGATGAGCCTTATCCCGTTGTTCAACTGCGCGCTAGCCATCAAGCAAGCGCTCACTGGATCGCTGACCGTTGGCTTTTTCGCGCTCACGTTCCTGTCGTCGGCTCTCTATGCGGCGTTGGCGACGGCGGTGTGTACGGCGCTGTTCAACCGTGAGGAAATTCTGTTCCGCTCCTGACGCGCTCTGTACGCCGGCGAGCGGAAAACACTGGCGTTTGGGCGAAGTGCTGTGCATTATGCAGCTTTCACATGCGAAACCCATCCGCTGAATAAAGCCAATCCGTGCTGCTTTATGAAAGTTGACCATCTCGGCATCGCCGTCGAATCCATCGAAAAGGCGCTGAACTTCTATCAGACAGCGCTTGGCCTTACACTTACCCATACTGAAGTCGTCGAAGAGCAAGGCGTTCGTGTCGCGATGCTGCCGATTGGCGAAAGCCGAATCGAGCTACTTGAGCCGACCGGTCCCGACACGCCCGTAGGTAAGTTCATCGCTAAGCGCGGCGGCGGCATTCACCATGTCTGCGTCGGCGTGGACGACATTGAAGCCGCCCTGCAGCGCCTTAAGGCGGCGGGCGTTCCGTTGATTGACGAGACGCCGCGCGTCGGCGCAGAAGGCTGCCTTGTGGCGTTCGTTCACCCAAAAGGGACGGGTGGCGTGCTGGTTGAACTTTCCCAGAAGATGACGCTGCAACCCACTGCAGCAGAAGAGAACGCCGGTTGACGCCGGCACAGCTTGTCACCTACCACCGGCGTTCGTTGGGTGGGCTTGCATCGCATAGAGACAATCTCGACGTTATGAAAAAGTCGCTGATCATCTTTGTTTTTGTTTGTTTGGCGGCAACTGGCGCGCTGGTCGCCCAAAGTTACCTAACCAAGCCTAAACCACCCATCACCCTGACGACGGCCGACATCAACGCCTATTTGGCTGACTTACCGGCAGGCAACCTTGCCGGACTGCGCGATGACCCCAAGGGTAAGGAAGAGTTTCGCAAGCAAATTGCTCGCTCACTGGCGATTGTCGCGGAAGCTGAACAACGCGGTCTGTTCCAAAAACCCGAAGTCAGGAGCCAACTCGATCTTGCTTACGCGCAGATTGTGGGCGAAATGTGGAAGCGCCGCTCAGAAGGCAAGGACAAGGCCGTGACCAAGGAAGACATTGAGGCCTTTTACCGTGAGCGTCCGACAGCGTTTGAGGATTTTTTGACGCAAAACCCACAGTTTCGCCAGTTCCCCAAAATGGACGAACTGAAGGAAAAATACGGCGAACTTCAAGTCACCCGCATGCGCGGGGAAGCCGCCGGCGTCAATAAAACCACCGCCTTTCAACTTCAGTGGCGTTTGCTTCAGGCCAATCTCGTCGGCAACGAAATCATCACCAAGCTTCAGGAAAACGCCAAACCTTCGGACGAGGAGATTGAGGCCTACTACAAAGCGCATCCGGCGGAGTTTGAGGAATACAAGGCCAGCCACATCTTGATTTCCACGACACCGGCGACCGCACCCCCTGATGCCAAAAAGCCGAATAAGCCACTGACAGAAGCCGAAGCGCGCGCCAAAGCCGAAAGCCTCATTAAGCAACTTCAGGGTGGAGCGGATTTCGCCAAGTTGGCTGAACAGCACTCGGATGATCTTGTCTCGAAGAAACAAGGCGGTGATTTGGGTTACTTCCGTGAAGGGATGATGGTAACACCCTTTTTTGAAGCCGTGAAGGCGCTTCAGGTCGGTGCTACTTCGACCACGCCGGTCCAAACCCAGTACGGCTTCCACATCATCAAGTTGGTAGACAAACGTACCAAGGCGCTTGATGAACCGACCAAGCGTGAGATCGCCGAAAAGCTCCGCCAGCGCAGAGTGGAAGCCAAGCTGGATGAGTTGGTCACCCGGTACAGGATTGTCGTTCCAAACGATTTCACCGTTCCCCCTGCCCCTGTTTCATAATGCACAAACAACGCACTGGTGGAAGGAGGCTTGCGCCGCATGCAGTTCAACGAAGAACATCAGCTTTTCCGTAAAACGCTCCGTGACTTCATTGAGAAGGAAATCAACCCGTACGTTGACCAGTGGGAAAAGGACGGCATCTGGCCGGCCCACGAGGTACTCAAGAAAATGGGTGACCTCGATTTCTTGGGCGTCAACTACCCGCCGGAGTACGGCGGACTGGGTTTGGATTACTGGTACAACATCATTCGCGCCGAAGAGCTTGGGCGAATTCCCTGCGGCGGCGTCCCCATGGGGATTACGGTGCACACGGATATGTGTACGCCGGCGCTGGCGGAGTTCGGTTCGCATGAACTCAAGAAGCGCTTTCTAGAGCCGGCGATTCGCGGAACACAGGTCGGCGCAATCGCCGTTTCCGAGCCGGACGCTGGTTCGGACGTAGCCCGCATTCGGACGCGCGCCGAATCCGACGGCGACTACTACGTGATTACCGGCAGCAAGATGTGGATTACCAACGGTACGCAGGCCGACTGGGTTTGCCTATTGGCGCGAACCTCGCCCGGCGAGTCGTATGAAGGCATGTCGCTGATTATAGTGCCGACTGACTTGCCGGGTTTCATCGTCAGCCGCAAGATTGAAAAACTCGGCAACTGGTCGTCAGACACGGCGGAGCTGGCGTTTGAGGGAGTACGAGTGCCGAAGTGGTTTCGCATCGGCGAAGAAGGGCAGGGCTTCAAGCTGCAAATGCAGCAGTTCCAGAAAGAGCGGCTGATTGCGGCGGTGACGTGCTACGCCGGGGCGGAGCGGATTGTCGAGATCACGAAAAACTACCTCAAGACGCGGAAGACCTTTGGCAAGCCCCTAATTGACAATCAATACATTCAGTTCCGGCTGGCGGAGGTCGTCACGGAAATCGAATGCCTGCGGCAGTTGTGCTACCACTGTACGGAAAAGCTCATTGCCGGACAGGACATGACGCGCGAGGCGTCGATGGCGAAGCTCAAGGGTGGGCAATTGGTGCGACTGGTCGCCGACGTCTGCCTGCAATTCCACGGTGGGATCGGATACACGGAGGAATATCCGCTGGCGCGGTACTACCGGGATTCGCGGTTGTTCCCCATCGGAGGCGGTGCAGATGAGATTATGATGAGCATCATCGCCAAGTACGAAGGTTTTTACACCGAGCGGCCGCGCGTGGTGGCAACGAAATCGGCGACGGCGTAAGGTGGTTGCCGTCGGCGTACGGCGACTGCCGCTTAGACAGCGCTGAAGCAAATAAGGTCACGGGGAAGCTTCCACTGAAGCCTCTCCGTGACCTTTCAATAATGGCAAGGCTGGAGGTATTGCTGCCCAAAAACGCTGCGACTTAGGGCAACGCAGGTGGGTGCCCGCCTTAGGCTGGAGTCCGCCGCCTGTTTGCGCGGGCTGTTCAGGCAGATGCCCTGTGACTACTCTCGCCACCGACTAGCCGGTTGACTCGCTACTTTGACTCAAAAAGCTTCCAACTCACCTAAAGGCCGCGGCCTTCTTTTTCGGCATCGTGGCGTCCCGCCGGCATTCGCCAGGCGCTCTGTTTGTTGAAAAGTATCTTATCCCCGGTAATCGGGCAGAATGACGTCGCGATCCTGCCGAGGCGGATTCGTCACCCAATCCTGCATCTGTCGCGCCACTTCGGGGTTGCTGTTTGCGCCCAGATAGTTGAGGTGCTGCCGCATGCCGAAGCCTTCACGGATGAAGTTCACAAAGTCGCCCAGGTCGCCACGTCCGAAGGCGGCGCGGTTCGCGCCAAAGTACTGGCTGACAATATCCGTCTGGTGCGCAATGGAGGTGACGTTGACCGCCGGCGGAAAATCATTCGCGTTCGCCGCGCCGCCTAGCGTCAGCACTTGGACGCGCGCCAGCATCTGGTCGGCGACCGCCCGCCCATGCTGCTGAACGAGATGCCGCTCGACCAACCGGAGGGCCTCCGCGCTGATGGCCGCCCCCTGACTGTAGCCGACAATCCGCACCGGGCTGTTCGGATAGTTTGCTAACTGGGACAAAATCATGTTGGCTTGCGTCTGGGCGGCTGGCGGGTTCTGGAGCGTATTCCGTTTGACCCAGTCGGCGGTCCCCGGATTCACCGTCGCTTCGGCGAGGTAGCGGGTTGTCCGACCTAGAATGAATGCTTCCCGATTGGCTGGATTTGAGCCTAAGATGAGGCGTACCGGCAAGGGGAGATTGTTGTAGTCCGCCTCGGCGCGCGCCCGTGCTTGGCGTGCATGGTGCGTTAGGGCGATGCTGGCGGCCACCGCCGGGTCGGAGTTGTTATAGACCATTTCGACTGGTTTACCCGTCACGCGGGAGACTTCCTGCGCGAGGCTCGCTGCGCCGGAAAACGGCGTCATAATGCCGTTGACGACGATGACCGGCGGCGCGGCATTTGGATTAACGCCGGGCGCTGTGACACGAAACGCTGCGCCGTTGAGATGGCTGTCGGCGGCCAGCGGTGAAACGCGCGGCGGCGCAGACGGATTCGGCCCAGCGCCCGTAATCGGCCCCCGTGGATACAGACGAGTCGGAGCGCCGGCAGTCGCCACTGCAGAAGCCGTCAAAACTTGTCCCTTGCGCAATGCGCCCATCATCTGAAGTTCGGAAAGCCGCGTCGTGTTGGCGGACACGGTGGTGTTGGCGGGCGTTGAAGGCGTTGTACGCGGGGTGTTGACCGTCGGCGAAAGCGTGCGGGCAATTGGGCGCGCCACTTGAGGCTGAATCCGATTCGTCATAGAGCTGTCTCCTCACCGGTCACGCCTGGGCAAAGCAGCAGGCGGTACAGGGAATGTCACCATCACCTCTGGTTATCGAACTTCCGTGTGAATTGTTGCGTCTGACGTTAGACGGAATTTTCATCCGCTTAACCCCGGCGGCGGTAGCGTCGTAGCATGTCAGCCAGCCTCCGATAATCTTTGTTTTGGGGATCAAGCTGGGACGCCTGCTCGGCCGCCTCGGCTGCTTCGGCGTAACGCTTTTCACCAAATGCAATCAACGCCGCATAGGAAAAAACTGCTGCCCTGTCGCGGTTGCGCCTCAGCGCCCCGTCCTGAAAAATCTTGTCCACCTGTTCACGCGCCAGCGCATACTGCTTGCGATCAATGAACAGGCCGGCAAGCGTAAGGCGCGGATAAATCTCCAAGCTTTTCCGCGTCGCCGTCGTCAGCGCCGAACGCGCCTCCATTTCGGCCTCATCCGCCCGCGCCGCAAACTTGCGTTTGTCGGAGAGGTACTGCTCGGCGTAAATCTGTGACAGAACCGCGTGCGCATAGCAGACGTACTCCTGCTCCGGGTTGAGTTCCAAACAGCGTTTCTGGTTGGCGATGGCTTCCTCAACCTTGTTTTGCCGCCACTTCAGAACACCTAAGTTTTGGTAGGCCGGCCCATAATCGGGATGCGACTTCAGCACGGCGTACACAATATCTTCCGACTCAACAAAACGCTCCTGCTCAAACAGGATTTCCGCCTTTTCAATGCGCAATTCCGGTGACGTAGGATTCGCAGCCAGCTGCTCGTCAACCAGTCGCAGCGCCTTGTCGTAGTCGCCTGCCTCGCGCAAGGCGCGCGACTCGCGCAGTATGGCGGTGGTGTCAATGGTAACCACCGACGGGGTATTCCCACCGCCGCCGTCCGAGGGGGCATAGAAGTACAGCGCCGCGCCAACGACTAGAACGACAACAACCAGACCGGCGATGCCAAGCACGCCGCCAATAATCCAGACGTTCTTAGACGTTTCGCTGTGTCCCGGAGCGGCGGACTGCGTCGGCGGCGTCGGATAGGTCGGCGCGGCGTACGGTGTTTGCCACACTGTCCCCGGCATGGAAGCCGCCATCGGTTGGGCAACCGTCGCAGGCAGCGGCGGCGCGGCGGCGTAGGCGGGCGGCGGACGAAACACATCGTCCCGGTTTGGCGTCGCAGGCTGCGTGGCGGCTGGCGACCGCGCTCCGGCGGTGGCGATCGTCGCGCCTTGGTGGTGCGTTGCGCGATCCGTCGTGGCCGCCATTGCGCGTGTGTCCTCCACGGTGGATAAAGCCTTTTCAAGTTGGTCGGCGAACATCCCGGCCGAAGCTGGACGGTGCGCCGGCGATCGCGCCAACGCCTGCCGCACCACGGCTTCGATGGCAGGCGGCACGGCGACATGGGGGGCGGCGACCACCATCGGGCGCGGCGGCTCCGATAACCGCGCCACCATTTGCGCCTGTAAGGAGTCACCCAGAAACGCCGGCGCTCCAGTCAGCATTTCATAGGTCGTCAGCGCCAACGCATAGACGTCGGAGCGGGCATCCAGCGGTTCGCCTAGGACCTGTTCAGGCGACATGTACTGCGGCGTCCCGACGATGAAGCCGACTTGCGTCATCGGAACGACGCTTTCCATACCGCCGACGGCTTTGGCGATCCCAAAGTCCACGACCTTCACGCGGTCGCCATCCATCACCATGATGTTGTCGGGCTTAAGGTCGCGGTGGATGACACCCAACTGATGGGCAGCGTCCAACGCCGAAGCAATTTGGCGCACAATGGCGACGACACGCGCCGGCGGCAGCGGCCCGTGTTTTTGCAACAGCTTGGAGAGCGGCTGCCCTTGGATGTATTCCATCGCCAGAAAGGCCACGCCGGACTCGGCTTCGCCAAAGTCGTGAATGACGACGGCATTGGGATGGTTAATGCCAGCGGCCAGTTTAGCCTCGCGCAAAAAACGCCGCGCCGCCTCAGGATTGGCGGCGTCAGGGCGCAGAATCTTCACAGCGTCCACACGTTCCAACCGGAGATGACGAGCGCTGTAAACGCTCCCCATGCCGCCTTCACCCAGCTTAGAGAGGATTTCATAGCGTCCGGCAAGGACTTGCCCGATGAAGGGATCGGCGGTTGGAGCGCCGGCGGGGGCAAGAGACGTGCCGTCGCGTGGACAGAATTTGGCGTCATCCGGGTACTGCGTCTGGCAAGTCGGGCATTGTTTCATAGGTGAGCAAAGCTCCGGCGCAGAATCGGCGGTGATCGTTGAACCCGACAGACACAAACAGTGTTTGTACAGGGGTGGGAAGTTTATCCGAAGAAGACGCGCGCTGTCTCATACAACTCATCATCCAGACGCTTAATGCAGGCGACGGCCTGTTCAATCGGCACCGACGCCATGCGCATCCCCTGCAGCGCCGCCATGCAGCCGAATTCACCGGCGCGTACCATATCCACGGCTTTGACGCCGAGGCGCGTCGCCAGCAGCCGATCATAAGCAGTTGGGACGCCGCCGCGTTGCGTGTAGCCTAAGACCGTAACGCGGGTTTCGATACCGGTCAATTCCTCGATTTTTTTCGCCAACAAGTGTCCAATGCCGCCCAGCCGCGTATGCTGAAACACGCGCTCGCGTTCCTCCGGTGTCAAAAAATCTTCGTCCGGGTGCGGGTGGGCGTCCTCCGCGACGACGATAATTGAGAAGAAGCGCCCTAGCGATTTACGGTGATTGAGGATTTGGCACACCTCGCTGATGCGGAACGGATGCTCTGGAACGAGAATGATGTCGGCACCGCCCGCAATCCCAGCGCCGGCGGCGATCCAGCCGGCATGCCGTCCCATAACTTCCACCACCATCACACGATCGTGCGACTCCGCCGTAGTGTGCAGGCGGTCAATGGCCTCGGTGGCGACCGACATCGCCGTATCAAAGCCGAACGTCATATCCGTACCACACAGATCGTTGTCAATGGTTTTGGGAACGCCGACGATGGGATAGCCGTACCGCCGGTGCATTTCTAGCGCCGCGCTGAGCGTTCCTTCACCGCCGATGACAATCAAGGCGTCCAGCTCGTACTTGCGCCAGTTGACGCGAATTCGTTCAGCGATTTCATCGGTCTGCATAGGATTAACGCGCGACGTACCGAGAATCGTCCCGCCGCGCGGCAGGATGCCTGAGACCGAATATCTCGTCAGCGGCTCGACGCGCCCATGGATTAGGCCGTTCCAGCCCTGATGGATGCCCAGCACGCGAATCCCGTGCTGCATGGCGCGACGGACAACAGCGCGCAGCGCAGCATTGAGGCCAGGCGCGTCGCCGCCGCCCGTCAAGACACCTAACGTACGAATCTCCATGACGCTACCTCGTCCTCTCAACCGAAGAAATGACGGTACACACGCCGCCGCCGGAAGCCATGCCAACTGCGCCTCACTATAGCAAAGCGTTAGAAGTAAAACAGTTTCGTAAGTGTAACATTGCACACATTGCGTCGGCGGCCGCACCGGTTGGACGTTGTTCTAGGGGGATGACGGCTTGGCGGTTGGCGCGCAAGCCGCGGCAGGACGCAAATGACGCCAGCGACGCTCACGCAACGGTGACACGGCACTTTCTTCAGTTTCTGCGGACGGGCGCGCCAAAACCTGCATCACGCCCTGACCAGCCTTTGTAAAACATCGGTTTCACAATGGATTGTAACGCCTGCGCCGGGAAGTTACCGGTCGTCCGCCTGCAGGCCTTCAAAGACGTCTGGTCAATGCCCTAAGAGTTTTTTCGCATCATTGGACTGCGCATGCGATAGTGGAAGTGAGGTCGCCCCGGAGGCTTCCCCCGCCGTGACCGGCGGCGACTTCACCCTGTCTCTTCTAACAGAACACTTGCAGACAGAACACTTGGACGATGAATCTTGCCGAAGCGCGGGCCGCCAATGTACGCGGCAATGAGTACCTTCAACAGGGGGACTATGCGGCGGCCATCGCCGCCTACCGTGAAGCCATCGCACACGACCCGTACGCTCGCGCCTATCCACGTGAGCGCGGCATCATTCACGCCAACCTTGCCTACGCCCTGTCGCTGGCGGGCGATCTCACCGCCGCCTGTGAAGCCTATCAGGCGGCGATTCGGCTTGAGCCGCGCCGCGCGACCTACCACAACGAACTTGGTGATGTCCTCTTCCGGTTGGAAGACTGGTCGGCAGCGCTGGCGGCCTATCAGCGGGCGGCGCAGGCAGAAACCTTTCTGCGGGTGTACCCTGAAGCGCCGGGCCTGATTCAGTACAACTTGGGATTGACCTACAGCCGTCTGGGGGACGTTGAAGCGGCGCGGCGACACTTGGCGGAAGCCGTCCGGCGTGAACCAAACAACCCAAACTACCGGGCGGCGCTGGAAGAAGTTCGCCCGCCGGTTGAAGCGCCGCCGCCCGATGTTGTACGCCGCCGCCCAACCTTTGCAGACATCGGCGGCTACGACGACGCCAAGCGGAGCATTGCGCAGGCGGTGCGGATTGTGCTGGAGGCGGAACGGGCGGCGCGCTACCGGATTCGGCTCAACGGCATTCTGCTGGTCGGCGAACCGGGCAGCGGTAAGACATTCTTTGCCGAAGCGACGGCGGGCGAGTTTCAGCTACCGCTGCTGCGAGTGACACTCAGTGAAGTCACTTCCAAATGGGCTGGCGAAAGCGTCGAACGCCTGCACCAGGTTTTTGAACAAGCCGCGCAGCGCGCGCCGTGTCTGTTGTTCTTTGACGATTTTGACGGGCTAGCGGCGACGCTGCGCGATACGGAGTCCAACATTGAGCACCGCCGTTTCCTTGAGGCGTTCATCCAACACGTCGAGCAGGTCCGCTCCAAGCCGGGCGTGGTGCTCATGGCGGCCACATCGCAGCCGAACGCGCTGGAAGCTGCCATGGTGCGGCCGGGACGCTTCGACTGGCGTATCATACTGCCGCCGCCCGGTGTGACGGAGCGCCGCGCCATACTAGAAAGCTTACTGAACCTGCGTCCCATCGGGGAGGTCAACTACGACCGCTGGGCCGCGCGGACAGCCGGCTATACGGCGGCTGATCTGGCGCGGCTGGTCAATACAGCGGCGCTGGCAGCGTTCGCCGCCGACCAGCCGATTGCGGATCAGCATTTGGCGGCGGCGCTGGCGCAGTTTGAAGCGAAGGAGCGGTTCTTCGGGGTGAAACGCTCGTGGGCGGACATCGTGATGGCGGACGACGTGCGGGCGACGTTCCGTCTGATCCAGCAGTTGCTCGAAGACCCTGAAGCCGGTCGCGTCTTCGGGCTAACGCCGCCGCGCGGCGCGGTGCTGTACGGCCCGCCGGGGACTGGCAAGACGACGCTGGCGCGTGTGCTAGCCTATGAAGCCCGGTGTAGCTTCTACGCCGTGACGCCTAGCGACATCTACGCCAAGTGGGCCGGCGAATCTGAGCGCCGCGTAACGGAACTATTCCAGCGGGCGCGCGCCAACCGTCCTAGCATCCTCTTCTTCGACGAAGCGGACGCCTTATTCGGCGTTCGCTCGGCGGCGGCCGGAGAGGCTGCCCCGCATGTCAACCGTGTCGTCAATCAGTTCTTGGCCGAAATGGACGGCATGCGCGCTAATGATCGCCTGTTTGTATTGGCGGCGACCAACCGCCTTGACTTGATTGATCCGGCAATCCTGCGCGCCGGTCGCCTGTCGGAAAAAATTCATGTCCCGTTGCCAAACCGTGAACAGCGGCGGGCGCTTTTTGCGCTGTTCACGCAGGCGATGCGGCTTGAAGAAACAGTTTGTTTGGAAGCATTGGCGGAGGCGACGGTCGGCAAATCCGGCGCGGATATTGAGGAAATCTGTCAGGTTGCCGCGCGTGCGGCCTTTCTGCGCTGTTTGGAAGCGGACGGCGAACAACGCTGCGTCACGTATGAAGACTTTCGCTACGCCCTGTCACTCGTCGGCGTCGCCCTAGCGAAAAACCAAACGGACGGCCGCACCGCGGCGCCGTCCTCAGTGGAGGTCGCCACCGTCGGGTAAGTCGGGTGGAAAAATCGCCCGCCAGCGCCTACCCTGGAAACGAGCGGTTCAGTCTGCCGTGGCGACCGCGAGTCCCATTTACCCAAATGACGGCGTCCGCCTATGAACCAGTTGAGGCGGCGGCCGGGAACTCGATCCGGTAATCCTCAATGACGGGATTGGCCAGCACCTCGCGCGCAAAGCGTTCCAACTCGGCGCGAGCAGCTTCCAAATCACCGTCGGCAGCGACTTCGACCTCGAAGAACTTCCCCTGCCGCACGTCGGCGATGCGCGTAAAGCCAATCGCTTCGCTTGCGCGCTGAATCGTTTGCCCCTGTGGGTCGAGGACGCCCGGCTTGAGCGTCACGTGTACTGTAGCTTTCATAGCGACGCTTCCACCTACCAGTCCGCGCCGACTACTCGGCTAACGTTTCCGCCGCCGGCACCGCCGACTTTTCCGGCTTCGAGGAAGCGGCTGGCTTTTCGGCCGGCGGCGCGTCGGAGACGACCACGACCTTGAGCGTCACTGTTACGTCGCGGTGCAACTTGACCGGCACTTCATACTCACCAAGCGCCTTAATCGGCTCTTTGAGCATAATTCGCCGCCGCTCAACGCTAAGTTGGCGGGAGGCCAGCTCTTCGGCAATATCCATCGAGGTTACTGAGCCATAGAGCGTTCCGTGTTCGCCAGCCTTGCGTTGGAACGTCAGCGTCAGGGCGGACAGTTGCTCGCCAAGCGACTGCGCCGCCGCCAGTTCCGCCTGCGCCAGTTTGACGAGCCGCTGCCGCTCCCGCTCAATCAGCTTCACGTTGGCGCGCGTCGCCATCAAAGCCAATCCCTTGGGAATCAAGTAGTTGCGTCCGTAGCCGGCCCGTACCTTCACAATGTCGCCCCGGACGCCAAGGTGTTCGACGTCTTCCTTCAACAGGAGTTCCATCATCGCCATTGCAGGTTCACCTCCATCAGGCTTCGCCTTCCGGCTCTGCGCCGTTGGTCGCCGCCGCCTGTTGCGCCGCGCGCGCTGCCATTCGCCGTTCGCGGCGCGCCTTGATTTTCGCCGCCCGCTTGAGGTCCTCGTCCACCCGTACCGTCAGAAAGCGAATGACTGGATCGAGCACCCGCAGGCGGCGTTCGGTCTCGGCGATTTCTCGCCCTGTGCCGTTGATATGGAGCAGAACATAAAAACCTTCGTGGAATTTACGGCTTCCCTTACGGATCATGTAGGCCAGCCGTTGGCGGCCAATCTTTTCAACTTTGTTGACCAGTCCGCCGTGGCTGCTGACCTGTTCGGAAAGCGATTCAATGATCTTGTCGGTTTCTTCCTCCGTCAGATCGGGGTCAAGCACAAACATCACTTCATACAAACGATCACGCTTCGTGTTCACGGATAACTCCTTTCGGACTCAGTCCGTCGGACTGACGCCTCCGCACCTGTAGCGGAAGCAAGGGATAGCCGGCGTAAACGGCAACGCCGGCGGTTTGGAGGGCGGGTCAGGTGTTGAACCGCGCCATGGTCGGTTCAAGTCCATACTGGACCCACGCTTCAACGGCGTCGGCGGCGCGCGCTGTCAACTCCGGCAGCGCCGACCGTTCGGCCGCCGAAAAATTGCTCAGCACAAAGGCAGCCAAGTCGTGGATGGGATGTTCTGGGCGAATGCCGATGCGCAGGCGGGCGTAGTGTTCCGTCTTGAGCTTCTCCGCCAACGACTTCAAGCCGTTGTGGCCGCCCGAACTACCCTTACCGCGTAAGCGCAGCCGACCAAACGGCAGCGCTACGTCGTCCACCACGGCCAGCAAATCCTGCTGTGGGTTGACGCCGTATTTGGCGCACAGCGGCGCTACCGCCTGTCCCGATGCGTTCATGTAGGTCTGCGGCTTGACCAGCAACACCGCTTCGCCGCCGACCACAATCCTTCCCGTCAACGCCTCACACTCGGCCAGCCCGATTGACCGACCGGCGCGTTCAGCCAGCACGTCCACCACCAGAAAGCCGATGTTGTGGCGCGTCATGGCATAGGTTGCGCCGGGATTCCCGAGGCCCACGACACACTTCACGGGCGGACTACTTCTTGCCCTTCTTCGGCGCTTCACCAGCAGCGGCGGCGGCGGCTTCGGCCGAGGCGCGCGTCCCGACCAGCGAGGCGACCAGTTGCGTCGGCGGCGACAGCAACTGCGCGCCTTCCGGCAACGGCACGTCCTGCGCGTACACCCGCCCGCCAATTTTCAAGTCGGTGATGTCCACAACAAGCTCCTTGGGCAGTTGCGATGTCAGGCACTTGATGGTCAGCGTCCGTACCCCTCGCTGCAACACTGCACCTTGGCGGACACCCAGCGGTTCACCCTGCAGGCGAATCGGTACGGGCGTTTTGACCGGCTCATCCATGGCGACACGGAGAAAATCCAAATGCTCGATGGTACCGCGTACGGGATGGGTTTGCACTTCCCGAATGATGACCGGCACCAGGCCTTCTTCCGGCAGCTTGATGTTGAACACCGTCGCCCGACTAATCCCTGTTCGCACAAAAGCCATGAACGCTTTGCGATCCACCAAGCCGTTGAATGACGGCTTTTTGCGCCCATAGACATTGACCGGAATTGCGCCCGCCCGCCGGTTGCGACGCGCCTCGTTCGAGCCAAGTTTCAGGCGCGGCTGTACCTCAATCACGGTTTCTGCAATCATACGACCTATAATGACCTTTCTTCCGCACTGACAAATTCATACAAAGAGCCGGCTCACCGATGTCGCCGTGTGAATGGAACGAATCGCTTCGGCCAGCAGGCCGGCCACGCTTAGCACGCGAATCTTGGGCGGAAGGTTTGTGTGTGGAATCGTATTGGTGACGACGAGTTCCTCAATCGGCGATTGGGCGATGCGTTCCAGCGCCGGCCCAGAGAGGACGGCGTGCGTGCAGCAGGCGTAAACGGCCGTTGCGCCTTTGTCGGCGATGGCCTGCGCCACCTGCGTGAGCGAGCCGGCGGTATCCACCATGTCGTCCACGATCAGCGCCGGTCGCCCGGCAACGTTCCCGACGATGTTCATCACTTCAACGGTATTGGCCCGCTCCTTGTCACGGCGTTTGTCGGCCAGCGCCAAGTCCGCATCGAGGCGTTTGGCATAGGCGCGCGCGCGTTCGACGCCGCCTGCGTCAGGGGCGACCACCACGAGGTTGTCCAGTTTTTTCTTGGCGAAGTAATCGAGAAGCACCGGCGCGGCGTAGAGGTGATCCACCGGAATGTCAAAAAAACCCTGAATTTGACCGGCGTGCAAATCCATCGTTAGTACGCGCGTCGCGCCGGCGGTGGTGATGATGTTCGCCATGACCTTAGCCGAGATTGGGACGCGCGGCCGATCCTTCCGGTCTTTGCGGGCGTAGCCGAAATAGGGAATAACAGCCGTAATGCGCTCCGCCGATGAGCGCCGAAAGGCGTCAAGCATAATGAGCAGCTCGACGACGTGGCTGTCCACCGGCGGACAGGTGGGCTGAACGATAAAGACATCCGCCCCGCGTACGTTTTCGTTGATTTGGTAGTTGAACTCGCCGTCGCTGAAGCGGGTGGTGTTGGCGTCGCCGAGTTGGATGCCGAGGTAGCGGCAGATTTCCTCCGCTAGGGGACGATTGGCGTTGCCGCAAAACACGCGCATCCCGCTCATGATCGGTTGACCTCGTTCCCCACGGACGAACAAATGCGACGCCCTACTCTGCCGGGAGCAGGGCGTCGCACATCACACATCACCGAAAATGTGGCTGGCAGACAAGGACTCGAACCTTGATTCAGCGCTCCAAAGGCGCTTGTCCTACCATTGGACGATCTGCCAACAAATCGCTCTCATTATAGCCCTAACACCGCACCATCAGGCAAGTCACATTTTTGACCCGAGAAGGCGCTGCGTGTAGGCTTCACGTCCGACAGCGCGACAGACCCAACATCGCCATCCGGCGTTTGTGCCTGCTTGTCGCGCCGCTTCACTCGTCGCTGCGTCTGCGAACAACCCGAAGACCACACCGCCGCTGCCTGACATCCGCGCCACCGACGCGCCCCATGCACGAAGTCGGTCACGCGCTTCGCGCACCACGGAAAAGTCTTCAAAGACGACAGCTTCGAGGTCATTCCCCGCTTGCCGCCAATCCACGTCGGCCTGCGAGGAAGCCGCCAGTGTACGAACGGCGGCGGCGGTTGTCAACCCTGCGTTGAGTCGCCGAAACACCGGCCCGGTCGGTACTGACACATTGGGATGGATAAGCACGATCGACGGCAACTCGGCATCCGGCAGCGGATGAATCAGATCACCACGTCCTAAGCCCAGCGCCGTTCCCCCAACAAGGAAAAAGGGGACATCAGCGCCGAGTTGCGTTGCGATGTGGTGCAGTTCTGCGTCGGAGACGTTGACCGCCCACAATTGCCGCAAGGCAAGCAACGTCACAGCGGCGTCGCTGCTGCCGCCACCTAAGCCAGCTTGCATTGGGATGCGTTTCTGAAGGTGGATGCGTGCACCCTGCCGCGTCTGCCCAGCGGCTTGGAGCGCCTGGGCAGCGCGTACGACAAGATTACGTTCATCACATACCAGCGTCGGGTCGTCACAGGTCAGGTGAATGCCCGGCGTCGCCGTCGCCTCGATTTCGAGGCGGTCGTGCAGGTCTATGGTCTGAAAAACCGTTCGCAGTTCGTGGTAGCCGTCGGGACGACGCCCAATAACTTCCAGCGACAGGTTGATTTTGGCGAAAGCGGGAAAAACAGTCGGCATTGGCCCAGCAATGAAGCAGCTTGCTTTGTAAGGTCGGCGACATCGTTATCGGCGCACGAATGCTACAGGCCGCTGCGGCGTACACCAAGCAAGCTGGCTTGCGCCCTGCGCAGAGTTGAGCGCGCTATCAGCAGCCTGCTAAGAATCAGCGCCAGTCGGAGGCGTTTGGCCTAACTGCCGTTCGCTGCGATGGCATTCGTCTAGGGATTCCTACGCTTCACAAAATAAATTTCACCGTCCGCAAGTTTTACTAGGGAGGTGATTTCGGCGACGCTTTTGAGCTGTTCGACTCGATTCAGCGACTCACCAAGATAGGCGTGCTTGAATCGCACCAAGTAGGCTTGTCCGGACTCCGGCCAAGAGGATCGCACCTGAAACGGCAAATGCCTTGCCTGAATGTGAACGAGGAAGTAAAGCCCTTCTGGGTCGTTGGTATAGATTGGTTGGCGGGCAAAGTAGGCTTGGTGTTGCCGTATGTATTGGATGGTTTCGCTTCGCCGCCAGTGGACAGCCTGATAGCCCTGTCCGTTGTGGTGGGCCTCAATCGCCAGCGTCGTCGTAGCGACGGCTGGGTATGCAAACCAGATAATCAGTCCGAAGACCACCGGAAACCGCCTGTAATGGCGGGGCGATTCTTTACGTACACTGAAGTGCAGGAATTGGGAAAAGAAGCACAGTACAGCGATTACAAGCGGGATAAAGATCGGAGACAGCAGGCGATGGTCAATGGGATCATACAAAACACAAACAGCTGAAAGGATGATAAAAGTGGAATATACAATGATAAAGATGGGAGTGTAGGTAAGTTCAAACATTTTCTTCTGCAAGCTTTGGTAAAGATAAGCGCCTAGGAAAAAGAAAAAGGCGGTAAGCACCAATGATGAAAAAATGATCCAAGTAACCTTGCTCAACTTTGCAGATGGGTAGAAAAAACAATCAAGAAGTACATCCCCAAACAAAATGAGAACTTGGTGAGGAGTTAGCACAGAAGCCATCCGAGGACCTAAAAACGTACCAGAGACAACATAGTTTCTTATGATCCACAAACCAATGGGCAGCGATGAAACTAAGAAAAAGATGCAACATCGTGCGAAACCTACTTTCAGGTTCTTTATGTGAAGAAGAAGAAGGAGAATGATGCTGGAAATGATAACAGTAACTCCAGCGTAGCGAGTTAGGCATGAGCATCCTGTAATGATTGCACTTAGGAATAGGTACTTAGCTTTCCTGTTTATAGCAAAGTTGTTGATGAGATTTAGATGAATCATTAAGAGAAAAATGAAAAGCAGTTCACTCCATGCAAAAACTGACACCCAAAATATTGGTACACTAGCTATAACTGAAAGACAGGTTAGAATTGATAAGCCGAATGAATTGGTTACTGAGAAGGATGCTGTTCCAGCGAGGTAGATGACGGCAGCATAAAGCATCAAGTTGAGAAAGAGCGCGGCAGCGACGCCGTCCAAGTTGAAGAGACGCATCAATCCCGCCAGCACAAATGGGTACAAAGGTGGTTGTGAGACGAGAGGTTCACCGTGATAAGAAGTCAGGCCTGCGCCTTCGAGGATATGCTGTGCAACCGCCAAGTAGCTGACGGAATCTGGCGACAGTCCGACGCCATGGCGCGAAAGGGTCAACCAGAGCGCGCCGGTGCCGCATAGGCCAAGCAACCCCAGCCCGACCTCCTGTTGCCACGATAGCGTTGATGGAGCAGCGACGGTCGGCATGACGAGTGCGCGAAAAAGCGGCTTTCAGCAGAATGTTCGGCGTTACGGGGCGAGGTGGAGCAAGGCTTCTGTCAACGATGGAAAAATTCGCGCTGCAAGCTGCTGAGCCTCTCTGGACGGCGCTTTGAAGTCAGGGATCATCACCACTGTTACGCCGGCCGCATGGGCGGCGGACACACCCGGATCGGAGTCTTCAAACGCCAACACCCGTTCCGGCGCAACACCGAGCTTGGCGCAGGCGACAAGGTAGATATCCGGCGACGGCTTCGGACGGGCCGCTTCATCGCCGGTGACGGTCACAGGAAAACGCCGGTCAAGGCCAGTACGCGCCAGACGCGCCTTGGCCGCCGGACGCTGGGTTGATGTCGCCAGCGCCTTGGGCAAACGGAGTTCGTCCACTTTGGCCAGCATCTCCCACACACCCGGCTTCACCGGGATGGGCTCTTCGGCAAAGTAAACATTTTCGTAGTAGAGGACACGCTCATGAAAAGCCGGCATTGGAACGCTGTCGCCGAAATGGTCGAGGACAATTTGCAGGGCGTCGGCGCGCGAACGACCAACGAGCCGACCGTAAAAGGTTGGGGTAATGGTGAAGCCGCAGTCGGCGGCGGCACGTTGCCACGACCGGCAGTAAAGGCTTTCCGTGTCTATGAGGAGGCCGTCCATGTCAAAGATGATGGCGGCGAAATCACTCAGTTTCATTGCCGACCAGTCGCCAGACAGGGCGGGCCGGCGAGCGTTTTGGCGCGTCCGCCGCCGGGCAACCAAAACGAGCCAACAGTTGCTTTCCACAAGCCAGGCGCCGAAAGCGTCTTATTCTCCATACGTTTCCCGCCACTCCGCGTGGAACGGCTCGATGACCCGCGCGAAGTGGCGGGGATTGACCGTTGGACTAAGGTTCGCTTGAAGGTCTTCGATGACAGCACGCGCCTTGGCCAAATCAGCGCGCGCCACATCCATTTGGCGCAGCAGCCGGTGACAGCGGGCTGACATCACAGCAATACGCCACTGCCAAGGCCGCGCCGTCGCGTCCGGCAGTACCGTCGCCGCCTGCTGCACCAGCTCCAGCGCCTCAACCGGATGCCGATCCAGACAGTGCCAATCCGCCAACGCCAGCAAAGCGTCGCACTCGGCGGCGCGGTCGCTGATCGCCGACAACAGCTTATGGGCGGACTGAAAACACACTACGGCCGCCCCAAGTTCCTCACGCTGTCGGTAGGCATACCCAATGCACAACGTCGCTAGCCCTTCCAGTTGACGGTTGCCAATGCGCAGAGCAATGTCCAGCGCCGCCTGACCCTGCTCAAGCGCCTGCGAGAGGTCGCCCAGCCGAACCAAGCACTCTGCAATGTTGATGCGTTCAATGCACTCGCTGCGCGGGCGATTGAGGTCCTGCGTCAACTGACGCGCCCGCTGGAAGCGTTCAATGGCGGCTTCATACTCGCCCTGCAACCGGAGTACAACCCCCATGATGCTGGTGGCGATGGAAGCGCCTAAAGGATCGGCCAGCCGTTCGGCGGCGGCTATCCCTTCCTGAGCCAGCGCCATCGCTTTAGCGAACTCACCCTGCCGGGCGCGGACAAACGCGCCTTCGCGCAGCGCCAGCGCTTCCACCTGCCGATCCCGGATGGCGCGTCCCAACGTCAGCGCCTTATCAAGCGAATCCGCCGCCCGTGTGAACTGCCCAAGGCGGCCGTACAGGGTACCAATCACCGCCATGGTGCGCGCCTCGGCACGCTTGTCGCCTGTGCGACGCAACACCTCAAGCGCCTGATGGCAGTACAACAAAGCCGAGGAATACTCGCTGCGCGCCTCACACAACTCACCAAGCGCCGCCAGCGTGCGACCGCGCAGGTGCTCGTCCTGCGACGGCCGCGCCAGCGTCTGCGCAAGCTGAAGCTTCTTTTCAGCCTCATCCAGTCGCCCAATGTGGACGAGGAGTTGCCCGTAGTTGAGGTTGAAGTCGGTCAGCAGGCGCAGTTGCTCCACCGGCACGTTGTCAAACGACGCCTCTTTTTCGTCGAAGATCACATCTACGAGAATGTTCAAGCGCCGTTCGGCTTCTTCGGCCCAGCCGAAGTACTTGAGCGCCTCGTCAATCGCCCAGCTGCGCCAAGCCTGAGCGCCGGCGGCGGCAGCGTACCGCAGGGTTGGAAGGTGTTCGGCGGCCTGATGGAAATGGTAGGCGAGTTCACCGGCCAGCCGCCCGCCGCGCCCTGTCGCTGTGGCCGCCCGCTCCAAGGCGTGGCCGACGGCGGCGTGCGTCGTTCGGCGACGACGGCGATTGAGCCGGTTGTAGAGCACTTTCTGTACCGTACCGTGCCGAAAGCGGTAACTGTCCTCTTCCGCGTCCGTCAACTCGGTGATGATGCCCTGCGCCAGACCCTCTTCGACGGCGGCGAGCACCTCGCGCTCCGGGCGTTCCGTCACCGCCAGCAGTAAGTCAAAAGTAAAGTCCATCCCGATGACGGCCGCCTGCGACAGAAGCTCCAGCGCCGCCGGTGACAGTCGAGAAAACGTCGCCTCCACCACCTCAATCACCGACGGCGGCAGGGAAACATCCGTCAGCGGTGGAAACACCCAACCATCGTCCTGCCATCGAACATGCTGGCACTGCGCTAAATGACGCAGAATTTCCGCCAGAAAGAAGGGATTGCCGCGTGTTTCCGCGTGAAGACGCGCAACCGTGGCGGGCGCGACCTTCACCTTAGGAAAGGTCGCGTACACAAGGGCTGTCGCGTCTTCCAGCGATAGCGGCTCTAGCGTCAGAGACTCAAATCCGACCGACTGATTGACGGCGCGCATCCAGTGGCGCAGCGGATGCTGTTCGGTCAGCGATTCCGTCCGCGCCGTCAACACCAACATCAGCCGCAAACCCGACATCGAGCGCGCCAAATAGGCCAGCATGTCCAGACTGAGTTCGTCGGCGAAGTGCGCGTCGTCCACACACAAAATGGTGACTTGCCGATGCGCCAGCGCCGTATAGAGCGCTACGAGGTAGTCAAACGCTAAAAAGCGTTCATGCTGATTTTCAGACTGGACAGCGTCGCAGAAATGGAGGAAACCATCCTCGGTGGCGAATTCAAGCGCCACACGTTCCGCCAGCGGCCCGAACATTTGCTGCAACTCGGCTGGCTCATGCGCTTCAAGCAGTAACTGCAACGTCCCGCGCAGACTGTCGTAAAACGACTTGTACGGCGTGCCCTGCCCAGCCTCGTAGAAGGGCATGCTGAGAAACGTCACCTCAAAGCCAGCAAGCCGCCGCCGGAACTCGTGAAGCAGGCGGGTTTTGCCAATGCCAGTCGGCCCTAGCACCAGCACAGGCTGCCCGCGTCCGGCCACCGTCCGGTCATACATTTCGTGCAGTTTATGTAGTTCGGCCGTCCGCCCAACAAAGGCGTTGAAGTTCGGGTGAGTCTGCAGCGCCGCTTCATCCACACCCTGCCGGTAGACCCGGCCCGGCGCGCGCTGTTTGGCGACAGCCAGCGCCTGCCCACCCGCATCAAGTAAGCCCACGCCCGTTGTGGCGTCGTCAGGTGAAACAACGACGGCGATTGTGACCTGTACGGTGACGCCGCCCGGCACCTCAGCGCGTAGAAAGCGCTGCGTCGCCAACTGCTGGATCATGCGGTCGGCGAACACAATGGCATCGGGCGCTGTGCTCCCCGGCAACAGAATGGCGAACTCGTCGCCGCCGAGACGTGCGACAACCCCTAACTCGCCGACATGCTCGCGCAGCCAGTGCGCCAACTCGCGCAGGAGATTGTCCCCCACAGCGTAGCCGAACCGTTCATTGTAGGCTTTCATGCCGTCTACGCCGACCAGCAGCAGGGAAGCCGTCCGGCGTGCGGCGACCAGGCTTTCCACCTCCTGCTTGAGAAAGGTCAAGTTGCGAATGCCAGTCAGACTGTCATACCGAAGCGTTCCCGACCGGCGCACAACAACGTTGCGAAGCGACGGGTGGTCGGCGGCGCCCCCGCTGGTCGGCGGCGTGAGCGGCCCGGTCATCTCGCGGGTCGGCGGCGCCGCAAAGCCGCTCATTTCGTGGGTTGGCGGTGGGACAAAGCCGCCCGGTGAACTGGTCAAACGCAGCGCACCGCTTGGACGCGCGCCTGAAGCCAGTGGGCGCGTATTTGTCAGCGATAGACTCAAATCCTGCGCAAGCTCAGCGGCGGTTTGCGGACGGCGCGCCGGATCTTTTTCTAGCGCCCGCATCACGACGTGTTCCAGCGCCCAGCTCAGGTCAGGGTTGAGGTCGCGCGGTCGGCGTGGCGTTTCCGTCGCCTGCTGAATGATGACCGCCGAGACCGTGCGTGCGTTGAAAGGCACAGTTCCTGTCAACAGCTCGTAGAGGATAATGCCCAGGCTGTACACATCCGACCGCGGGTCAAGCGGCTCGCTCCGGCACTGCTCCGGCGACATGTAGTGCGGCGTGCCGACCATCAAGCCGTGCTCGGTCAACTTGGTCATAGCGGAAGCGGCTGCTTGTTCGTGCAGCTCGGCGACGCCGAAATCTACGACTTTGACCACCTCCGAACCGTCCCGCATCCGGGCCAGCATGATGTTCTCCGGCTTGAGATCACGGTGCAGGATGCCCTCCTGATGGGCGGCGTGGATAGCCGCGCACACGCTGGTCATAATGGCGACGGCCCGCTCCGGGCTGAGGCGACCAACGCGCTTGAGTTCATCCCGCAGCGACTCGCCAGTGATGTATTCCATCACCATGTAGGCGCGACCGTCCGGCAGCGTCCCGAAATCGTAAATCGTGACAACGTTGGGGTGTTTGATGCGGGCCGCAGCGCGTACTTCACGCTGAAAGCGCGCCACCGCCAACGGAATAGCCCGCGATTCCGGCGTCAGCACCTTAATCGCCGCCGTATCGCCGATTTGCAGCCGCGTCGCTGCATAGACTGTCGCCATGCCGCCGACGCCAAGGACACGCTCAATGCGGTACTTGCCGTCTACGGTCATGCCCAGAAGTGGGTCGGTTTGGTCCTCGGCCGTAGCAGTTGTCGGCGGCGACTCGTGTTCAGTCATGCTGCGTGCGGCTGATGACGTGACCATCTACATCTGCAATGTAGACGATCACCATAGAAAAACCGAGTCGTAGGGTTCGTTGAAACAGGCGTCTGCGTGCCACTAAACGGTATGTGCCGACGTGAGGCGAAGTCAAGCAATGGTTGGCGCTCGGCGGCATTGACCTTCGGAGCGAAGATTGACGTACAAGTGAAGGTGCGTAATATCACCTTCCATCACTCCGCCCGGCGGTTTTCGGCCCTAGTTGGTGATCCATGCGTGTTGAGTTGGCGAAAACCTTTACCTTTGAGGCAGCCCACCACCTGCCCTATGTCCCGCCCGACCACAAGTGCCGCCGCCTCCATGGTCACAGTTACCGGGTTGAGATCGTCGTCCGTGGCGACGTGGACCCCGAACTCGGCTGGTTGATGGACTTTGACCAGATCGCGCAGGCGTTTGAACCCATTCGGCTTCAGCTTGACCACTACTACCTCAACGAGATTCCCGGACTTGAAAACCCCACCAGCGAAATCTTGGCGCGTTGGATTTGGGAACGACTGGTGCCGACGTTGCCTTGCTTGTACCGGGTGAGCATTGCCGAGACATGCGCTTCGGCCTGCCACTACTACGGCGAAGTCGCCGAAACCTCGCCGTGAGATGGAACGCCTATGCAGTCGGAGTCGGACAGGGTCATGCGGCGCGCGTCATGGCTGATTTTCCTAGTGACGTTGGTTGACCAGATTGGGTGGGGGATGGTTGTCCCCATTTTGCCGACGTATGCGCGGGCGTTCGGCGGCTCGCCGGTGGTCGTTGGGTGGCTGTTGGCTGCCTATTCCATTGTGCAGTTGCTGTGTGCGCCGGCTATTGGGCGACTTTCTGATCGCAAGGGTCGCAAGCCGCTGCTGTTGGCGTGCATGGGGGGGTCAACGGTTGCGGCGGCGGCGACTGGCGCAGCGTCGTTACTGACCGACCACACGCTGGCGCTAGGCGTGTTGTTTGCGGCGCGCGCGCTAGACGGCGCAACGGGCGGCAATACGGCGCTGGCTATGAGCTACGCCAGCGATGTCGCGCCGCCGGAGCGACGCGCGCAGAGCCTAGGGATGATCGGCGCGGCGATTGGTCTGGGCTACACCATCGGCCCCGCGCTCGGTGGGCTGGTCGCCCACTACACCGACGCTGCGACGCCGTTTTACGTCGCTGCCGGCCTAGCTCTAGCCAACGGGCTGGCGATGTGGTGGCTGCTGCCGGAGAGCCTGTCCCCTGAACGCCGCGCCGAAGCTGCGTCCAACCATTACGCCGGCGATGTGGCTTCCCTGTGGACCTGGCTGCGCCATCCACAACTCGGCCCGCTGTTCGTCATTAACTTTCTGTTCATTGTGGCGGCGTCCTGCTACCAGATGATGCTGCCGCTCTACACCAACCTGCGGTTTTCGCTGGAGGAGCGTGACAATAGCTATCTGTTCGCTTTCCTCGGCCTGACGATGACAATTGTACAAGCCGGCTGCATTCGTCCGCTGGTACATCGGTTTGGGGAACGCTCCGTGTTTGTCTTCGGCGTTAGCTTGCTGACGACGACGCTGGCGGCAGCCCCGTTGGCGGATGCCGTCGCCGGTTTGGTTTGGCTGTGCGCCGGTATGGGCGTCGGAACGGCGCTCGCCAACCCGACGCTGCTGGCGTTGCTCACCAATCAAGCCGAGGAGGAGGAACGCGGCGAAGTCTTGGGGGTCGCTGCTTCCGTCGCTGGTCTCGGACGGATTCTGGCGCCTGCTTGGTGTGGGTACGCCGTGAAGCACGTTTCCATCGTGTCCCCGTTTGTAACCGGCGCTGCCGTCGCAGCATTAGCGACGGCAATGTTTGTCGCGTTCGTCACGATAAAAACAACGGCATCGGCTCGGTCGTAAGCCTGCTCTACGTACGCCTCTGGGAGGATTCGCCTATGCCGCCGCAACGTGAAATCTGGCGTGGTCCGCTTCTCGGAAAACAGCGCGACCATCTGTTGGCGGCGGTGAGGGCATTCATTCAGCAAGGCCGTGCGCAAAGCGTTCTCTATCTGACGGCCTCGCGGCCAATGCTGGACGCCGTTTCTCGTCGCCTGCTTGACGGGCAAAGCTGTGTCGGCAGCTTTGACGGGCTGCCGGTGTATCTCTTCAATGGATTCATCCGCCGCCTGCTGCGGACGGCGCTGCTTGAGTGGGACGGTCGCTGGCAACCTGTCCCCCGCCGCCGCGACATCAGTGGCGAAGACTACCCGATGCGCCGCCCGCTCATCGCCCAAATCATGCGGCAGCTTGCGCAACGAGGGCGACTGCCGGCTTTTGGCGCGTTGGCGACAGCCGGCGGCTGCGTCGCTTCCGTCACAAAGCTGATTGGCGAAATCACCCGCGCCGGTAAAACCGCCGCTGAGTTTGCCCGTATCGTTGAGCAACGCATCGCGCGTCATCAGGAAAGCCTCCCCGCGCCCGACCCGACCGGCACGCAGGCACCGCATCCGGCGGAGCAGGTTTATGGCTACGAACGTGATGTCGCCCGCATCGCCCAGTGCTACGCCGCCGCTTTGGAAATTGGTGGGCTGACCGAAAACGACTACGATTACTTGCGAGCGATAGCGGCGCTGGACGGTGAACTCGACGGCTCTCCCTGCCGGACGCCTTTCCTCGAAGGCGTCGAGTGGATCATTGTGGACGGCTTCTTCGACTTCACGCCGGTTCAGGGTGAAATCCTCCGCCGTCTGGTGGCGCGCGCGCCGCGGATCACCTTCAACTTCGACGATGACGTGGACAATCCGCAGGTTTTCGCGCCGGTTCAGGAAACCATCGCCAAAGTCAAAGCCATGGGCGAGGGGTTTACGGAAGTCGTCTTCCATGAACGAGCCGGGACGAAAACCATCGCCGTTGAGCCGACGGCGGAGGGGCTGGATATCTTGCGCCACGGGTTGTTCAATCCGTCGTTTCGTGCGCCGACGGCGGCGGAAGCTACTACGCCACCGGTCTTTGTGGCGGCCGCGCCCGATGTCGAACGCGAACTTCGGCATCTTGCCAAAACCATCAAGCAGTACGTCACGCTCGACGACCTGACGCCGTCCGACATCGCCATCGTCGTTCGGGACAAGGAGGCCTACGGCCCACATTTGCGGCGCATCCTGAGCGACGAAGGCATCGCCTACACGCTTGACGAACGGCTGCCGGTGATGGACGTTCCAGCCGTCCGCGCTTGGCTTAAGCTGTTGGCGGCGGCGATGGATCGTCCGTCCGATGAAAGCCCATCCGGGGAAGAGCCGCCAGCGATCCCAGTTGGCCGGCTGATTGATGTCCTCAAGAGTGATTACTTTGCCGTACCGGACAACTTGTTGACCGCCGACGACATAGAAAACGTCGTTGCGTTTGTCGGCGACCAGCTGCGCCTTGACGCTTGGCTCAAACGTGCGCAACGACTGGCGGCTTACCTGCGACGGCTGGGCAATGCAGCAGACAGTACGGTGGACGCCGACCAAACCGCCGAGACTGAAGCGGAGGCCGCCACATCTGAGCCGAAGGTTCACCCAGACGCCGTTACGGCCGCGGACCTGGACGCCGTCGGCGACCTGCTGCGACGACTGGGACGCCTGATTGCTGGCATCCCGTTGACGGGAACAGCGGAAGCGCTTTTGCAGGCTATTGAGCAGACGCTAGCGGCGTTGAGTTTTGAGTCGCGGCTCGAAACCGACATTCGGATGGCCGTGGGACAACCCCGGCGACTGCTGCAGGCGACGCTGGATTTGCGCGGGTTGCAGGCTGTTCGGCGGGCCGTGGCGGCCGCCGTGGACGCCCAACGGCTTGCAGCGCGCAGCATAGCGGCTGTTTTGGGCGGGGCGTCGCCGGTAAACACGGCCTCGCCCACGCTGACCTTGGCCGCCTTTCAGGCTGACATTCTGCGGGCGTTGGACGGCCTTACGTTGCGCGTTGAGCCGGAGACCTTTGGCGCAGTGCGCATTCTGGAAGCAACAACCGTGCGGGGTTTGCACTTTCCGGTCATTTTCGTTCCGGGCCTTGTGGAAGGCGGCTTTCCTATTCGACTGTCGGGCGACTGGATTTATCCGGCTGCCGAGCGCGAACAGCTCAAGGAGGACGGCCTCACCCTCGAAGATCTCTCGCCGGCGACCCTGGCTAAGGAAGAGCATTACTTTTACCAAGCCGTCTGTCGTGCAACGCAGGCCGTCCATCTTTCGTACCCGACCATCGGAGCGGAGGACGAGGAGTTGTCTCCCTCTTCGTTTCTGGCTGAAATCGGGCGGTTGGTCCCAGAAACACAGCCCGGCGGACGGCGGCACACTGTCGTGCCGAAGGGGTACGACGGCGCATCGCTGTTGAAAGCGACTACGAAGCACGAACTACTCCGTCAAACAGCGGCGGCAACCGCCCGTCTTCGACGCGGCGCGGCGGCTGATGAGCTGTTGTCGCCGCCGGACGCTGAAGACGCGCCGCCGGTGCTGTCACCGTTGGAACAACTGGCGGCCGTTCAAGATTACCTTGAGCGGCAGGGTTGGTTCTCTGCAACGCTCGTACAGCGCCAAGCAGTTGAGCAGTCCCGCTACAGCCGCGCATGGACGCCCTTTGACGGTCACATTGAAAGCGCTGACCTGCGCGAGGAATTGGCAAAGCGATTCGGCGAGCGGTACGTGTTCAGCGCCACGGCGTTGAATGAGTATGCGGCTTGCCCGTTCCGGTTTTTCGCCCACCGCGTCTTACGGCTTCGCCCGCGAGTCAGCGCTGCGCTTGATCTTCAGGCGGTGGAGCGCGGCCGCATCGTGCATGACATTCTGCGGGACGTTTACCGCCAAGACTCGCCGCACGCGGCCTCGCCCGACCAACAAGCAGTCCACTTGGAGCGACTGCATGCGGTGGCAAACGCTGTCTTTGACGCTTATGAGCAACGGATTCCGCCGCTCAACACCCGGTTGTGGGCGATTGAAAAGCGCGTCCTATTGACATACCTCGAACAACTGCTCATCGAAGAGATGACATATGGGAACGCCGCCGCCCATGTCACGGAACTGGCCTTTGGTATGCAGTCGCTGCACGCCGATCCTCGTTCGAAAAGATTGCCGCTGAGGCTCACCGGCGCAAACGGCGAAATCATTCAACTCCGTGGGCAAATAGACCGGATTGATATCCTTGAGGCTCGGAACGGCGCGGAAGGACAACGGGTGTTTGTTGTCTATGACTACAAGCTGTCTAAAGGCCCTTCCGTACGCGACATGCTCGAAGGGCGCGATGTACAAATCGCCGTCTACCTTGCGGCTTTGGCGAATAGTTTCCCCGAATTCCAACCCGTCATTGGCGGTGGCTATTTCGCCGTTGCAAAGACGCCGCGTTGTCACCATGGTCTTTACCTGTTGGAGTATGAAAGCCTGTTGAACCAGCCCTACGGTCGCTCATTCATATCACGAGAAGACTTTGAAGCCACATACAAGGTTGTTATGGATTACGTCTGGAAATATCAAGCGCAGATCAAACAAGGAAGATTTGATGTGTTCCCTGCACGCGGCATACGCGAGTGTGCGTCCTGCGATTTCTCATCTGTTTGCCGATATGAAACTTACAGAATCAGACGCAAGGTCGGCTCACCTCACAAAACTCAACGGCAAGACTAATCACGTTCACAACGGAGGTTGCAAGCATGTCCCAGACGAAAACGCTGCTTTCGGAGTCGGCCGCCAATCTTTCGGCGTACGAGAGCTATCACGGACTGACGGCGCAGGCCATTCAGCGTAGTTTTCTCGATCATCTGGAGTTTACCTTAGCCAAGGATCGCTTCAGCATGACCGAATTAGATCGCTATCTGGCGCTGGCCTATGCCATTCGAGACCGGCTCATCGAACGTTGGCTGCGGACGCAGGATGCCTACTACCGCGCTGACGCCAAACGGGTGTATTACCTCTCGATGGAATTCCTCATGGGGCGCACGCTTGGCAACGCTATCGTCAATCTCAATCTCCGGGAAGAGTGTCAGAAAGCCTTGGCCGACCTTGGTTACGCCCTTGAAGAAGTGCAGGAAATTGAACCCGACGCCGGCCTCGGCAACGGTGGTCTTGGCCGCCTAGCGGCTTGCTTTCTTGACTCCATGGCGACACTGGCGCTGCCGGGATATGGCTACGGCATTCGCTATGAGTATGGCATTTTCCACCAACAGATCAAAGACGGTGAGCAAGTCGAGCAACCGGACAACTGGCTGCGTTACGGCAATCCGTGGGAAATTGCGCGCCCCGAACTGCTTTACCCGGTGCACTACTACGGTGAAGTCGTCCAGTATCCAAACGAAAAAGGCAAGATTGTTCACAAGTGGATTAAAACAGAAACAGTCCTGGCGATGGCCTATGACACACCGATTCCGGGGTACGGCGTACAAAATGTCAACACCTTGCGTCTCTGGTCGTCGAAGGCCTCGCGGGAATTTGATTTCTACTACTTCAATGAGGGTGACTACATTAGTGCTGTTCGTTCAAAAACTGAATCTGAAACAATTTCAAAAGTTCTCTATCCCAATGACAATCGGCACTCCGGTAAAGAACTCCGGTTGAAGCAGGAGTATTTTTTTGTCTCAGCGACGCTTCAGGACATCTTTCGGCGCTACAAAAAGAACCGCTCAACTTTTGACGATTTTCCCGACAAAGTAGCCATCCAACTCAATGATACACATCCGGCAATCGCCGTCGCCGAACTGATGCGTATTTTCGTTGACATTGAAGATCTTCCTTGGGAAAAGGCGTGGGAACTGACGCGCGCAACCGTCGCCTACACAAACCACACGGTTTTGCCTGAAGCTCTAGAAAAGTGGACAGTTGACTTGCTGGGCAAAGTTCTGCCACGTCACTTAGAAATCATCTATGAGATCAATTACAGGTTCCTGCGCGAAGTTCGCTCAAGATATCCGAACAATGAATCGCTAGTGGAACGTGTCTCTTTAGTTGAGGAGCCGATTCCGAACATTCGTCCGAAGTCCATCAGAATGGCGCACCTAGCGATTGTCGGCTCACACCGCGTTAACGGCGTCGCCAAGCTCCACACGGAGATTCTCAAGCGAGATCTTTTCCGAGACTTCGCCATGATGTTTCCCGAAAGGTTTGAAAACAAAACCAACGGCATCACCCAGCGACGGTGGCTTGCCTGCTGCAATCCACGGCTGGCTCGACTGATTACAGAAGCCATTGGCGACAAGTGGATGACCGACCTGTATGAGATGGAAAAGTTGGTCCCACTCGCCGAAGACCCCGGCTTCCGGCAGGAATGGTGGAAAATCAAACAGGAGGGCAAGGACATTCTTATCAAGCTCATCGAAGATGAATGGGGCGGCAAGCTGCGGATAGACAAAACTTCAATGTTTGACTGTCAAGTGAAGCGCATTCATGAGTACAAGCGCCAGCTACTCAATGTCCTGCATGTGATTACGCTGTACAACCGTTTACGGCATAACCCAAACCTTGACATTACACCACGTACGATTATTTTCTCCGGTAAGGCGGCGCCGGGCTATCGGTTGGCGAAGTTGATTATTCGACTCATCAATGCCGTCGCTGAAATCGTCAACAATGACGTTATGGTGCGGGATCGCTTACGGGTTGTTTTTCTCCCGAACTACCGCGTTTCATTGGCGGAGAAAATTCTGCCGGGAGCGGAGTTGTCCGAGCAAATTTCGACTGCCGGCATGGAAGCCAGCGGCACAGGTAATATGAAGTTCGCGCTCAACGGCGCATTGACCATCGGAACGCTTGATGGGGCAAACATAGAAATCGCCGAAGAAGTAGGACGCGAGAATATCTTTATCTTCGGACTGACAGCTGAGGAAGTAGCGGCGCTGAGGCCACACTATGCATCGTGGGAGTATTTCCACAAGGACCTCGAACTCAATGAGGCGCTTAATATGATCGGCGGTGGGTATTTCAGTCCGCTTGATAGGGAACTCTTCCATCCGATTCTGTTTTCGTTGCTTGAAGGCGGCGACCAGTACATGGTGCTGGCGGACTATCGCGCCTATGTTGAATGTCAAGAACAGGTTTCGCAAGCGTACCTCAATCAGGATGAGTGGACGCGGAAATCCATCCTCAATGCGGCTAAAATGGGTAAGTTCTCTAGTGACCGAACGATTTTGGAATATGCCCAGTCTATTTGGAGAGTGTCGCCTGTCCATGTCAACATGGCGGCCTGTGAGATTTAGACGGAATGTTTTGGCTGGGTTTCACTCGTCAGTTTCCGGGGTCATCGAGCGCTGTAACACTGGCGAGCGCCATAATACTGGCTAGGCGTGAAGGCGGCGGCGTCTCGCCTGCGCAGTGAAGCAACGCACGCTTGGTCTTCCCGCCAGACAGGGCAGGGAAGGGCAGCCTTGCCCGCCCCGCAGGGTTTAGCGCCGTCCTGACACCGAAGCGTGCGCCGACGCGAACTCGTTCGAGCCGACGCGACCTCGTTTGAGAAACGAACCGGTTGCAAGCGAGCGCCGCTCAATGGTTTCTGGTACGTCCTCGGTGGAATCGAGCCGGAGACGCCAGCCGCTTACTCGCCAATGTCAATCGTGGAGCTTTTGGCCAACTCAGCACGGAAGGCGGCCATCTGCGCCGCCGGAATCTGCCAGTCAGCGTCAAGCGGCACACTCGCCGGCCGCGTCCACTCCGCTGACTTAGGTAGCGACCGCCACCACGCGGCATACCGTCCGATGACCGCCTCTCGGTCGCGCGCATCTGCAAGGTAGAAGAAGCCAAAATCCTCGCCGGAAACATTCCGCAGCGCGTCATAGGCGAAGTACCGAACGGCTGGATACGTGTCGCGCAACGCTTCAATTAGAAACGGAATCGCCCACTTGCGGTCGCGCGCCCGTCCGTCGGCTCCGCTTGTGCCCAACGCCCACGCAGCCGTGATGCGCGCCGACGGGTCGCGGCTGAACAACGCCCGTACCATTTCCGCAATGTTCGCCTCCGGGCGCGCGGCGTTGGTCTTGGACAGGGCGTACTTCGGCCCGTACCACTGCGTCATGTAGCGCGCCGCCCACGCGGCGCTTTCGCCCGGATGACACATGTTGCAGCCATTCGGCATCTCCGTCGTCAGGCTCTTATCCGGTTCTGGGTTGAGGATGCGGTGCGTCCGCTTGGCGGTCAGCAGGCCGAACGAAATGCGCGGACGATGACACTCATAACAGGCGCTCCCGCTCCCATCGGCCCGGTGATGCGTATGGGCTTCCACGTTGGCGGCGATGGCGGCGTGGCACTGCGTACAGGATTTGTTCCCGCGCATTTCATCGTGCATCAGCGATTGCTGGCGGCCCTTGTGCACGTCATGGCAACTGATGCAGGTCATGCCGCCTTCCGTGTGGCACTTGCTCATCAGCAGGCCCTGATACTCGTAAGCCGTCAAACGCGGCGTGCCGTCCGGGTAAAAACGCGGCGCGAAGCTGTAGTCGCCAACCTTGGCCGTGATGTCCAGCGGGCGGTAGTACTTCGCCAAATCCTCACCCGGTGTGTACGGGTCGCCCGTGGCCATAATCTCCCGAATCTTGTCGAGTTCGATGGGCAGGCGTTGGCCGTGGCAGTGACCGCACACCTGGGTGTTGGCGCGCTTGTCCAGCTTTGCCTGATTGACAATTGTCGGGTCGTCCGGGCGCGCCTGCCGTCGCAGCCACGTCCAGCCGAAAGCTTGATTCTTCTCAACATGGAGCTGTCCGGGGCCGTGGCAGGCTTCGCAGCCGATGCCGAGTTCCTCGACTTTGGTGTTTGTAAACTGCCCCGTCTTCAAGTCCATGCCGGGGTTGCCCTTGACGTTGTGGCAGAAGATGCAGTTGTTGTTCCACACGCTCGTGTGGCGGCTGAAATCCGGCAAGTCCGGGTGCAGAAACAGCCCTTGCAGGTTGAACCAGTATTTTTTCTCAATATTCCACGCGATGGGCAGCCGGTAGAACGTCGTCCCAACCTGCGTCACATACTGCTGGAAGCGCCGCGAGCCGATCGTACGGACAATTTTCGCCACCGCCATGCGTCCGCTCGGATCGAGCGTTTCCATGAAGAACTCGTCGCCGCGCCGAAACATCCGCGAAGTGACGCCTAGGTAGGTGTACGTCGCGTTGTTGAAGTCGCCGACCACGGTTTCGGGCGTCGCCGGCTGCGTCATTTTGTGGTGGTGCGACGCCAGCCAGTGATCAAACTGCTCGCGGTGGCACTCCCGGCAGCTTTCCGACCCGACGTAGGCGACTTTGGACAAGTCCGGCGCATAGGCGCGCATCGCCTCCACCTGCCGTCGCCAACCAAACCAGAGCAACGCGACGAGGACGCCGCCGCCAAGCAGGACGCTGAGTTTGACAAGAACCGACTTCGAAAACATGGTGACAGGCGTTACGGCTCCGAGCGATAGGGTTGTTCGAGATACCGCTGCGCCTGCTGACTTGCGGCCGCGTCGTCGCCCAGCTCGATGACCTTTTTGTATTCGGCCACGGCGCGGTCGCGCTGACCCAAGGCGTCGTAAGCATTGCCCTTCTTGAGCGCAGCCCAGGCTTCGACCCAACGCGGGCGCAAATCGCCGTCCAGCGCCTCGTCAAAGGCGTCGCGGGCCTTTTCGTAGTTGCGTTGGCGCAGGTACAGCAGGCCGAGATTGTACCACGCCCAACTGCTCCGGCGGTTGACCCGAATGGCGGCTTCAAACTGCTGCTGGGCTTCGGCGAACTCCCCATCTTCGATGTGCTGGATGCCCCGGCGCACGACGACGGCGACGCGCAGTTCGTCGGAAATCTGCAGAATCTTTATGTCGGGATCAATGATCAGGTCGCGCGGTTCAGAAGCGGCGCTCAACGTGAAGCTTGCTTCGCGCCCATCAAACTGAAGCGTCACCCGTTCGCTGCCGCCTTTGGCTTCAAGCATTATGTCCACTGGCATGCGGAAGCCTTCGAGGTTTTGCTCCAGCGTGCCGCGCATGCGGTACCCGCTGCCGGGAATGCGCAGGATTTTATAGTCCGGGACGAATTCCGGGACGCCAGTGGAATCCACCCACAGGGCGAAAAACCAGCGCATGTTTTGACCGGCGATCTGGTTCGTCAGGTTTTCAAAGTCGTCCAAGCTGAGGTTTTGGCCAAGGTACTGCGTGTAGCAGGTGGTCAACAGGCGGAAAAATGTTTCGTCGCCCAGCAAGCCGCGCAGCATCCGAAACACAAACGCGCCCTTGTAGAACATAATCGAGCGGTAGGCCGCCGATTGGTCGTCGAGTTCCGCCGGCGCGCGCCTGAGTGACGCCTGCGACTCAAACGCCAGCGCCCGCTCCAGCACTTCTCGCACCAGTTCCCGCAGTTCGCCTTCATTGCGGCGGGTTTCTTCGACAAGTATGTAGGCGTAAGTCGCCAAGCCCTGTGACAACCAAGCGTCGTCAAATGACCTGAGCAAAACACCCTGTCCCCACCACTGGAAGGCGACTTCACGGCAGAGCAGTTCACGCGGCAGCGTCCGCGCCTGAAAGACGCGCCCGGCCAGCAGTGTGACGCCGGCGCTGGTTGAAGCCTCAAGACTTTCGTCGTCAATTTCGACCAAATTCAGCGTTGGCCCGAAGGCGTAGCGCCCGAAGCTTTGTTCATAGCGCGCCAGAGCTTCGGACACGACCGCAGCGTACTCGGCCGCGCGGGCTTCATTGCCGGGACGAGTGTAAAAGCACACGTCCGTATCGCCTTGTCGCCGCGTCTGCGTTTGATACCGACCGACGGCGAAGTTCCCAAACAGCACGCGCCGTGTCGAGGCGAACGTCCACCGGGTACGCGGTCCTACCCCGCTCGGCAGCGTCGGCGCAGTGTGCTGTGGCGCGGTTTGTCCGGGTGGCGCAAAGGCAAGCGGCGACCACAGCTTCGCGCCCGGCCGGCGCGAGCGCGGACGTTGTGACGGGCGCGACGACGCCGGCCGCGGTGTGGCCGGCGGCTCTGGACGACGCTCCGGCTCCAACGATGGGACGCCCGGCCCTGTCGCCGGCTGCTTGCTCTGAAAGCCGTAGCCGACCACCGTCAGCCCATCGGGGACGGTGAGGTTCAGGGTGAAGGTGGCGGCGTCAGCGGCGTAGCCGTGGAACGGAAACCATCGCCCGCCGTAGAGCAAATACGCTGTCCCGTCTGTCCCGACATAAGCCAGCCGCTTGTTCGACAAAACGCCGCCTTCCGCCGAAAGCAACTGCCCAACGTATTCCACGATGACCACAAACGGCGTTCCCGGTGTTGTGGCGCGCGGCAGCGCAATCCGCAAATCCAAATCACGTAGGCGATCCTGCGTGAACTGCAACGGCTGCCGGTTTTCATCCAGTACACGCTTGACCTCCAGCGCGCCGTTGAACTCAAACACGACGGATTGCATTGGGCGGGCGGCGTCCATGGTGACTTTGACGCGCGCCACAAAGGTCTGGACGGCTGGGATGATTTCGGCGTCAATTTGATAGTCCAGAATGTCGAGCGGGTCATTAGCCGGGGCGGCTGTGACGGCTGTCAGGCATCCAATGGCGACGAGTAACCACAGCAGGAGGCTGCGCTGCGTTACTTTCCAAAAAGTGTGCGCCATTTTTCATCCACCTTGCGTTGAATGTCGGCTGTCATGCGATTCTCCCGCGGCCATGGGCGTGTAAAGCCTTCGCTGGGCCACTTGCGCGTGGCGTCAATACCCATTTTTGAGCCGTATGCTGGCAGCCGCGAGGCATGGTCAAGCGCGTCCACCGGGCCAAGCGTGAACTGGATGTCACGCTCTGGGTCAATGTTGTTGAGGACATACCACGCGACATAGCTTGGATCATTGACCGGCACGTCGTCGTCCACGACGACGACGACCTTCGTGAACATCAACTGCCCCGTTCCCCACAGGGCGTTCATGATTTTGCGGGCGTGGCCCGGGTAGGCTTTCTTGATGGATACAATCGCCAGGTTGTGAAACACGCCCTCAAAGGGCAAGTGCATATCCACAATTTCAGGGAATTGCCGCCGCAGGACAGGCTTGGCGATTTCGCTGACGGCCTCGCCCATCCAGCAGTCCTCCATTGGCGGCCGCCCAACAATCGTCGTCTGGTAGATCGGACGCCGCCGATGCGTGACGCAGACGACGTGAAACACAGGGTACTTGTCGGCTTCGGTGTAAAACCCGGTGTGGTCGCCAAACGGTCCTTCGGTGCGCAACTCCTGCGGGTCAACATACCCTTCGAGAACAATTTCCGCCGTCGCTGGCACTTCCAGATCGTTGGTGACACACTTGACCATCGGCACGGGTTTGCCGCGCAGAAAGCCCGCCAGCATCATTTCATCCACGTCGTCGGGGAGCGGGAAAATCGCCGCGAAGGTCAGGATGGGGTCACCGCCGATGGCGACGGCGACGGGCATGCGCTCGCCACGCTCAAGGGCCTCGCGCCAGTGCGATGCGCCGTGCTTGTGAATCTGCCAGTGCATGCCCGTCGTACAGCCGTCGTACAGTTGCATCCGGTACATCCCGACGTTGCGGCGTCCGGTCTTCGGGTGGCGCGTGAACACCAGCGGAAATGTGATGAAGCGCCCGCCGTCCTCCGGCCAACACTGAAGAATCGGCAGCCGGCGCAAATCAAACTCACCTTCTCGTAGGACGATTTCCTGACAGGGGCCGCGTTTGACGCGCTTGGGGAAAACCGCGCCGAGTTCGGCGAACTTGGGCAGCAGCTTGACTTTTTCCAGCATGCCCTGCGGCGACTTGAAATCGAGGATTTCGTTGAGCCGTCCGGCGATCTCGGCGTAATCCTTGACGCCCAGCGCCATCAGCATGCGGCGGCGACTGCCCAACGCATTGATCAGCACCGGAATGGATGACTCCTCAACGTTTTCAAACAGCAGCGCCGGGCCGCCGGCCTTCGAGACGCGGTCGGTGATTTCCGTGATTTCGAGGTGACAGGAAACGGGCGCTTTGATGCGTTTGAGTTCACCAGCCTCTTCAAGGGCCTGAATGAACTCACGGAGGTCTTCATAGGGCATGGGTGAACGACGACCAGCCAATCACACGGAGAAAATCCGGCCTTCGCCTACGCCGCGTCCGACGCAGGGACGGCTTGTTGTCGAAACTAATCCATGTTCGTCGGCGACCGGAAATGGTTTTCGGGGGAGGAAAGTCGGCGCCAATAAAAAAGCGGGCGAATCAACGACTCGCCCGCTTCACTGTGGTTGGTGGAGGTAAGCGGGTTCGAACCGCTGACCTCTGCAATGCCATTGCAGCGCTCTCCCAGCTGAGCTATACCCCCACAGCCGTGAGCTTGAACAGCTCGCAACGAAAACAGTATTCAAGTCGCAGCGTATCGTCAAGCCCTGCGTGACGATACACGACGCTACGCTGCTACAGACTTCTCTAGCTCAATCTTCTCCGGCTCAATGACCTCGTTGCCACGCCCGAACATGAAGCGGGTTGGGTGCTCGCGCATGATCTTGTCCTGAAGGCGCATCAACCCGTAGAGCAACGCTTCCGGGCGCGGCGGGCAGCCCGGCACGTATACATCTACCGGGATGATGCGGTCCACGCCCTGCAACGTCGAGTAGGTGTTGAACGGGCCGCCGACGTTGGAGCACGAACCCATCGAGATGACCCACTTGGGGTCGGGCATTTGCTCATAGATGCGCCGGACGACCGGGGCCATTTTGAGCGTAACCGTCCCGGCGACGATGATGAGGTCGGATTGACGTGGGCTGGGACGGAAAACGCCGGCGCCAAAGCGGTCAAGGTCAAACCGCGAAGCGCCCGTCGCCATCATTTCGATGGCGCAGCAGGCCAAACCGAACGTCATAGGCCAGAGCGCGGACTTACGCGCCCAGTTGAAGATGTAGTCAACCGACGACAGGATTAAACCCGGTGCCTCTTCGCGTACCACGGCTCAACATCCTTTCTTACTACTGCGGGCGTCGGCTTGGGGGCATACCGAACAGCGCCGATCTACACGCCCGGTTCAAGCGCGTTACACCCAATCCAACGCGCCTTTGCACCAAGCGTAGTAATAACCGACAACCAAGATGCCAATAAAAACGAAGGCTTCGATGAGTCCAAACAAGGCAAGCTGGTCGAAAATGACCGCCCACGGAAAGAGGAAAATGGTCTCCACATCAAAGATGAGAAACAGCATGGCGATGACGTAGTAGCGCACAGAGATGCGCTCTCGCGCGTCGCTAACTGGGTCTACGCCGCACTCGTAGGGCATCAGTTTTTCCCGTGTCATGACCGTTCGCCGGAAAAAGCGCCCAACCGTGAGCGCCCCAACTGGAATCGCCAACGCGATAGCGAACAGCAGAGCAATGGGAATGTAGCCCATAATGGGGCCGCGTACCGGTGCGTCCGTCGCCGCTTGCTGGAGGAGAAAGCAAACCGTGGAAACCATAGCGCCCGGACAATGGGCGAAGCCTTGGCGACTTTCTGTAACCCAGCGTACGTTGACGGCGGCTGCTCGGCGGCAGGCGTTCCGCCGCGCCGCACAAAGCGCAAGAAGTCCAAACCTGCTGGAGGTCACTTGTTCCAGGCGAATAGGCGTTGACAGCGCCGCAACCGTTCTCATACCTTACTGGCTTACGTTTTTCGTAAGGGCCGTTAGCTCAGTCGGTAGAGCAACTGGCTTTTAACCAGTGGGTCGCAGGTTCGAGTCCTGCACGGCTCATCTTGCTTTCCTAAAACAGGCAACGGGCGACAAACGCCGCCCGTTGCCTGTTTTTCCCTCCCTGGCCGTTGGGGAATCAATCCACCCCGGCGTAAGAGTGCAGTCCCGGCAGCAAGAAGCTCACGCCCAAGTACGTGAACAGCACGAAGATGAAGCCCAGCACGGCGAAGTAGGCTGACGTGCGCCCCTTCCAGCCGTGGACAATCCGCGTATGGAGATAACCCGCATAAGCTAACCACGTCACGAGCGCCCAAGTTTCCTTTGGATCCCAACTCCAGTACGTCCCCCACGACTCATTCGCCCACACGGCGCCCGTCACCAACATCATCAACAGCAGTGGAAAGGCGACCGAGACGGTCTTGTAGGTGAGGTCGTCCAGCGCATCCAAGCTGGGGAGTTTTTCCAGCATCTGTCGGCCGCGCCAGGCAAACAGAACAACAAAGGCCGTGCAGGCAATGAGCGTTAGAATGGCCGACAACTCAACTGGATTCGAGCTGAAGTTGATTTCCAGAGCGCTGGCGTTCTGGTTGAGCCAGCGCGCGCCTTCCGCCTGCAACTGCTGTGGCGCAAGCGTCGCCGGATCAAGGTCGGAACGCTTCGCCAACCATGCGCCGAAGGCTTGGTGCTGATTGGGGTTGATGGCGGCGTTGATGTCCATCGGCGACTTCATCCGGTAGAAAATCGCCCCGAAAATCAGTACCTGAACGATCAGCGCCGCCGCCATTAGGCGGTTACCCCACCGCCGGGCTGATTCGTTGTGGCGGAAGAAGTACATAGCCAGGGCAATCGCCGCCGCCGCGTAGACCAGCCAGCCAAGCTGCATCAGCGTTCCGACGCCGGGCAGCGTCGCCCGCAGCGAACCGCCGCCCGCCAGATTCAGCCCACTGCCCATCCACCGGACACCCAGCCCGTACGTTCCCGTCGTCAGCACCTTATAGTCGCCGATGGTTGCGTATGTCGCCAAGCCCAAAATCGCCACCCACAGCGCCATGCTCTCCACGCGGACGCCGTCTTTGAGCAGGTACAGCACAGCGATGCCAAAGCTCACCAGACACACCCCATAGCTGATGGCAGCGATGCTGACGTGAATCGGGCGCCAGTAGCTCCGCAAAATCGGCTGGAGGGTCGTCACTTCGCTCCCCAGAAAGACGACCAGTGTCAGCGTCAGCGTCGCCAGCGGCATCGTTACCGCCCCAATAAAGCGATACTTGTCGCGCGTCGTGATAATAAGACTGGCCAAGACGGCGAAGCCCGTGAACGCCAATCCGATGTCGTAGAGGTTGTTGAGCGGGTAGGTATGCGAAATCTTCTCCATCAACGGCAGCGTATGCCAGACGGCCTGCATCGCCGGTTTGGTCTTTTCAAATTCGATGTACTCAATCCACCGCAGGCCCCAAGCAGCGAGATTCATCATGTAGCCAAAGGCCATCGTCCCGATGCCGATGTGTAGCAGGAGCGATTCGCGCCCCAGCATCCACATGACGTACGCAGCGGTTGCGCCCAAGTAAGCTAGCAACGCCAGAACGGTTAGATTGCCTTCTTTGAGGACGGTCGGAACTAGACCTGAAGCGCGCATCAAAACCAGCAGGGTCGCCGCTGCGATTGGGACAATAAACAGCAAGCTGCGCGACCAAGCCGATTTTGTTTCTGGCGACGAAGCTGTAGAGGGAAGGGAAGACTCTAAGTTGAGTGCGTCAGTGGACATAGCTCATCCTCAATGATGGGTGAAACCTGCAAGCGGGCGAGTGGTTGAGGGGTCACGCCCGAAGTGTCCGCCCGGCGACGGCGCGCCACAGAACGTGTGAAACTATACCGACTGCGTTTCAGCGCGACAACCCATCGTCGGCGCTTGCCTGGCGCAGCCGGAATCGTTCACGGGAATAGTTCGCAAAAAGACATGGCTTCTACGTAAGCGTTGAACGCGGCTTTGCGCAGCTTCGACGCGGTGCGATAGGCTTCGCTAACCTCAACCGAGACAGGAATGTCGGACAAGTCATGGCCATCTTTGTGACAGGCGGCGCGGGATTCATTGGCTCGGCTTTTATTCGGGCCTGGGTGAAGCGACACCCGGCCGAGACCATCATCAACTTCGACAAACTGACCTACGCTGGCAACCTCGATAACGTCGCCGAGGTCGCCGACCATCCGACGTACCGCTTTGTTCACGGCGACGTTTGCGACGCTGAGGCGCTGCGGGCCGCGATTCCCGATGGCTGCGACGCCATTGTTCACTTTGCGGCTGAGTCGCACGTTGATCGCAGCATTCTGAGCGCGCGTGAGTTCATCACGACAAACGTCTTAGGAACCCAAGTGCTGTTGGATGTCGCCCGTGAAAAAGGCGTCAAGCGCTTCCTACACATTTCGACCGACGAAGTTGGCGGGAGCATTCCCGACGGGCAGTTCTTCGCGGAAGACTCGCCGCTTGCGCCGAGCAGTCCGTACGCCGCAAGTAAAGCCGCCGCCGAACACTTGGTTCGTGCAGCGGCGCATACGTTTGGGTTGGATGTGGTCATCACCCGTACAAGCAACAACTACGGCCCTTACCAGTTCCCAGAAAAACTCATTCCGCTGGCGCTGACCAACGCGCTGGAGGATCGGCCGATTCCGGTGTATGGCGACGGGCGGCAGGTGCGCGACTGGATTCACGTGGACGACAACTGCGCCGCCTTGCAGATTGTGCTTGAGCAGGGTCAACGCGGCGCAACTTATCACATTGGCGGGCGGTCACCCCTTGAGAACCGGACGGTACTGACAATGCTGCTCGATTTGTTGGGCAAACCAACTTCCCTGCTGACCGAGGTAGCCGACCGCCCTGGCCACGACCAACGCTATGCAGTGGATTGTTCCAAGATTGAGCGTGAACTAGGTTGGCGTCCGCGGATACCGTTTATGGAGGGTTTGGCGCAAACCATTGCGTGGTATCGTGAACATAGCGATTGGGTGGCGCGGGCGCGCAGCGGCGAGTATCGGCGCTACTATGCTCGGATGTACGGTGGGCTGTAGATGCGTCCTGTTTTTTTCAGACATATGCAGGCATGCTTAGTACGGCCGTTCGGTAAGCCTTCCGTCGGCTGCCGAGTACCCCTTACCAGCCTCCGCGTAGAACCGCCGACGGTCGTGGTGGATGCTCCTGCTACATTTTCTCGGAAGTGGTCTGGAAGCCTGTGCCCCAGGCGGCTCGCCTGCTTAGGGTTTGCGGATGGTGAGCAACTCGCCGCGTCGAAATCGGTCAGAAACCCGCGGATTGAAGCCCCGAACCTGATACGGTAGGTGCTGCTGCGGCTGAACCGGAATCTCCACTTCCGCGCCCACTTCCACATCCGTCGTCTGTTGCTCGTTGCGAAAGGCGCGAAACTCAAACTCGATTTCCTGCACTGGCTGCGACGCCGTAAACGTGACGCTCTTGGCAATGTCCTTGACACGCACATCGGCAAAGCCGGTCTGCCCAAAAGGAATCGCCACGAACGTCACTTCGTAACTGCCTCGGTCACCGTCGTTTAGGTCTAGCCGGGCGATGACGCGCAGCCGCGCCAAGTTGCCGTATTCCGATGCAACGATTTCCGGCGGATCAAAGCGAAAGCTCTGAATGCTGACGCGCGGCGGGACTTTGACGACTCTGCCGACCGGCGACTGCGCGACCGCCGGCCGGATTAGCATGCTTCCCAACATTGCGCCGACGACCAACGCCCGAACGATGCATGACGGCTGCATAGAGCAATCTCCTAACACATTGAGGTTGACGCCTGACCAACGTCGGCGGCCACGGCCGCCGCCGCGATCTTGCCGGAAAGTAGGACAAGCGGAATGCCGCCGCCGGGATGCGTCCCGCCGCCGGCGAAATACAGTCCTCGTGCTTCGCGCGCCCGAATCGGCGGCCGCCAAAAGGCGTTGCGCAGGCTGTTGGACGAAAGCCCGTAAATCGCCCCGCGATGCGCGTTAAACCACGTCGCAAACCGCTTGGGTGTTAGTATGTCCTCAAAGACGATGTTCCGCGCCAAACCTTCCAGTCCGGCCGCCTCCAGCCGCGCCACAATCTGGTTGCGGTACGCTGGCGCGATGTCGTCCCAGTCGTAGGCGTTGCAAACCGCCGGCGCATTGACCATCACAAAGAGGTTTTCACTGCCGGGCGGCGCTTGCGTCGGATCGGTGCGACTCGTCGCGCAAACGTAAATCGTTGGGTCGGCGGGCGGCGTCAAGCGGTCAAAAATGTCGGCGAATTCAGCCGGGTAGTCGCTTGAAAAAAAGATGTTGTGGTGCGCCAGCGCGTCAAACTTCCGCGCTGTTCCCAACAGCAGAATAAACCCGGAACAGGACGGCTCAATGCGCGCCAGACGGTCGTCGCTGTACGTGCGCCGCCGGACGCCGGGCAAGAGGCGCGCGTAGGTGTAGAGCGAATCAGCGTTGGAAATCACGGCGTCGGCAGGCAGGAAGTCGCCAGCCGCCAACCGAACGCCGCGCGTTCGCCCTGCCTCGACGACAATCTCCGCCACGGGCGTGTCGGTGTGGATTTGAACGCCCCCCGCCTGCGCAACCTGCGCCAGCGCTTCGGCGATGCGGTACAACCCTCCGGCGACGTACCACGCGCCAAACGCGAACTCGACGTAGGGAATCAGGCAGAAGGTCGCCTGCGCCCGATACGGCGACGAACCGTTGTACGTCGCATAACGGTTGAACAACTGCCGCAGATAGGGGCTGGTGAAAAACTCGGCCGTCCGGTCGGCGACCGTCTTGAACGTCGCCAAACGTGGTAGCTGGCGCAGCAGGCGGCCGTCGAGCCGTCGCCACAAATTGCGCCAGTCGCGGAAGTCATTGAACAAAAACACTGGCGCAGTCGCGGTGTAGAGGTCGGCACCGTAACTGAGAAAGCGAAAAAACGCCGCTTCGTCCTCCGGCGCGAGCCGGCGCAGCTCGGCGATGGTCTTCGCCAAGTCGGACGACAAATCAAGTCGTGCGCCGTCGGGCCAGCGGTAGCGGCAAATCGGGTCCAGCGGCTGAAGCGTGAGGTAATCTTCCAGCCGCGCGCCAGCGACGGCGAAGGTGTCCCGGAGAATGTCGGGCAACGTCACCAGCGACGGGCCGGTGTCAAATGAAAAACCGCCGGCGACAATCCGGTTGAGCTTGCCGCCGACGGTGGGGTTCTTTTCAAGGATGCAAACCTGAAAACCGCGCGCCGCCAGATGGAGCGCCGCCGCCAGCCCGCCCAATCCGGCGCCGACGATGATGACACGCTGCGCGTTCATGCGCCACATCCGCCGGGACTCACCCGACGGTTGTTCGACGGATGGTGGCGCGTACCGCCGGCGTCGGCCCGTCCGGCGGCGTCTCCACCGGAACAATGTGCATGGGCGGCATCCGCACCAGCGCGTGGGCGGTGTGCGTCGCCATATGCTCGCGGATGTACTCAACCAGCGCCATCATATGCTGGTGCATTTCTTCCATCCGGTCGCGCATGCCAAGGATGATCTGGACGCCAGCCAGATTGACGCCCATTTCGCGCGTCAGGTTGAGGATACACCGCAGCCGCTCTAGGTCGGCGTCGGTGTAGTAGCGGGTGTTGCGCGCCGTGCGGGACGGAACAAGCAGGCCCTCCCGCTCATACATGCGAAGCGTCTGCTCATGAATGCCAAACGTTTCAGCCACTACGCCAATCGAGTACCGGCGTGGCTTAGTTTGCTTCCGGCTGCGTGTCGTCATGGCTTGGGCCCCTACAAGTTGAGGTCACTCAACGCCGAGCGACTTCCGTGGATTTTCCGGGTTCAAGCGTTCATACTGACGCAAGAGCTCCTTGGTTTCTTCGCTGATGACCGAAGGCAGGACAATCTTGACTTCAACGTATTGGTCGCCGCGCGTACCGGGACTGCGCAAGACGGGAAAACCCTTCTCCCGCAGCCGGAATTTTTGACCTGATTGCGTCCCCGGCGGAATCCGCAACTGGGCTTTGCCGCCGACGGTCGGCACTTCAATCTTGGCGCCCAGCGCCGCCTCTGGGACGGTAATCGGCACGGTACAGTAAATGTTATCCCCTTTGCGCGTAAAGAACGGATGCGACCCGACATTAGTGATAAGGTACAGGTCGCCGGGCGGGCCGCCGTTGACGCCAGGATAACCCTTGCCCGCGATCCGCACCTTCGAGCCGTTGTCCACGCCGGCCGGGATGCGCGCCGTAATGGTTTCCGCCGGCCGGCCACCCATCGGTGGGAGCGTCACCTTGACGGTCGTTCCCTCCATCGCCTCCTCAAACGAGATCGAAACCGTCTGTTCGATGTCGCGTCCGGCTTGGGGAAACGGCCCCCGGGCGCTTCCGCGCATGCCGCCAAACATTTCCGCGAAAATGTCCCGAAACGACGTAGCGCCGCCAAAGTCGAAGTTGCCGAAGTCAAAGGGAATGCCGCCGCCAGTTGCGCCGCTTTTCGCCGCCTGCGCATGCGCCTCGGTATAGACTCCGAAGCGGTCGTACACTTTCCGCTTCTCCTCGTCGCCCAGCACGTCAAAGGCCTCGGAAATGCGCTTGAACTTTTCTTCCGCCGCCTTGTCGCCGGGGTTCAGGTCCGGGTGGTACTTGCGCGCCAGTCGGCGGTAAGCCTTTTTGATTTCTTCCGCTGAGGCGGTTCTTGGAACGCCGAGCGTCGCGTAATAGTCCTGCTTCGCCATGACTGCCTCCGCTATCCAGTCGGGACTAAGCGTCAGGGCTGAGCCAGCTGTGCCCCAGCCGGCGCGACTGGGGCACAAGCCGTCTCATGGCGCTTGGTCACCGCTTGTCGTCCACATCAACGTATTCGGCGTCAATTACGTTGTCGTCACCCTTGCCGGCGTCTTGGCGGCTTGCGCTGGCAGCCCCGGCGGCGCGGCCGGCGGCGTCCTTGTACATCATTTCAGACACTTTGTAGGTCGCCTTTTGCAAGCGGTCGCACAGGCTGTTGAGTTCTGACAGCGACGCCGTTTCCAACTTCGACTTGGCTTCGGACAGTGCGCTTTCGATCTCCGACAGTGTGGACGACTCGATCTTTGCACGATTTTCAGCGACCAACTTCTCGGTCGAGTAAATCAGCGAATCGAGCCGGTTCTTGGCTTCGACGCGCTCGCGCATTTCGCGGTCTTTCGCCGCGTTGGCTTCGGCCTCGCGCACCATCCGGTCAATCTCTTCCTTAGTGAGCCCGGAGCTGGAGGTGACAGTAATCTTCTGCTCGCGGCCCGTTCCCAAATCTTTCGCCGTGACATTGACGATGCCGTTGGCGTCTATGTCGAAGGTGACTTCGATCTGCGGGACACCGCGCGGCGCCGGTGGGATGTCCACCAGCCGGAACACGCCGAGCGTCCGGTTGTCCCGCGCCATCGGACGTTCACCCTGCAAAACATGCACTTCGACCGAGGTTTGGTTGTCGGTCGCCGTCGAGAAAATCTCGCTCTTGCGGGTGGGAATCGTTGTGTTGCGCGGGATCATGATCGTATTGACGCCGCCCAGCGTCTCAATCCCAAGGCTCAGCGGCGTAACGTCGAGCAGCAGGAGGTCTTTCACGTCGCCAGCCAGCACCCCTGCTTGGATGGCCGCGCCAATCGCTACTACTTCGTCGGGGTTGACTGACCGGTTGGGTTCTTTGCCAAAGAACTCCCTGACCAGTTGCTGCACCCTGGGGATGCGGGTCGAGCCGCCGACCAGAATCACCTCGTCAATCTGGGAGGGCTTCAGACCGGCGTCCTCTAGCGCCTTGCGGCAGGGCTCAAGCGTGCGCTGGAGAATGTGCTCCACCAACTGCTCAAACTTCGCCCGCGTCAGCTTCATCACCAGATGCTTCGGCCCAGAAGCGTCCGCTGTGATGAAGGGCAGGTTGATTTCAGTTTCCATCGCGGACGAAAGCTCGATTTTGGCCTTCTCGGCGGCTTCCTTCAGGCGTTGGAGCGCCATCTTGTCGGACCTTAAGTCAATACCCTGATCCTTCTTGAACTCGCTGATAATCCAGTTGATGAGGCATTCGTCCACGTCGTCGCCGCCAAGGTGCGTATCACCGTTAGTGGACTTGACTTCGACAACACCTTCGCCGACTTCCAGAATCGAAATATCAAACGTCCCACCGCCGAAGTCGAAAACGGCGATAGTTTCATCTTTCTTCTTGTCCAGCCCGTAGGCCAGCGCCGCCGCCGTCGGCTCGTTGACGATGCGCTTGACTTCCAGACCGGCGATTTTACCGGCGTCTTTGGTGGCCTGCCGCTGGGCATCGTTGAAGTAGGCCGGAACGGTGATGACGGCTTCTGTCACCGGATGCCCCAAATAGTCTTCCGCCGCCGTCTTTAGCTTTTGCAACACCATGGCGGAAATCTCCGGCGGGGCCCATTCCTTGCCGCCGCCGACCAGACGCACATCGCCATTCGGCCCTTCAACAACCTTGTAGGGCACTTGTTTGATTTCCTCTTTGACCTCGTTGAACCGGCGGCCGATGAAACGCTTGACGGAATAGAAGGTGTTTTCCGGGTTGGTTACGGCCTGCCGCTTGGCGACCTGGCCAACCAGGCGACTTCCGTCCTTGGTGAAGGCGACAACCGATGGCGTCGTCCGTGCTCCTTCTGAGTTGGTGATGACGACCGGTTCACCGCCTTCCATAACGGCGACCACGGAGTTGGTTGTCCCCAAATCAATCCCGATGATTTTCCCCATACGTTACACTCCACTCATCGTTGAAATGCGGTTCACGAAACGCGGCTGGATGGTGGGTGACAGCCCGCCGGCCGGCGTTGGAACTTTTATGCCGCCACTATAATACTTGAGTCCAGTGTTGTCAACTTTATTTTAGTGCCGTAGCTTACCGACGCGGCAGGCGGCGCTTCTTAGTCCGCAGCGTCATCTGAGGATCGCCTGCCACTAACAACAATCGCCCGGCTGTTGTCGTTACGGCTGGTTGCGGCACGTAACGCACCGTAAACCACCGCCGACGAACTTCATCAGTCAAGATGGCGGCCGCATTAGTTTCGTCCAACCGAAAAGCCCGCCCGCCGGTGTCTTCCGTCAGTCGGCGAATTACTTCCACCGGCTTCGGGCCAAGCCGCTTGGGACGTGGTGCGCCGTAGGTGCGATCCTGCGCCTGCCAGGCGTACAACACCACGTCCACTGACTGTAACGCCGCCAGCGCATCCTCAAAGGTGGTTTGCGAACCTTCGTCGTAACCGTCCGAGAGCAGCACAATCACTCGTTTACTGACAGTTGTCGCCGGACGAAAAACATCCTCCGTTACGGCCAGCAAGGCGTCATAGAGGCGGGGCGTCGAGCGTTTCCGAAACAGTTTTGCTCCAGCAATGAGCCGGCTGGCATCTTCCGTCAGCTCACACAAGATTTCTGGCTCTTTGGCGTACCCGACCAACATCAACCGGTCGCCGGTGAAGAGTTCTCGAATCAACGACCGCGCCAGTTGTTCCATGTCGCCGACTTCAACCTGAAACGTTGCCGAATTGTCCGCCAAAAAGACGATAACGGCGGCAGAGGGATCGGGTTCGACGCTTTCAATGATTTGCTCTGTCCCAGCGTCGTAGAGCGTCATATCGGTCGGCGTCAGGCGAATCGGCGGCGTGTCTGGTGCTGGAACCTGCGCGATGACCGTCAGATGAGCGCGTGGCGACTGTTCCCCACCGACGCGACCCGACTGCGCCGCCGCTCGGCTGCCGGCGACGCTGATGACTAAACCGAAACCAAAACCAATCTGTTCGATGAACGTCCGCCGGTTCATCACTTGCGCCGTATCCCCCGGAGTTCTGGGTCTTGCCGGCTGGTCTAAAGGCCAGAGATGTAGCACTTTAGGACTGCTGAAGACGCCGTCTCGCCAAAGTCTGCTGTCCAACGACGACTCACAGGATGCTAGAGTAACAACCCACCGCAAAGTCTATTCAACCGACCGATGCCCCACCATCGCTTCTACGCGCCGTTGGAAAACTTTACAGCCGCCGAGGTGTACCTACCCGACGACGAAGCCCACCATGCCGTTCACGTTCTTCGCATTCGTGTTGGCGAAACCGTCAATGTTTTTGACGGTCAGGGCCGCGCCTTCTGTGCTGTCGTGACGGAAGCCTCCAAACGCGGCGTCCGTCTAGTACCGGCCGAACCGCTCCCATCCAACGAGTCGCCGCTTGACTTGACACTTGCCGCCGCCCTACTCAAGGCCGACAAGTTTGAGTGGGTGATCCAGAAGGCTGTTGAACTTGGCGTTACCCGGATTGTCCCGCTTGTTACCCGCCACGTCGAGCCAGGGCTTGTGCGCGGACTCTCCGCTGAACGTCTTAGCCGTTGGGCGCGCATTAGCCGTGAGGCGACAAAGCAGTGCGGACGCAGCCGCCTTACGCCCGTCACGGCGCCGCGTCCGCTTGCCGAAGTGACGGCAATGGAAGGGGTCAAATTCTTTTTCACCGAGCACGGCGGACAAAGCTGGAGTCGCATTGTCAAAGGCATAGACACGCCACCGTCGGTAGTGACAGCTTTTGTCGGACCAGAAGGCGGCTGGAGCCATGACGAGCGGACACGGGCTGTCGCCGACGGTGCGCATTTGGTTACACTGGGAAGGCGCATCCTGCGGGCTGAAACGGCGGGCATCCTTGCTGTCGGCTTACTTCAGTCCGCATTTGGTGATTTTGTTGACGACTAAGCTGGCTTTCCTTATGCAAGGAGCGATGAAAACTGTTGATGACGCTTTGCTCAAGGTTTTGGTGTTCGGTCAGTGTCGTGCGCTGGTTGGGGCGGACGCCGCGCCGGTCCAGGTCGCTGTCCCGACGACGGCGGGGGCCGTCCTTGACGCCGTATGCGAACAGTACCCACAACTTGCCCCGTTGCGTGGCAGCCTGCTGGTCGCCGTCAATGAAGCTTACGCCCGCGCTGAAACCCCAGTTGAAAATGGCGACGAAGTCGCTGTCTTTCCACCAATCGCCGGGGGCTAAGGTGCGATGACAGCGAGCGAACCCTCCGGCGACATCATTGCGCTGACGTATGAACCAATAGATACGGCGGGGATTGTCCGGCGGCTGATTCGTCCTTCGGTTGGAGCTGTTGTGACCTTTGAAGGCGTTGTCCGCGACAACCTACACGGCCGCCGGACGCTCTACCTCGACTATGAGGCCTATGAGCCAATGGCCCTCAAGATGCTTTGGCGAATTGCCGCCGAAGCGCGAGACAAGTACCCCGACCTTGACCGGCTGGCGCTCGTTCATCGGCTTGGACGGTTACAACTTTCTGATACCAGCGTCCTTGTTGCAGCGACTTCACCCCACCGCGCAACGGCGTTCGACGCCTGTCGCTTTGGAATTGACCGCATTAAGACGCTGGTTCCGATCTGGAAGCACGAATTCTTTGAGGACGGCGACGTATGGGTGGAGGGTGTCCGCCCGATGCTCGATCTGTAATCTCCGATTGCGCCCGCACTGTCTCCAAATGGCCGGGCGGCCCGCGGACAACAGCTGTAACGAACAGCTGTCGCCTGCGACCCTCCCTCCCCGGTACCGTAAAGTCAGATCATACCCTGTGCTTCTTGGGTAAAGCGTCGCACCGTACGATGACCGAAGAAGCGCCGAAGCTCATCTACGGCTGTATTGAGCAAGCCTTGGCTGTTCAGGAGCGACCGCACGTATTGGGGCGCTAAGGCTTCCTGGATCGGCTCAAACCCGTGCTCAATCAGACTCCAGCCGGGACGGAGTTTCGAGGCCATGCCCTCCAACAACGAAAGGCTTCGAAAGACGTAGACCAATTCGGGCGGCAGGTTCAGTCCCAACTCCCGCGCCATCCGCTCAATAGCCAGCCCGACGCCTAGCATGCGGTTTTGCGCATCCAGCCCACGCCGGTGGAGTCGGATAATTTCCTCAATGAAGGCGTGAATCCGGCGGCGGTTTGTGCCTTCGGCGACAATGCCGGTTTCGTAGAGACCGTCCACCAGCCGTTCCCGGTCGCCACGCAAGCCAGCGACAACAGCGTCTAGAATGGCGGTGCGCATCTCACGCGACAGACGGCACACCATGCCGTAATCGAGTAGGATCAACTGCCCGCCATCCCCAACAAGGATGTTGCCAGGATGCGGGTCGGCATGGTAGACGCCGGCGACAAAAATCATTTCGGCGTAAAGCTTGACCAGCCGAGCGATAAGATCATCAAGGTCGAAGCCGGCGGCCCGCAGACGTTCTACATCGGTAAACTTCACGCCCGGACAGTACTCCATCACGATAACCTGCGGCCCGGAAACCTCTGGGTAAATGAGCGGCACGATGACGTCTTCCCGCCGAGCCAGAATCCGCGCCATCATCTCCAAGTTTTCCATCTCGTTTGTCAGGTCCAGCTCCTGCGCCATCCCCTTCGAGCCTTCAGCGATGGCGGTGGACAGCATGCGGGTCAACGAGTTGGAAAAATGCCGATCAAGCTGGCGCATGACGAAACCGGCAATTTTGAGGTCAAGCGCCATCTGCGCCGGAATATCCGGCCGGACGAACTTGACGACGACATCCTGCCCTTGCCAGACCGCGTAGTGAACCTGCGCCAGCGACGCCGCCGCCAACGCCTGCTCATCGAAGCGATCAAAGACGGCCTCCAGTCGCATGCCGTAAATGGTTTCGAGGGCGCGACGGGCTTCCTTTCCGGGCAGTGGCGTGATGCCGTCCTGAAGCTTGGCAATTTCCTCAATATAAACCGCCGGTACGAGGTCAGGGCGCGTGCTAACCAGTTGTCCGAGCTTGATGAAAGCCGTACCGAGCGTTTCGATGTGCCGTTTGATGGTCTGCGCCCGTTGGCGGTGCATTGCTTCGGAAACTGGGCGCGGCGGCCCGAAGACCAAGTAGCGTCGGCGGTCACGGACAAACGCCAATGTCGTCGGTAAGGTTAGGCGGAGCATGGTGCTTGCCCGCCGAGCGAGCCGCACCTGCTGCGCAAAGGACATAAACCGCGATGGAGAACGAGGCGACATGCTTCCAAGCTTCGGTGTCGACAGTGGGCTGTTTCTATCGTCCATCACCAGACGACAAAGTGAAAGTCATATCTTCAAGGGGTTTGCCGTCCGCTCGGCAGCGTTCGAACTGAAGGTGTGGGTAAGACACTGTAATGTAGTCACCGGGCGCAAGCCCAAGACACCGAATGAGGCGCTCGATGCTCGTCGCCTCTCCCTCAAGTTCGACGAAGCACCCAATAGGGGTTTCATCAAACATTGCCCAGAGTTCGATACCGTCGGCATGACGCAGGCGGTAGGTCGTCCGAAACTTTTGGTAGCGGAAGGTTTTCTCAAACCCAAGCTTTTCAAGCAAGCGCATAAGGGCGGGGCCATCGGAGACCGTGACTTCAATCTCTTCACGTACCTTGACGCCGCTGGGCGGAGTTGCGGCGGGTTTGCCTTTGTGTGTTAGCACTGCTCCGTCCTTGTCGTCGCGGATGCGCACCCGCAGAGCCTGGCGTGTGTTGAACAGCAAGCGCGCTGGGGTATCGAAGAGCCAGTTGTCTTCAAAGTGGCGTGGGGCGACAAGTTCAAGCGTGCAGCCGGCCGCCGTCAGTCGCTGGTGCAGCGCGTCGAGCGTCGGTCCGGCCAACTTAATCTCGGCTTCGGTGTGCGTCATAAGTTTTTTGGTCAACAACCGGGGAATGGTTTGGTTTGCCTGCAAGGCAGGGAAACCCGTGTTCAGACATGGTTTTGGAAGCAGTCGCGGTCGCAGCTTCCGGTATCGTACACCGTCGCGCCAGGCTCATTCGATGAAGCGCTGGACGCTAGAGGGCAGCGCGTTTGGAGCAACACCCTGTATGCACTCTGTCTTGAAGCCCCACTGTGGTGTACATATGCTTCACGCCGTGTTCTTCTCACTGGGCAACCAACCGTCCTGAAACCCGGAGGCGGGCGGCGGGTGAGGCGGACTAGTCGTCGTCCGCATCTGAACCCTTTCGCCGGTCGCTGCAACCTTGAGGTGAGCACCCACTATGCCGGATCCCACGCCAAATCAGCTTGAAGCACCGGCGGCGTCGGAGGTGGCCGTCGTCAAATTCACGAGCGGGGACTTCTCCTTTGTTCATCCTGCAGATTGGCAAGCGACGCCCGTCGCTGGTTTCCAGTACGGCGTCCGTGGCCCGAATGGGATGACGGCGCTGTTTCGGTCGGTCTCTGTTCGCTCGTCACCGACGCCAGAAGAAGAAACCCTAGCGGTCGCCCTCCAAGATTTACTGGAGCACTTGCCGCCGGTCGTCCATGGGGACAAGTTCACCACCGGGTTTTACACTGGTTTGACGGCGCAACTTGAAGTCGTTTGGCGGGAAAACCCTTGCTTGCTTTGGGTGGTCGTCATTTCTCAAACGGGCGCGCCGTCGTCCGCCACGTCGCACGGCGTGCTCATCATCGCCGTCCCGACAGCGGAAGTTGAGGCGGCAGAGCAAGACGCGCGCTTGATTCTCGATAGCTTTGCCGTCGGCGGGCAGTCAGTGACGGATGCCCGAATTTCTATGAGCCGCGTTGAAGCGGTGAGCTTCGATCCGAGCGCGTACATTGAAACACGCCGTCTGAACGACAGCGAAACCGATGTCTCGACGTTGGAGGATTTGCCGTCGCACACGCCAGAGCGGAAGGCGTCGCCGGATTGGCGGATCACGGTGAGTACGCTGACGGCGAGCGAAGGGGGGTACGCCGACGGCCCGCTCACGGTGGCAAAGTTTTTGCGCCCGAATGGAATTACCTGCGACCCACAGGGCAACCTCTACGTGGCGGACTTCGGCGGCCACCGGGTTCGTCAGATTTTAGTGGACGGACTGGTACGGACGCTGGCGGGCAGCGGACGAGCCGGACATCGGGACGACCTCGGCTTGCTGGCCGAATTCAACGGACCGCGTGGCATTACCTACGCCGCTGGGTATCTCTACATCGCCGACCTGAACAACGCCTGCATCCGCCGGATGACGCTCGACGGGATGGTGACAACGCTAGCCGGTGATGGTGTTGAGGGGACGCGCGACGGCGTGGGTAGGCAGGCGCGTTTCAAGTCGCCGCGGGCGGTCGCCGTAGACGCTCTCGGTACGGTCTATGTCGCCGATGAAGCCCGCGTGCGGTGCATCACGCCGGACGGTATGGTGACGACGTTGGCCGGTAGTGAGCCAGGGTATATGGACGGCCCGGCGGCGGTGGCGCGGTTTGATACCCTGAGCGGGTTGGCGCTTGACCGGGTTGGCAACCTGTACCTTGCCGACGCTGGCAACCGCCGGTTGCGTAAACTCAGCCGTGACGGGCAAGTGACGACGCTTCCAGTCGGGCCGGAAAACCAACAGGACGTTCCAATTTTGCATCCGGTCGCCTTGTGTATCGGCCCAGACGGAACGCTGTACGTGCTTGACGCCGCCGATTTTTCCCTCAAGGCAGTGTTACCGGGGGGCGCAGTGGTGCGCATCGCTGGCGGGCAACAGGGAAGCCAGGATGGGGACGCCGCTACAGCGCAGTTCTGGATGCCGACGGCGCTGACGTTTTTCGAGAATCGGTTGTACGTTACCGACCGCGAGCGGCATGCCATCCGGTTGGTTCGCCTTCAGAGCCTGGACGAGGCTGAGACAACGCCGAATCTGCCGGAAGAACTTCCTGTACGGTCACCGCGGCCGCCATCGCCTGAGGATCAGAGGCAGACGAAGCCTTCAATGACTCCAGTGTTACATGCTAGCGCCCTCTCATCGCCGCGCCGAATTGCACCCTTCGCCGCCCAAGTTGGATTGGGCACCGCCGACATCGCCGACTTGGTGGTAGAAGTTGTCGCAGGTGGCGAGGTCGGACTCAGGGACGGCTTTGGCGTTGCCGCGCAGCTCAATCACCCGGTTGGGCTAGCGATGGACGCTGACGGCACGCTGTTCATCGCCGACCACTTTAACCATGCCATTCGCATGCTGACGCCGGGCGGGGAAGTACGAACGCTCGCCGGCGGCCGCCAACGCGGTTTTCGGGATGGCCGTGGCGCGGAAGCCGAATTCAACGGCCCGCTGGGCATTGCCGTCGGCGCGCAGGGGCAGATTTACGTTGCCGACCACCTGAACGCCCGCGTACGGGTTGTGACACGCGACGGCGAGGTGCGTACGCTGGCGGGGACAGGCATTGCCCGCATCGAGGACGGCCCCTTGGTGACCGCCGCCTTTGAGGGTCCCAAAGGTGTTGCGGCTGACCTGCACGGCGGCGTCTATGTCACCGATGGTGTGACGGTACGGCTCATCACCCCAGATGGCTACGTACGCACCTTGGCTGGGCGGGAACGCGGTTTTCGAGATGGCGTCGGCGAGCGGGCGATGTTTGGCTGGGTGTATGCCATTGCGCTTGATGTTTCCGGTCTGTGCTTCGTGACGGACGCCGCTAACCACGCCGTCCGCTGTGTGTTCCCGGACGGCACGGTAAAAACGGTGTTCGGCGGCGGCGAGATGCGTCACTTGAATTTTCCAAACGGATTGGCGCTCGACGTGTACGGCAACCTTTATGTCGCCGACACCAACCACCATCGTGTTTTACGGCTGACGCCCGACGGTAACGGTGGCTACACGTCCTCGCTGATTTGTGGGCGCGGGCGCGGGCGGCAGGTCGGCCGAGCGCAGGAAACCGAATTGGATGCGCCGCGCGGTATTGTTGTCGGCTTCCAGCACGACTTGTATATCGCCGATTCCAACGCTAACCGCATCCTTCGAGTGTTCCCAGTAGGGCAGTCCGTCCGGGGCATGGCTGCGCCGTCCGCTGGCGTCCCAGGGATGGAACCGCACCACCAAGGCTTAGCTCAAGCGCTTGGTGAGGCTGAAACGGCTAGCGGAGAACAGCTCCCAGCCGACTCCCTGCATGAGTCAAGCTCCACGCCAGTGGAGGTGTCTAGGTTTGCGGAACAGATGGAGCGCTTTACGGAACAACCACTGACGCCGCTCCCACTGCCAAGCCACCGCCGCTTAGAGCCGGCGTCCAGCGTCGCTCCTCAAGTCGCATCGGTCGCTGCTTCTCAAGCTCGTCCCCGACACGTCGCTGCGACGGTACTGGGTTGGGGTGTTGAGGTATCGGGCAACACGCTCATTCGCACTGAGCCGGACGGCTCGCTTTTGCTTGATACGACCTACAGCGCGGAAAACAGCGCGTTTTTCTACCTGCCCTGGAACGTGACGGCCGAGCAGAAAGTCGTGGTTGAGATCAAAATGCAGCTTGTCGCTTATGTCGGCGAGCGTGACGCCACCGGCTGCGCCGTGTGGTTTGAAAACGACCGCTATGCTGACGCTCTGCTCATTCAGCCGGATGGGATTCGCCTGCTGCGCACGCCGGATTTGGCCTACGCCTGCAATCCATGCGCCGGGATTAACACCTATACCGTTATGTTGCAGGGTGGTGATATTCGCATCGCCTTCAATGGCGTTGAGTGCATCGTCGGCCTAGGCAGGTTTTGGGTGCGCCCGGCGGCTCGCGACGGTCGTCCACCGCGTCGCTGGTTGGCGTTTGGTGACGGCTCGGCGACCGCTGGCAGCATCTCACGCTGGCAGAGCGTGACCTACTACGTTGTTGACGAGGAGACCTTACCGCTGGTCACAGAGGGATAGCGGATTTGAAAACCGTTTTCGGTTTGAAGTAAGCTCGCTTCAGAAACTTTTTGTAAGGAGCGGCTGAAGCGTGCGCCTCTACCGTCACAAGCGTAAAAACAAGTGCTGTAAGAAGTACAAGAAGTCCGGCAAGCCGTGTAAGGGGTGCCCGAAGTTTTGATGGTGTGTCCTGTGGTGGCGGGGGTGCGGAACCTCTGGTCATTGCGGCTTGCACAGCTGACTTGTGCAACTGCTCGGCCTAAATTCTGCATGCAGGCCTCTGAAGAGGTCGAGGTATGCATTCACCGTTAAGCACAACCAGTTTTTTCGTCGGCCGAGGGGGCGGCTAAAAAAAGCATGGGCGCGAGGCTGGATACCTCGCGCCCGTTTTTGTCGGAAGCGGTTGCGCCGCCCGGCGGCTTAGAAGCGCACCTTCAGGCTGAACTGCATAATGCGCGGGCCACCGACCGTATTGTTGATTCGCCCGAAATCGCCCGAATCCTGCAGATCATTACCGGGCAAGGCGAAGTTGACATTGTTGAAGGCGTTGAAGACATCCCAGCGGAACTCGACGCCAACGCGCTCTGTAATCGCCGTGTTCTTGGCCAAGCTGAAGTCCACGCGCTTCTGGAACGCCCCACGCAGGACATTCCGGCCGAGGTTGCCGTGGCCGCCCAGCGGCGACGCCAGCGCCGCCGGATTGAAGAACTGCTCAGTTGGATCGGGTCCGCGCCGCCGCAGATCACGAATGGTTGCTCCCGGTGCAAGGTTCGGCCGCCCAAAGCCGGGACGGAACAAGCCACCCGATCCAAGCCGCAGACTTGTAAAGTTTGCGCCGTTTGGTCCAACAGAGGTGAGTTCCGGCTCACCGGAGAAGATGCTGAACGGTGCGCCAGACTGCACCTGAATGAACGTCGAAAGCGCCCATCCCTTGACAAAGCGGCTGTTGGAGCCAAAGGTCGGAAAGTCATACACCGCCGTCGCGCTGAAGCGGTGCGTCCGGTCAAAGTCGGACGGGCCGCGATTGGCGCGGAGATTGCGCGGATTGCCCGACGCCACAAAGCCGGTGTTTGGCGTGTCGGGGCGGGCGTTCCCCGCTGTACTGCCGGGGTCAGCCGAGATGTCGTCAATTGATTTTGACCACGTGTAGGCTGCAAAGTAGCTCAAGCCGCCGTACGATTCGTTGAAGCTGAAGCGCTGCTGCGTCGTCAACTGCAACGAGTGATAGATTGAACTTGCCGATGAGGTGAGCAGGATGGCTTCGGGGATGTTCAACCCCAAGTACAACCCGCGCGCCTCAAAGGGAAGCACTGAGCCGGCCGCGTTCGCTAGATTAAGGTCCATCGTCCGCCGTGGATCGCCAACTGGGAACGCCGGATTCGGGAAGCCGAACGCGCGTCCCATGCCGCGCTCACGCGCCGTCGCGCCAGGATTGAGCGGGCCGTTCGGGCTGCCAGCGGCGACATACGCCCGGTTGAATCGCTCATAAATCAGGTCGGGTGTACTGGGGTCGTTCATGTCAAACACGGGGTTGAGAATGACCGCCTGCAACAACTTCGTGCCCTTCGTGCCGATGTAGCGCGCTTCCACAATCCAGTCTTTGCGCAGTTCGTACTGGATGCCAAAGTTCCACTGCTGGATGTAGGGCGTCCGCAGCCGGCGGTCAACCGCGCGGAACTCAAAGGTTTCCGCAATGTTGCCGAGGAATGGCTGTCCGGTCGCCGGGTCAATCGGGTTAAGCGAGCCGTCCGCCTGCCGGGTCACGCCCGTGCCGTCGCGGATTTGATACGTGCCGGTTGCGCCGGCAGTGCGCACCACGCGTACGCCCGGAATACCCTGCGCCGGAATGCCGGTGAGGAACTGGAAGAAGGGTGTGTTTGGGTTCTGCTGCGAAAACGCTGTGGTGAACGGTACGTTGCCCGCCGGCGCGGTCACTTCGATTTCACGCAGGTGCGGGTAGTTGCTGAACACCGTGTTGATAAAGGCCGCCGATGGACGGTCGTAGAAGAAGCCGTAGCCGCCGCGCACGACAAAGCGTCCGTCGTTGAACGGGGTCCAGGCAAAGCCTAAGCGCGGCGCAAAGTTGTTCCGGTCGTCATTGATGGTGCTGCGCGTACTGGCGCGCGGCGCCCGGTCAATTGAAGCGTCAATCGCGTTGAAGCCAGTCGGCTTCGCGTTGGACGGCACGACAAAGCCGCCAATGATGTTGTTGGGATCGGTGACAAGGTCGGGGTAGAAGTTCCCAAATCGCCCGCGCTTTTCGCTCGGTGTGCCGAAGTACTCGTAGCGCACGCCGTAGTTGAGCGTGAAGTTGTTTGTGACGCGCCAGTCGGCGGCAGCGAAAAAGCTTAGGTCAAAGAACCGGAAGTTTTTCTGGGTGAAGCCGTATTGCGTGTCGGCTTCCGTCACCCGACCGGCGAGGAACTGCGTAAAGTTTTCGAGCTTTTCAAACTCAATGCCCTGTTCCTCCGGCAGGTCAGTGTCGAAGAAGTGGCGCTTGAACTCGCCCCCGAAGCGGAACGTCTGGTCGCCCTTGACCCACGTCAGCGTATTGAACAGCGAATACGTGTTTTGCAGCCGCTTGTTGAAGGCGTCGTTCGGGCCGTTGATGGAAAAGTTTCCTGCCCGCGTGATGATGCGCGGGAGACGGAAGGAGTTAATGCTGGAATCAAAGATGGAGGCTGGGTTGAAGGTACGCAGATCTGGCGCATTAAACGTCCGGGCGATTTCATCCGGCTGTACGATAAACGGGTTGTCGAGCGCCCGCGAGTTGCGCAGGCGGAAGTAGCCGAACCGAAACTCATTGATGAGCGTCGGCGAGAAGGTGTGTACGTCCGAAACCGCCACGGAGTAGTTCTGGTCGGCGCGGCGAATAGTCGCCGGCGAGGCAAGGTTGGTCGGGGCTGTGAAGGGATCGAAGCCCGGAAAATCGGCGAAGAAAAAGATGCCGCTCAGGCGGTTGTTGCCGGCGATTTGCCAGTCAATGCGCGAGGTGACCTGATCCTGCCGGAAATCGGCCGGCTGCACGATGCGATCCTGAAGCATTGGGTTGCCGCGCGTCCCGCCCGCCGGGCCAGTGTTGACGTTGCGCGTTGTGCCGGTCGCCAAGTTGGTAAAGGTGACAGTGACGGCGTTGCCGGTGACGTTGACCGGCAGCCCCGGCAGCCCCGTGCCGCTGTCCGTTCCAACGAGGCGGGCGTTCGGTCCCGGAATCGGAATCAAGAAGCCGCCGGTGACGGGATTCCGCCGGTTGAGCAGGTTGAGCGCCACCGGACTAATTTCCGACGGCAGCAAATTGAGACCCGGATTGAGTTGGTTGACAGCCGCTGCGATGCGCGCCGCCGAGCGGTCGCTGCCGATGAGTTGGAGAAACTGCGGCAACACCGTGACGCTGCTCGCAGTGGGTACAAACGCCGTGCTGGCTTGCGTCCGCTGGTAGCCGCCGAAGAAAAACAGCCGGTCTTTCAGGACGGGACCGCCAATCGTAAAGCCGCCTTCATTGCGCCGCGCGCGCGGCCGCTCAATCCCATCGCGGTTAAAGAAGAAGTCATTGGCGTTGAAGACTTCATTTTGCAGGTAGTGATAGGCCGAGCCGTGAAACTCATTCGTCCCGCTTTTGGTCACAAGCTGGAAGTTGCCGCCGCCGGAGCGTCCGGTTGAGGCGTCGTAAAGGCTGGTCTGGAGCTTGACTTCCGAAAGCGTTTCGGGGGCGGGCGAGATGTTGCCGTCCAGCGAGCCTTCGTTGCTCGTAATGTTGGTGGCGTCAATGCCGTTGAACTGCAAACTGGTGCTCGTCGTGCGCGTGCCGTTCACCGCCGGGGACACATTGCCGTTGCCGTTGATGGAAACGGGCGGCAGGTCGGCCGCTACGCCGGCTTCAGTCGAAAGCAGGTGCGTGAAGCTGCGGGTCGAGGTCGGCACTTTCGTGAGTTGTTCGGCGTTGATTTGCCGGAACGTCGCGGCGGTCGTTGTAACGACCTGCAACGGCACGTCCTCGGTAATCGTAATCGTCTCGGAAATCGCGCCGGTTTCGAGCTTTACGTCAATCGTACGCGGCACGGCCGCCTCGACTTCGACGCCCTTGCGGTCAAGTTCCTTGAAACCATCCCGGCGGTAGCTGATCTGGTAAATCCCGGTCGGCAGCACCGGCACGAGCCAGCGACCGTTGTTGTCGGTTTGCACGGTGCGCTCGACGCCGGCGTCCGACTTGACGGTGACGGTGACGCCCGGCAGGGCTGCGCCGCTTGGGTCCTGTACGACGCCGCCCAGGCTGCCGGTCGCCCCGACTTGCGCCGACGCGGTATCAACCACGCCAAACGCCAAGGCGACCGTCCATGCGGCGACGCACACCAGACGGGTGATGCGCTGTCTAAACATAGTCCATCCTCCTCGGAAGCCCAAAAGAGAGGCCGTTAAGAACGGGAGCCCGACCTTGCCGTGGGCAAAGCGGGTCACTTGTCTGTAAACGGGACGGACGCTAGACAGCGCAGGTAACATTCCTTCTAACAGAAATGTTACGCCATCTTTCTTAAGTGTGAACTTAATGTAAACTGACTTCTAGGTATGTTGCGCAAGTTTTGTGCAAGTGTAGCAATACTCCGGGGTAGACGGCGTCAACGGCCTGGCGTCTGTTGGGGAATGTCGTCTACGCCAAGGCGAGCTGACGCGCTACCTGGTCTCGGAAAGTCCACTAACGTGGAGGCGTTAACAAGAGTCGCTGGAGCGCTTGGGCGTCAACGTCGTCGGGGTTGAGATCGAGCGCCTGTCGAGCGTGCGCCGCTGCGCGTACGCGGTCTCCTTGCGTCAACAAGATGCGCCCCAGCAGGACATGCGCCGCTGTGAGCTTGGGATTCCAAAACACCGCCGCCTTGAGCGCATTGACCGCCGCCGGTAAATCTCCCCGCCGTTCGTGGACGCGCCCCAACAAGAGGTGAGCTTCGCTGTAGTCGGGAGCGAGTTGAATAATCCGCCCTAAATGCTCGATCGCAACATCGGACTGGTTGGCCAGAAAGGCGGATTGGGCGACGCGCATCAGTTCCTCAACCCGCTGCATGGTCGAAACGCCCAGAAACGCTTGCTGCCGGTTTTGCTCCTCGCCGCGCGCGTAGCGGTGAAAGGCCTCACGGTTGAAGCGCATCTTGAGATACGGCAGCCAAGGCGGTTTGCCGGATGTTTCCCACTTGGCGAAGTCCGGGGCGTACCGCTTGGCCGCCTCCAGCGCGGCGGTTGCATCGCCGGCGCGGCCGAGCTTGGCGTAGCTTTTGCCCAGAACGTACCACGCCCGTCCCTGCTCCGGCGAACGCTTGGTCAGCGTTTCCAGCGGCGTCAGCGCCTCGGCGGCGCGTCCGTCGCGCCAGAGGGCGTAGCCGTAGTTGAACAGCGCCTCGTCATCCGTGGGTACGGTGTCCGCCGCCAGCTTGGTCAGACGCGCGGCCTCGGCGAAGTCACCCTTTTGCATGTACGCCACGCCAGCGTTAACATAAGTCTCAAACAACGGCATCGGCGCCAGCAACGCGCCGTGCGTCTTGACGGCCGCTTCCGTTTTGTTCGTCAGAATCTGGCAAACGCCAAGGTAGAAGTTGGCTTCCAGTCCGCGCGGGTCGGTTGGACGAACCCGTTCCAGCCATGACAGAGCTTCGTCGTAGCGTCCGGCGCGATAGTGAATCAGGCCCAACTCAAAGTACGCCTGCGGGAATGTCAACTGAGCGTTGCGCGTCGCCTCTTCGATGGCGCGAATCAGCAGCCGTGTGCGGTCGGAGGCATCCTCCGTCGCCAGCGCCTTGACGTAAATCTCGTAGGCGCTCGGCGCAATGCGCGTCGCCCGCGCGATGAGGCGGTCGCGTGAAAACGGCAACGCCGGATTGCGCTGGTAAAGCAACGCCCACGCCAACTTACCTTGGATGACCTGCAAATCGGCCAGCGGCGCACTGAGAGTGTGTTCACTTCCCAGCAACTTTCCCTCGCGCAGAGAAATCATCTGCGCCCGAACCGTCAGTGTGCTGTCCTTGCCTTCGCCCGTCACCATGTAGGAGCCGCGTACGAGGAGGTCGGCGCCGACGGCCTCGCCCAGCTTGATTTCCGTGGCGCGTGTCAGTAGCGCCGTCCGCGAGAGACCAAGCTTTTCATAGGCGAGGTGGCACTCGTCAAGCGGCACGGGGATTAGGCCCGGCGCGTCAAGCAGTTCGGACATCGTGACCGTGAAGCTTTCACGAATCCAGTTATGCTCTGGTCGCGTCGTTGTATGTTCAAAAGGTAGGGTGAGGACGACCTCGGCGGCCGTCGCCGTGCCGCCCGCCGGTGCTGGGCCAAAGCACAACCACGCCAAAAGCGCCGCTGGCAGTCCCCAGTCCAACCAACGCCGCTGGCTTCGCCGATGAACCGGCTTGCTTCGAGGCATGTTCACCTGCATGTTCAGTGCGTTCAGGCCTTCCCTTGAGATTATCAACCGACCGGCAAGTCTACCCCGCTGCGCCGTCTGTCGGAAAGCCGCATCGCAGACACCGCACCACACTCGCCGCCCCTACCCGCCGGGCGTGCGGCACTCAAAAAAATACTTGACAGTAAGTAACTAAGATTTTTATATTACCGGCAGGCTAAGAAAAACGGCCGGTGCCGCACAAACGAGGTTGGTTATGCGACAAGATCAGTTCACTCTACGTGCTCAGGAAGCCATCGCGGCGGCGGTGACGCTCGCCCAGACGCGACAGCACCCACAGGTCGAGCCGGAACACCTGCTGGCCGCCCTGCTGGAACAGCCGGAAGGCATCGCCAAGCCGATTTTTGAAAAAATCGGTGTCGCCGTCCCGCGCCTGTTCAAGGAAACACAGGCGGCGCTGGCCAAGTTGCCGCAAGCGAGCGGCGGCGAGCGATATTTTTCAGGACGTACGTCCACGCTCTTCGTCAACGCCCGCAAGGAAGCCGACAAACTTCAGGACGCCTACATCAGCACCGAGCACTTGCTGCTGGCGATGGTGGAGGACAAGGAAAGCGTCGCCGGACGCCTCCTGCGTCAGGAGGGCGTGACCCGCGACGCCTTGCTCAAGGTCATCGGCGAGCTGCGCGGCAATGAACGGATCGTGGATCAGGACCCGGAATCCAAGTACCAGTCACTCCAGAAATATGGGCGTGATTTGACGGAACTGGCGCGCGCCGGCAAGCTCGACCCGGTCATCGGCCGCGACGACGAAATCCGCCGTGTCGTTCAGGTGTTGTCGCGGCGGACAAAGAACAATCCGGTTCTCATTGGTGAGCCGGGCGTTGGTAAAACAGCGATTGTTGAAGGACTTGCCATGCGGATCGTCTCCGGCGACGTACCGGAGTCGCTCAAGAATAAGCGGCTAGTGGCGCTTGACTTGGGCGCAATGCTGGCCGGCGCGAAGTATCGCGGCGAATTTGAAGACCGCCTCAAAGCCGTCCTCAAGGAGGTCGTTCGTTCCAACGGCGAAATCATTCTCTTCATTGACGAGTTGCACACGCTGGTCGGTGCAGGCGCGAGCGAGGGCGCGTTGGACGCCTCCAACATGCTCAAGCCAGCGCTGGCGCGCGGTGAACTCCACTGCGTCGGCGCGACGACGCTGAACGAGTACAAAAAGTATATCGAAAAGGACGCCGCGCTCGAACGCCGTTTCCAGCCGGTTTACGTTCCCGAACCGTCAGTTGAGGACACTATCGCCATCCTGCGCGGCCTGAAGGAACGGTATGAAGTCCACCACGGCGTTCGCATCAAGGACGCCGCCATTGTCGCGGCGGCGACCTTGTCGAATCGCTACATCGCCGACCGGTTCCTGCCGGACAAGGCGATTGACCTCATTGATGAAGCGGCGTCGCGCCTGCGCATCGAGATTGACAGTCTGCCGACGGAGATTGACGAAATCGAGCGCGACATTATGCAGCGCGAGATTGAACGGCAGGCGCTGCAACGCGAGGACGACCCGGCGTCCCGCGAACGCCGGGCCAAGATTGAACAGGAAATCGCCGAGCTGCGCGAACGCAGCGCCGCTCTCAAGGCGCGCTGGACCAGTGAAAAACAAATTATTGAAGCCATCCGCGCCGACAAGGAAAAGCTTGAGGAACTCAAGGTTCAGGCCGAACAGTACGAGCGCGTGGGCGACTACGCCAAAGTGGCGGAAATCCGCTATGGCTCGATGAATGAGGTGCGGCGACGCATCGAAGCCAACCGGGCTAAGCTCGTCGAGTTGCAGTCAGCCGGCGCGATGCTCAAGGAGGAAGTGGACGAAGCCGATGTCGCGCTCGTCATCGCCAAGTGGACGGGTATCCCAGTCGCCAAGATGTTGGAAAGCGAGGTGCAGAAGCTCATCCAGATGGAAGCCCGCTTGGGGCAGCGCGTCATCGGGCAAGAAACCGCTTTGAAGGCGGTAGCAAACGCCGTCCGCCGGGCGCGGGCCGGTCTGCAGGATCCGAACCGTCCGATTGGCTCCTTCATCTTCCTCGGACCGACCGGTGTTGGAAAGACCGAAACGGCGCGGGCGCTGGCCGAGTTTCTGTTCGATGATGAACAGGCGATGGTACGGCTGGACATGTCGGAGTACATGGAAAAGCACACTGTCGCCCGGCTCATCGGCGCGCCGCCAGGTTACGTCGGCTACGACGAAGGTGGACAGTTGACCGAGGCCATCCGGCGGCGGCCATACTCCGTTATCCTGCTCGATGAAATCGAAAAAGCGCACCCGGATGTTTTCAATGTCCTGCTCCAAGTGCTTGACGACGGCCGGCTGACAGACGGCAAAGGCCGCACCGTGGATTTCAAGAATACGGTCATCATCATGACCTCGAACATTGGTAGCGGTGAAATTCTTGACTGGGGCGGCGATCCCGAAACCGACGAGGAAGTTCGGCAGCGGGTGATGCAACTCCTGCGTGGGGTGTTCAAGCCAGAGTTCCTCAACCGCGTGGATGAAATCGTTATCTTCCATCCGCTCGGCCGGCGGCATCTGCACCGGATTATCGAAATTCAGCTCGCACGGTTGCAGGCGATGCTAGCCGACCGGCACATCACCTTGGAGCTGACCGATCTGGCGAAGGATTTGCTCGCCAGCGAAGGGTTCGATCCCACGTACGGCGCGCGCCCGCTCAAGCGCGCAATCCAGAACCTGCTTCAGAACCCGCTGGCGATGAAGTTGCTCGACGGTTCCATCGTGGATGGGCAAACCGTACGAGTGGATGTCGACGAAACCGGCGATGGGTTCACCTTTACACCGGTACAGGCGGTCGCAGCTAACGCGACCGCCGAGACCACTGTTCGGTGAGTGTCCATTGCCTAAACCCCAACCGGCCAGAACATATTTAGGAGGTACGAAGCCATGACGATGCTGCAACGTTTTGATCCGTTCCGTGACCTTATGACGCTGCAAAATCGGATAAACGCCCTGTTTAGCGAAGTCGGCCTGTTGCCTCGGATGACCAACGACAGCGAAGCGGCCGCAATGTGGTCGCCAGCGGTGGACATCTACGAAACAGATAAGGAAATTGTCCTCAAGGCGGAGCTGCCGGATGTCAAGCAGGAGGATATTCGCGTCAGTGTGGACAACAACCGCTTGTCTTTGACCGGTGAGCGGAAGTTCGAGTCTGAAGTGAAACGTGAAAACTACCACCGCATTGAGCGTTCGTACGGCAGCTTTGCACGCACTTTCTCCTTGCCGCCTACGGTTGACCAAGACAACATTCGGGCGGAATACAAACATGGTGTCCTGACGATTTTCCTGCCGAAGCGTGAAGTGGCGCAGGGGCGCAGCATCAACATTCAGGTCAGCTAGGACGCGGCTTTGCGCAAGGTTGCGTTTCTGCGTTCAACTCAACGGTGAACCCACGTTGGGTTCACCGTTGGCTTGAGCGGCAGGTTTGTACATAACCCTAGGGAGACAAACAGGTAAGATGAGCGACGAACCACGCGAAACAACGGACGCTGCCGGCCCAACCATACAGGTGACGGACAAACGTCGTCTGTTTATGGACGCCGAGGCAGTTACGGATGCGCCGACCGAAGCTGTACCGGAGACGCCCGCGGAGCCGCCGTCCGCACCGTCGCCTGATCTCCACCAGCTCCAGATGCAGCTTGAGGAGCGCCAGATGCAGCTTGAGGAGCGCGAGGCGCAAATCGCGCGGCTGCGCGCGCAAGTCGTTGAGTTCGAGGCTAAGGTTCAAGAGGAGTTGCGCGAGACGCGCCGCCGGCTGGAGCGTACCGTTGAGCAACGGGTGCTGAGCGCTCGGCAAGCGTTGCTTGAAGATTGGCTGGCGGTGTTTGACAATTTGGACTTAATGTTGGCCGGGGCCGATAAGGCAACCCGCGAGGACCTGCTGACCGGTCTGGCCGCCATGCAGCGACTGCTGATCCAAGCGCTGCAACGCCACGACATAGAACGCATCGAAGCCGTCGGTCAACCGTTTGACCCGGAGCTGCACGAGGCGGTGGAGACGGCTGTAGTGGCGGCGGAACAGGATGGGCGAGTGGTGGCGCAGTCCCGCGCCGGCTACCGGCTGAGTGGGCGCTTGATTCGTCCGGCGCTGGTGACAGTGGGACGAGCCGAAAGCCCGTCGGCCGTACTTTCAGAAACGGAAATTCCGGCATAACATTGCGCAAAAGGGCTGTAGATGCGGCTGGTGCGTATGATATTCTCTGGCATACCTTCCCACGTCTGCGCTGCGTCTTCAAAGGCTATGGTCTGTTGGACGCGCATCATATAACAACAACTCACATCATCCTCACTGAGGCACGCTATGATGGACTTTGGCGATTTCGCAGACCGATTTTCTGAGAGCGGACAGCGCGTCATGCGCCGCGCCTATGAGGAATCAAAGAACCGCGAGCATAACTTTCTAGCGCCGGAGCATATTTTTCTCGCCTTGACGGAGGTCGAGCGGCCGCTGATGAATGAGATCATGCAAAGCCTCAATCTCGACCCGCAGGCGATCCGCAATGCGCTCGACGGGCGGTTGTCCATTCAGCGGCAGTTTGTCGGCAAGCGCATGAAACTGCATGAAGCGACGCGCGACATCCTCAACAAAGCCATGCGGCGGGCGCGGCAGAATGGACGACAGACAATTGATTCCACTGACCTGCTGATTTCGCTGTTTCAGGACGAAGATGGTGTGACAGCTTCCGTACTCCGGCAGTTCGGCGCCGACCCACGGGAAGTAATTGAACGTGTCGGCTCGCGCCTCAAGTCACGGGAGGAGCGCGAAGCGCGGCTCAATCGCAAGTTTGAGTTACCGCCTTACCTCAAGCACTTCGGGACGAGCCTCAACAAACTGGCTCGCGAAGGCAAGCTGCCACCGGTTATTGGACGCGAGCGTGAGATTCAGCAGATGATTGAAATCCTCTGCCACCGTGAGCGCGCCAACTCGCCGATTCTCATCGGCGAACCCGGCGTTGGGAAGACGGCGGTGGTCGAGGGATTGGCGCAGTGGATTGAACTGGAGCCGGAGCGCGTCCCACGGCGGTTGCGCAACGCCCACATCGTTTCGATGCAGATTTCAAACGTCGTCGCCGGAACGATGCTGCGTGGGATGTTTGAAGAGCGCATCCAAGGCCTCATCAACGAGGTCAAAGAGCGAGAAAACCTGATTCTGTTCATTGACGAAATTCACACCATTGTTGGCGCAGGGTCGGCGATGGGCGCAGCGGCCGATGCGGCGAATATGTTCAAGTCGGCGCTGGGGCGTGGTGAACTACGGATTATTGGCGCGACGACGGTAACGGAGTACAAGGAGTACATTGCCGAAGATGAGGCGCTGGCACGACGTTTCCGGACGGTCTTCATCGCTGAACCGAGCATCGAGGATACGCGCAAGATTTTACAGGGCATCCGGCCGCGACTGGAGCGAAACTACTCGGTGCACATTTCCGACGAGGCCCTTGAAACGGCGTTGGAGATGGCCCCGCGTTATATCCGCAGCCTGCATATGCCGGACAAGGTCATTGGGTGGTTGGACACGGCTGCGGTCAAGGTGGAAATCAACCAGCCGGACAATCCGACCGTGCTCAAGCACCACGTAATTGACGTGATCGCGCAGGAATCGCGTATTCCGCACGATATGATCTTCCGCGAAACGACCGAACGCTTCGCCAACATGGAGGCGGAGTTGGCCAAGCGCGTCATCGGTCAGCGGGAGGCGGTGGAAAGCGTTGCGCGGCGGTTGCGCCTCAACAAGGGGCCGCTCAAGGAAAACTTCTACAAGCCGGACGGCGTGCTGCTGTTTTTGGGTCCGACCGGCGTTGGTAAGACCGAACTGGCCAAGGCCGTCGCGGAGTTTATGTTCGGCGACGAGCATAAGATGATCCGCATCGACATGTCCGAGTACCAAGACGGCGTGGTGGCGGTTGAAAAGCTCATCGGCATGCCGCGCGGTATCGTTGGGTCGGAGCGCGGCGGCATTCTGACGGAACGCCTGCGTGACAACCCATACACGGTGCTGCTGCTGGATGAGATTGAGAAAGCGTCGCCGTACTTGCTCAACCTATTCCTGCAAGCCTTCGACGAGGGTTGGTTGACGGACGGACGCGGCAAGAAGGTGTATTTGTCCGACGCTATCGTCATCATGACCTCGAACCTTGGCAGCGAGAACTTCAAAAAGTATATGAAGCCGCTCGGCTTCGGTACGAAGTCGCTGGGCGACTTGAAGGAAATCAAGAACGAGGTCATGAAAGCGGCCGAAGCGCGCTTCTCGCCGGAGTTCCGTAACCGCATTGACGAAATCGTTGTCTTCTCCCCGTTGACGCAGGACGAGGTGCGCCAGATTGCCGTGCTGTACCTCAACAAAATCGAGCGTCAAATGGCCAAGTATGGGAAGACTCTGCATGTGACGGAGCAGGCGATTGACCAACTGGTTCAACTGGGCTTCAGCCCGGCTTATGGGGCGCGTTTCCTCAAGCGGACGATTGATGAGAAGGTCAAACTGCCGATCACGCTTCAGTGGAACGCGGCGAACGCCTTCAAGGTGGATGCGCGCGATGGGCAGGTAATCGTGACAGAAGAGCGGTCCGAAATGACACCGGCGACCTTCTCGGTCAATTAGAAGCGGCCTGCCAAACGAACTTGTGGAGGGCGCAGACCGACCAAACATCGCGTCTGCGCCCTCTACTTTTTTATGAAGCGCCACCGCCTAGGTGATGCTACTGTGAGACTGAAACTGGAGTACTTGAGCGCCTGCTGGGCGCAGGCGAGTGCGTCCCTCCATCCTCGGCAGCGGCGGCGGAAGCGGAATGATGCACGGTCGGCCATGGCGCGGGTGCGGCGTCACCGATACCTCCAGCCCGAACACCCCCTGAATCCGCTCCGGGGTCAGTACGTCCTCCGGGCGGCCTTCCGCCGCGATGCGGCCGCGATCAAGCAAAACAACGTGATCGGCCGCGTACGCTGCAAGGTTCAGATCGTGAACAACCACAATCACGCCCACGCCGTCTTGTGCGAGTCGCCGCGCAATCGCCATAGCTTCATACTGGTGCGCCAAATCAAGGCTGGCTGTCGGCTCATCCAGCAGCAGCCAGCGCGCCGCGCCGTCGGGCAAGGCTTCCCAAATTTGCGCCAGCGCCCGCGCAAACTGGACGCGCTGCTGCTCGCCGACCGAAAGCGACGGGTAGCGTTGCGACGCCAGATGCTCAACGCCGGTTTGCTGCATCGCCTGCCGTGCAACGGTGATGTCATGCGGGGTCTCATGCAGTACGACGTGCGGCGCGCGGCCAAGCAGAACCACCTCAAACGCCGTAAACGGAAACGCCAAGGACGACGTTTGCGGCAGTACAGCCCGCCGCCGCGCACGCTCGATGAGCGACCAACCATCCAGCGGGCGGCCGTCCAGATACACTCCGCCCTGCGTTGGTTGCAGGTCGCCGGACAGCGTCTTGAGCAGCGTGGATTTGCCGGCACCGTTCGGGCCAAGCAGGGCCGTCACTTCGCCCGGCGCGAGCGTCAGCGAGACATCGTCCAGCAGGCAGCGCCCGCCCAGAATGACGCTGATCCGACGCGCTTCAAGCATCATGACCGGAATCCCCGCTCGCGCAGCAAAAGCCACAGAAAGCACGGCGCGCCTAAGCTTGCCGTCACGACGCCCAGCGGCATTTCCGCCGGACTCACGATCGTCCGCGCCAGCAAATCCGCCAAGACGACCAGACACGCGCCAAGGAGCGCCGCGCCCGGCAATAGCGTCCGATGACTTGGCCCAGCCGCCAGCCGAATGAGATGCGGTGCCACCAGACCAATGAAACCAATGATGCCCGCGAAGGCGACAGCCGAACCGACGATGAGCGTCGCCGCCAGCATCGCCGTTCGGGTGATGGTGGTGACATCAAAACCAAGGTGCCGCGCTTCCGCCTCGCCAAGCAGCAGGGCGTCAAGCGGTCGCGCCAGCCGTCCGAGCAGCGCCATCGCCGGAATCGCGGGCAGGGCGACGATGGCCAGATTGACCCATGAGGCCGCGCCCAGACTGCCCAAACTCCAGAAAGTCACGCTCCGTAGCTGGTCGTCGGTCGCCGCGAAAATGAGCGCCCCGCGCAAAGCTTCCGTCAGCATCGCCAACGCAATGCCCGCCAGCAGCAAAAGCCCTACGGAAAGCGTCCCTTCACGCCGCGCCAGACGATAAACCGCATAGACCGCCAAGCTTCCGCCAAGAAAGGCGGCGATTGGCAGTTGATACACCGCCGGCACGCCGCCGGCCTTGCCGAACAACCAGCCGTTGGCGCGGATGCACAGCACCGCCGCCAGCGCCGCGCCGCTGGAAACGCCAATGATGCCGGGGTCGGCCAGCGGATTCCGAAAAACGCCCTGCATTGCCGCGCCCGCCATCGCCAACCCCGCGCCAATCAGCGCGCCGAACAACACGCGCGGGAGGCGAATCGTTAGCAGGACGGCGCGCTGTTGCTCCGTAAAAGGCACGCCAAGGTCAAGGCCGAGCCGGTCGGCGATGATGGCCACACTCTGGATCGGTGTGATGGCGACCGCGCCGACGCCGGACGCGAACAACACGCTCACGACCAGCGCGACGGCCAACCCACCGATGAGCCACCTACCCGTGGCTCGTATTGCCTGCGGATGCGTAGCCAAGACGTTGACGGCGGCCATCATGCGCTCACTTTTGGGGATGCAGCAGGCGAGCCAGCTCAAGAACGCCCTGCCCGGTACGCGGGCCGAAGCCCAGCAGAAGCAAGTCGTCTACAGCGACAATCCGCTGGTTGCGTCCAGCGGGGGTCTGCTTGACGCCCGGCATCGCCAACACGCCCGCGACGCCGCCGGAGCTTTGCAGCCCGCGTGACGGGAGCAGGATGACATCCGGGGCCGCGGCGACCACTGCCTCGGCCGTCAACGGCTTGTAGCCTTCAAAATCAAAGGCGTTGACGCCGCCGGCCAAGCGAATCATTTCCGCCGCCGCCGTATCGCGTCCGGCGACGTTGGCCGCGCCCTGCCCGCGAGCGTAAATGAACATCACCTTGGGTTTTTCAGCGCGTCCGGCCAGATAGGCCTGCGCCTGCACGAGGTCGGCGTCCAGCCGCCGAATCAGCTCTTCGCCCTGCGGTTGGCGGTCGAGCGCCTGCGCGACAGCCCGAATCTTGCGCTTGACGCCCTCGATTGAAGCCTCGGCGGGGACGGTCAGAACCGGCGTCCCACTTGCGCGCAACTGCGCCAGCGCGTCGGGCGGCCCGGCTTCCGGCAGCGTGAGCACCAAACTCGGCCGCAGCGACAAGACGCCTTCCGCCGACAACGCCCGGACGTACCCCACCTGCGGCAGCTTCGTGGCGGCTTCCGGGTAAAGGCTCGACGCATCGCACCCGACTAGCGCCCCTTCCGCGCCAAGGGCATAGACGATTTCCGTCACCGAGCCGCCGGCGGCGACCACCCGCGAGACATCCGTAATCGCCACCGGCCGCCCGTTGGCGTCCATCACCGTCCGCGCTGCCGCCTGCGTCGCGGTTTCGCGGCGACAGCCGCCGCCGAACATGAGGGCGAGGGCAAGCCCTGCGAAGCCTACGGCCTTCCAGAAGTTCTTCGTTGTCATGACGCCTTGTAAGCCTTCCGAATGTAGGCGCGTCGCCTGTTGACGCCGCGCCGCCGAATGAGAACGAACAAGAAAAAACGTCGGGGCCGAGTTGCGAAGTACGCGACCTGACCAACCTATACCCCGTCCGCGCCCCGACGGTCGCGCGGGCCTCAGGAGTTGTTTACCTGCGCGACAAAACCCATCAATCCAAACCCGCTCAAACTCGCGTCAATCGCTCGCACAGTTCGGCCCAGAACGCCGACGGCGGCTCGCCTTCCTTGCGCTTGGCATGGAGGATGGCGACCTGTTCGCCCGCCGCGTCAAAAAACTCCACGCCGGTGACGACGCCGCGAACCGTCGGCTTTCTGACCACCCAGGCGCTCGCAATCTGCGGTTCATGGACATGCAGGTTGAAGCCGTCGTCCAGTACGTTGAGCCATTCGCCGATGAGCTTGACGTTGTGAATCGGGCCGCTGTGAATCTGAATGCAGCCCGGATTGCCGACGAAAACCATGAGGTTTTCCTTAGCCGCCGCCGCCTCTTCCAGAATGCGCGCAAAGCTGTCGGGACGAACGCGCCAGGCCATCTCCGGGTCGGCCAGCCGAAGCGCCTGCGTACGGCTCAACTTGAAGCGGTGCGTCAGGCGGATGAAGTCATGCGTATCCTTGAGTTCGCGCCACGCCCGCCGAAATCCCTCAACGTCCACTTCGGCGTCGGGAATTTCAGTGGGCGGCGGCGGCGGCGTGACGCCTTGCTCACGACGCTGATCGGGAGCGGCAAAGCGGTTGGTCAGCTCATCAAACGCCGCAACGTTGCTTGCTTCGCGCAGGAAGGTCTTGTGGACGGCTGTCCCCGCCGCGTCAAAGAACTGAAAGCTCCTCCGCAGGCCGCGCGGGGACTCCTCCCGGACGGCGAACCCCATCGCCCAGCGGTCGAGGAAGAGCCGCAAGTCAATCCCGCTGTCAAGCACTTGCCCCATCCGCGTGTGACCGCTGAAAATTTCGACATTCCGGTACTGACCGTCCTTTTCGATTACCACTGCGTCATTGCGCGTCAGCGCCATAACGGGGCCGAGCGCTTCAAGCCGCTGGATGAAATCGCCCCAGTCGGCACTCAAGCGCGTCACCGTCGTACCGCAGCCGAGCGCCACCAGTTGGGCTTCACTGACGCCGAGCTTCGTCGCGGCGTCACGGATACGCAGTTTGGGTTCGGATTGACGCAACAAAGCCCATCGCTGGGCGATGTCTTCAGCGGTATAGCCGGCGTCGGTGGTTGGTTCGGTCGCTGGGTTTGGGGCTGTCATCGTTTGATTTCTCCTTCAATTTGTCAGGTCTGGATACAACACGTACGCCGGCGGTTTTTACATATCGCCGTCGTCGCCGATGGCTTCCACCGGACAGGATTCCATGGCTTCCAAGCACAACTCGCGCTCCTCCTCATTTTCCGGCTGGCGCAAAACATAGGAATACGCTCCCCGGTCGTTGCGAGCAAAAATATCCGGCGCTATCGAGCGACATACGTCGCAGTCAATGCACTGGGCGTCCACATAGAACGGGCCTTCAGCGTTTTCCGGGAATCGCTCACGAAGGTTGGCCATCGTCGTCGCCTCAGTCAGTTTTGATGTTTGAGGGGATCAGTTTCGCAACAGCGACGCAGCGTCTCGGCGAAACCGACGCTGCTGAGGCCGTAGTGGACGGCGCACTCGTTAACGCACCTGACAAAATGTCGAAACTGCTCCGGCGAAAACGTGTAGTGCGCGCCGCCGATGACAAGGTGAAAGTTCCCACAGTCCAAGCACAACCACATGCGCGCCGGGACGGGCACGGCGTCCGGGTCATCCGGCAGGCGAAAGAGCGATTTGATGTCCATACGAAGACCTCGCTAAAAGAACCGCAGACGCAGACCCGCCACAAAAGCGCGACCGCGCGCCGGCGCGTCAAAGAGCGAAAACAAATCCTGATAGAAGCGATTGCCCACGTTTTCGACGCCGAGCGTCACCGCCACGCCGTAGCGTTCCCAATCAAAGTTGACGCCGCCGCGCAGGTCATGCACGGTGAAGCCCAGCCGCGCCGTCCCCGGCTGAGCGTAGAGGCTTCCCGGCGGCAGGCGGCGCTGCGTGGTGACAATCCGCGCCCGATGTTCCATCCAGTAGCGATTGGTCACTGAATTCCAGCGCGTCCCCAGCACGGCCTTGACGGGCACGATGGGGAAGTTGAACGGGTCAACCGGCTGGTTCGCCCGTACGTCGTCGCCGCGCGTCACGCTCACATTCCCCAGCAGGGTGACAAACGACGACCTGAAGGCTTCCGGCAATCGGAAAGGCGCTTCAAAATCAGCTTCAATCCCTTGAATGCGAATCTTTCCAAGATTTTGGCGCTGGAGAACCGTCAGTGGAGCGCCGCCGGGGATTGGGTTCGGAATCGGAGCAAGGCCCGGCACGGGCGTGCCGAAGTTGCCGATGAAGTTGTTGTAGTTGTTTCGGAAGTAGGTCAACGACCCCGAAAACCGCGTGAAGCGAACCTTTGCGCCGACATCGAGATTGACGCCGGTTTCAGGCCTCAAATCCGGGTTGGGAATCGTCACGCTGCGCGTCGTCGGGCTGATGGTATGCGACGCGCCTGCGTTGTAGCGGTCGAAAATGTTCGGCTCGCGGTAGCTGCGCGCCAGCCGCGCCACCAAGCTGACGGACTGAATCGGGTTGACGACAATGCCGCCCGAACCCGTCACGGCGACGTTTGTGTGGCGGAGCGATTCGAGGCCGCTGATGCCGGCCGTGCCGCGCGGCACGATGTTGAAAATGTCATAGCTCGGCGTATCCAACGCCCGCGAGCTGTAGCGATCCACCCGCAAACCACCGATGAGCCGAACGTAGCGGCTGGGGATGAACTCGTCCTGCACGAAGAAGGCGATGTCCTGAAAGTTGGCGTTGGGCACGTCGCGGCGCGGCTGGTTGTTGCGAAGCGTCCGTAGAAAGTCGCCGTCGGTACGGACGCGAGCCGCCTGCGCTTGCGCCTGCGCCGGCGTCAGACCGCCGGGCGGCGTCGGCAGCGTGCCGCGAATCACGATGCGGTCGTCGGCGCTGGTGTCGCGGTAGAAGCTTACGCCCGCCGTGACGACGTGATTGCGGAACGGCGTCAAAACCACCTGCCCGTCGAACCCGCCCGTGGTCGGATTGATTTGCCGGTCGGTTACTTGAAACAGCGCCGGCAGGGCGCGCACGGTTACTTGGTCGCGCCGCTGCTGCCACTGGTAGTAGCCGCTTGCCTGAACGCTCGCCACCACCGGCGACAACTCGCGCGCGACGAAGCCGAAGTTGACCTTGTCGCGCTTGCTGAACAGAAAGTTGAACGTGGCCTGCAAGGGGTACTGGTAGGGCGCGGCGTCGAGTCGCTCGTAGCTCGACCGAACGAACATCTGTTCGGTGAAGAAGAAGCGTCCTTCGGCGCGGGTGGCGTTGGTTCGATAGGCTGAACCCGTCACGAGGCGCGTCGCGGTGTTGAACTGAGGCGTCACCGAAGCGTAGCCGGCCTCGACGGGGCCGCCGGCCGTGTAATCGCTGAAGTTTTCAAACGACTGCCTCACGCGGGCGGTAAACCGGCGCGTCGCCAGATTCAAGCTCCCGCCGTAGCGCCCGCCGGGGCCGTTCGCGGTGACGAACGGATCAAAGACGCCGCTGACGCGAACGCCGCCGTCCGTCGTCGCGGGCGGACGGGTAATGAAGTTGACCGTGCCGCCGAGAGCTTCCGTGCCGTAGAGCACTGATCCCGCCCCGCGCATGACCTCAACCGCCTGAAGCGAGCCGACATCCACCAGCCCGGTTTCAACGCCGTTGCCGACGTGGCTCGTCGGCGTGCGGCCGTGGTTGAGGCGCTCGCCGTCCACCAGAACAAGCACTCGGTTGCCTTCCAGCCCGCGAATGATGGGACGGGTGAGAAAGCTTTGGGATTGGGTGTACGCGCCGGGCAAATCGCGGAGAATATCGGCGGCCGTACCGGGCAGACGCTCCTGAAGCTGCCGTTCCGTAACCACCGACACGGCTTCGGGCGTGGTCATCGTATCCCGAACGGCGCGACTGGCGGTGACGGTCACGATTTCCTGAATGGTTCCGGGGACAAGCGTCACCGTATCAAGCGCGAGGCTGGGCGCGTTCAGCCGAAACTCCAGAACGGCGTCGGAAAAGCCGCTGCGAGCGATGCGCGCTTGATAGGAGCCGAAGGGCAGGTCGTTGAGCGAAAACGTCCCATCGGCCGCGGTCAGGACGGCGCGCGTCGCGCCGGACGCGATGTTGCGCGCCAGAACGCTCGCTTCCGCCACCGGCGCGCCCTGCGTATCCACGACCTTGCCGGTCAAGGTCCCGCGCTCCTCGGCCTGCGCGCCGCCGCTGATCATTCCAATCATCATCCAAGTCAGGGCGACCCGGAGCGCCGGGCGAATCCGTCGCCGGGCCGGAGAAAACCACGTAGCTGTCATCTTTGAAACACTCCTATCCGTTGCGCCGGCGGGCGTCGCGCCGCCGGGTGTCACAGCTTTGTTTCGGACGGCGCGTCGGGTAGAGTGCCTCGGCGCTTGCCATCCTTTCCCGTGGGTGGGACTGCGCGTTGGAAGCCTCCCGCGTTGCCGCGCAGGAGGCTTCATTACTTGAGAGGTGAGGATTTACGGTGGCATCGCTGTTCCGCAAATGAAAATGATTTTCAGATTGATACCATCTTTCGTCACAAGGCAGGGTGTGTCAAGTCTTTTTGGAGTACAACCGCCGGCAAGTTCTTTGTAGAAAGCGCCTCTTTGGAAGGGATGACTTATGGATGCAAGGCGGCGAGGTCGTCAGCGACGCAGCTGGACGGTTCGACTTGAGGAAAAGCTGCGCCGCGCCGACAAACTGTGTGTCACTGGGATGTACAGGGATTGACAGGCCGACAAAGGACAGGATGAGGGCAAAGACGCTGTGGAGCGGATTGCGCAGGAAAAGCGCGCTGTGTCACCTCCCGGCGCAGCGAGAACCATCTGCGTCCGCGTCGCCTCTGCTTGAGTGGGGCAACAGAGGTGGAATCCGGATTATTCAGCGCGTACCGGAATGTCCGCCCGAAAAAGCGTGAAGCGGGGCATCGTCTGAGCTGCAGATATCGCCCCGCGTCGTCACAAAGCGGCGGAACGCCGCCGCACGCCAAACGCTTGACGCCGCTTCCGAACCGAGTATTGCCCCGTCAGGATGGAAAGCGCACCTGAGCAGTTTTCAGGGAACATAGCGCCATAGCACCGGTCTGGCAGGGGATGGCAATTCCTTACCCACCCTGCCGAGGGCGAGAAGGGGCTTTGTCGTCTTGCTGCGTGGGCTTAGGCGGCTCAAAAGCGATGTTACTGACTGTGACGCGCCATCACCTTGAGCCGGGGGCTGCTGTTTTCTTGCGCGGTCTGCTTTGCCTGACACGCCGTGACCACTTCTCACCCCCGGCCAGCGGGTTGACTCGCAACAGGCGCTAGTTCCGCCACCAATCTGGTCGCTCAAAACGACGCTCGTTGTCAGGGTTGCTCTGCGGCTGGGCAGGCAACGGGTCCGACGCCGGCGGCACTGTCCAACGGGTCTGAAATACGCCATTCCCTGCTGTCCCGGCAATCAGGAGCGTTTTTCCATCCGGCGACCAGACAATGCTCCCGTTAGACGTAGGCAAGCGCATGTTTGTCGGCGTCATTCGCCAACGCTTGACTTCCCAGACGGTCGCCGTCGCGGCACCTATTTCTCCGCCCCAGGCCGCTAGATGTTTTCCGTCAGGCGACCAAGCGATGCGCCGCACGATGCCGGTGTGGTCAAGGCGCATGGGCGACGGCTTTTTTTGAAACTCCCAGACCAGAACTTCACCGTGTTCACGCCGCTCGTCCCAGTTGCCGGCGGCAAGGTGGCGCCCGTCGGGCGACCACGCGACGCACGTAACCACATTCGCCCCGCCCGGCCGCGACACTTCGCGCCAGTCGCCGGTTGCCCAGATAATGACTTCGCCGCGCCGGTCATCGCCGTTGCGCGTCGCCATGCGTTTACCGTCGGGCGACCAAGCGATGTCGGTGACAGGGGAGGCATGGTTGAGCCGCGCCGCCGGCGTTTTCGTCGTCACATCCCAAACAACAACTTCGCCGCTCTGAATCCCACTCCCGGCGGCCAGATAGCGTCCGTCAGGCGACCAAGCGACACTCCACACAATGTCGGTATGAGGCAGACGCATTGCCTCCGTCCATGTTTTGGTTTCGCGGACAACGACTTCGCCCTCTTGTTCGTCCCCGCCACCGGAGGCGAGGAATTGACCGTCCGGCGACCAAGCGACGCTCGTCACCGGGGCATCATCGGCAAGCAGCCGCATTGACGGTTGCAGCGGAACGCCACGCCGAAAGGCTTCCTCCCGCGCTCTCACCTGAGCCTCAGTCATCACCGGACTAACGCTGACCACATTTCCGCGTCCGAGCGCCAGCTGCGCACCGTCGGGCGACATCGCCAGACCAACCGGCAGTGCTTGAGCCTGTGCGTCTTCGGCGCCCGTAACGACTGGACCGATTTGGATTGTTTGCCCCAACGCTTCCAGTCCTATCCCGCCGCTCATTGCCGCCCACAGGGCAAGCCACGCGGCTTTCTTGCCGACCTGTTGTTTGATCATCTTGGCGCTCCTTGTTGGAAGACGGCGAAGTTTAGATAACCATAACACCTTCCGCCGACTTGACGGGTATTTTGCCGCTTGGCGACGGCGTTACAGGTTCATCTCAATGTTGAAGAAACGTCGGTACACCCCAAAGAATGTCCCAAACTGCGGCGCACCCGTGTTGGCGAAGACGTTGCGCGGGTTGAAGTGATTGGTGAGGTTGAAAATGTTGACCGTGACGTTGACAGCCTCGACATCAATCTTCCGTCCGAACACGCCGCGCCGCACCCACTGCGGCAGACGAATTTTCTTCGTCACCGCTAAGTCAACCGCCATAAAGTGCGGATACCGCGTTGTATCGGCGTTCCGGCGACCGACGAAGTTCTGCGCCTCGTCCACGACGCTGTAGGGAAACCCGGTTCGCCATTCAAAAATCGGCGCAAGCGTCCAGTCGCCCGGCAGCCCAAACACGCCCCGCGCAAAAAACCGATGTGGCGCGTCAATCGGCGCGTTCCCAAACTGATTCGGCCGGATGATCGGATTCGGCGTGTCGCCGAAGTACGAAATCAGGTCATTGAGTTCGGCGCGCGCCTTGCTCCGCACATAGGAGACGACGAACGTATGGCGCGGCGTGAGCTTGACATCCGCCGTGGCTTCCAGCGCGCGGTACGTCGCTCGTCCGGTGTTGAACAGGCGAATGACGCCCGCCGCGCCGCGCGGTTCCGGCTCAACGTAGAAGTCATTGAACGTGCGGCTGTCAAGGTAGGCTAGTTTAGCCAGCACGCGGCGTGAGAGCCGCTGCGCCAGCTCGACGCGAAATGAGCGGTTGTAGGGCACGCGGTAGCGCCCATCGGCGCGCGCCAAATCAAGCGTCCACGAGCGCGTCAGCGTCGGCGTCACGCCGTCGGCGGCGAACGTCGTCGCCGTCGGTTGGGGCATTTGCCGGAACGCCAACGCATTGAGCAACACCTTGTCGTAAAACAGCCCGAAGCCCGCCCGCAACACCGTGTTGTTTGTGCCGCCCGGCGCGTACGACAGCGCTACGCGCGGCGCGAGGTTGAGCTGCGCCGCCGCCTGCTGAGTTTCTACACGCAGACCGTAATCAAGCTGCAAGTTCGGGCGAATGAGCCACTGGTCCTGCGCGTAACCGGCAACCTCGATGTTGGAGGCGCGCAAGTCGCCGCGCGTGGCGTACGTGATGCGTTCAGCAAGCGAGCCGTCGGCACGCCGCACTTCCACCGGACGGTTGACGACCCAGCCGCGATTACACGCGGCGCTGAGGTCTGCGCCGAACTTGATCTGGTGCAATCCCCCGGCGTTGAACGCCGCCAAGGCCGTGGAAAACTGAAGCTGTCCGCGTTCAGTTGTTCGGTCGGTCTGACTAAAGAAGTTGCCCGTTCGGCCAAAGGGCGTCAGAGCGAAGGGCGCGTCACCCTTACCGAAAACGTCCACGCCGATGCGCTTGTAGTTGACGCGCGTTTCACTTATCGAGCCGCCCGCGCCAGCGTAGCGATGCACGCCCGCAAAGGCCAAATCAAGCGTTCGGCGATTGGCTGACGCCGGTACAGGGTTGAAGAAATCAAGGTCAACATTGCGCAGCAACTGACGCGCAGCGTTCGCCGTGACTGTCAGCGTTTGGCGGTCGGACAGCACAACATCGAACTGACTGAAGCTGCGGAAGGCGTGCTTGCGGATTTCGTTGTCGGGGCTGGCCAGACCACGGACGACAGCCTTATCCACAATGACTTCCAGCGCCTGCGCCAGAAACGCCCGGTCGCGGACGAGCGGCCCTGTGATGGTTGCGCGCGGCGACACGTTGGCAAAGCCGAAAATTTTGCCGTAGCGAGCGCGTAGCGACGGGAAGAAGTCATAGACGCTGTACGTCCATTTGTTGCCGCCGGGCTTGGTTTCCAGCCGTTTGACGCCGCTGGTGAACTTGCCGTACTCCGGCAGATACGGGTTCGTGAAGACCTCCGCCCGCTGGAGGGCTTCGAGCGGGATTTCGACTTGAAAGCGTCCGGTCGCCGGATCGTTGCTGAGGCTACCGTTGACCAAAACGGCGGCTTGGTCTTCGCGTGCGCCTTTGATACTGGTGCGGCCGTCGTTGGAACGGATGACGTTCGGGACAGGTGGGAACGAGGTGAGAATATCGCGCCCGCGTGACGGCAGGATGCGAATTTCGGCGGGCGTTAGGGCGGCGGCGGCGTTTGCGCCTTGCGCGACAAGCGGCGCTTCTTGGTCGCCGCGCACCTCGACGACTTCGCCTCCGGCAGGGCTGAGTTCGATAGGCTGCTCGACGAAGACGCCGGACTCGACCGTGTAATGTTCGTCAGTGAGCGTCGTGTAGCCGGGCGCAGTGATGGTCAGCGTGTAGTCGCCGCTGGGCGCGTTTGTGAAGACAGCTTTGCCGTCGCCGTCGGTAGTTTGGGTAAGCGTTCGCGCGCCGGGAGCTTTGGTTTTGGGCGTCAGGGTGACGACAGCGTTGCGAATGGGTCGCTGCGTAGCGCCGTCGGTCACGACCAACGACACCACACTGGCCTGTTGCGCGAGGGCGAGCAAGGGGACGCCGACCAGCAGTCCCAGCCACAGCAAACAGCTCTGGTAGGTTTTCACCATCAAACAAGCGCCTCCTTTCGGTTGGAGACCGAACATGGGCGAAGGGATGCGCCCCCGTGTCAAGACGTTACCTTGCGCCACGCGAATCGGGCGTGACTTTTCAAACGCCTCCCCAAGGCGCACAGCTTCCAGACCACCGGCTGAAGTTTTGTGCCTTCGGGGCTAAGCCGTCGCGGCCGCTATTTGTTCACGGACGGCGCGCAGCCGCGCACAGGAGCGTTCCCGTCCAATCAGGGCAAAGACCTCGAACATGCTCGGCCCGACGCTTTGCCCGGTCAGCGCCGTGCGCGCCGCGTTGATGAACAGTCCCGCCTTGGCGCCCTTGGTTTCAGCGAACGCCCGGAGCGCGGCCTCCACCGTTTCTGGTTTCCAGTCTTCCACCTGCTCCAGTGCGTCGGCGAGTTCCGGCAACCAGTCTGTCAGGCGTGGATCCCGCAGGTTTTTCTTCACGGCTTCGGGATCGAACTCGAAAACGTCGTCAAAGTACGGTCGTCCGTAGGTGACGAAATCCGTCAGTGTACGGAAGCGTTCCCGAATAACTTCCACTGTCCGGGCGAACCAAGCACGGCCGGCGCCTTCCGCGAACTCGGCTTTCCACAAACCGGCGGCTTCCAGCTGCGCCTGCACCATCGGCAGTAGTCGGTCAAGCGGCATCGTTTTGAGGTATTCGGCGTTCATCCACAGCGCCTTGGGGTCGGTAAATTGGCGCGGGTCGGACAGGGGCTGATCGGCCGGCGGCAGGTTGAAGATGCCGTTCGTCCGGCTGACCTGCGCGAAGTCGAACGCCGCGATCATCTCGTCGCGCGAAAGGATTTCACGGTCGTCGCCGGGCGACCAGCCGATGAGCGCAATGGCGTTGAGGAAGGCGTCGGGGATAAAGCCGCGTTCTTGGTAAAACCGCACCGTCGCCCCCTCGCCGTGTCTGCGCTTGGACAGCTTGGCGCGTTTGCCGTCCAGAATAAGCGGTAGGTGCGCGAAGGTCGGCTCGGCGACGCCCAGCGCCCGGTAGATGAGCAACTGCTTGGGGGTATTCGCCAGTCCGTCCTGCCCACGGATGACGTGGGTGATGCGTTCGGCGATGTCGTCCGCCGCATTGCTAAGGATGTAGAGCGGCGAGCCGTCCGAACGCAGCAGGGCGAAATCTTCAATGTCGGCATACCGCTTGGTTTGTTCGCCATGTACGAGGTCGTGGAACGTCACGGCGCCGTCCGTACGCGGGACACGAAACCGAACCACATAGGGCGTCCCTTGCGCGTCAAGCCGCGCTTCTTCCTCTGGCGACAGCTCTCGTCCGCGAAACACGAAGGCGGTTTTCGCTGCTTCGGACGCGCGCCGCAGGGCGTCAAGTTCTTCTTTGGTTTCGTAGGACTTGTAGGCGTGTCCGCTCGCCAGCAGGCGTTCGGCTAGTCGGCGGTGTTCGGCGAGGCGTTCGGATTGGAAGTACGGCCCTTCGTCCCAGTCGAGGCCGAGCCAGCGCAGGCCGTCGAGAATGGTCGCCACGGCTTCGGGGGTTGAGCGTTCGCGGTCAGTGTCTTCGATGCGCAGGATAAAGACGCCGCCATGTTTGCGGGCGAAGAGCCAGTTGAAGAGCGCCGTTCGCGCGCCGCCGATGTGCAGGTAGCCGGTTGGCGACGGGGCGAAGCGAACGCGAATGCCGTTGGTCATCGGTTGTTCAACATCCTTGCCAAAAGTGTTCCGGCATGCCGCCGATTTTTAGGTAGCCTATCAAGGGTGCGCGCCGCCGCCAAAGGTTGGTCGCCTAGTCTGTCGGCAGGGCAGTCACCCATCCGTTGCGTTGACCGGCAGGCAAGGCTAGCATCCACTTCTGGTACCACCCCGCTGAAGAAGCACCTTCATGGCACTTGGCGTTACAGAAGACATTACAGAACTGATTGGCAACACGCCGCTATTGCACCTACGTTCGGTTGTGCCGCCCGGCGCGGCCAACGTCTATGCCAAGCTGGAGTATCTCAACCCCGGTGGTAGCATCAAGGACCGAGCGGCGTTGGGGTTGATTACCGACGCCGAGCGGCGCGGTTTGCTCAAGCCCGGCGCGACGATTATTGAGCCGACGGCCGGCAACACGGGCGTTGGTCTGGCGCTGATTGGGCGGAGGCGTGGTTATCGCGTCATTTTGTGCGTCCCGGAAGGCTACAGTCGTGAAAAGATGCAGGTGGCGGAGGCGTTGGGCGGCACGCTGGTGTACACGCCCTATGAGGAGGGCATTCCCGGCGCGATTCGCAAGGCGCTGGAGTTGGCTGAATCCATCCCAAACGCCTTTGTGCCACAGCAGTTCAGCAATCCAGCGAACCCGCACATTCACTATTTGACGACCGGCGCGGAAATCTACGAGCAACTTGGCGGTAAAGTGGACGGTCTAGCGATTGGCTGCGGTACGGCTGGGACCTTTTCCGGCGTCGCCCGCTACATCCGCGAGCGCAACCCACGGGCGGTGTGTATCGCCGTTGAGACGGAAGGGTCGGTGCTGGGCGGCGGGCAACCCGGCCCGCACAAGGTTGAGGGTATCGGCACGAGTTTCGTTCCGGAGAACTTCCATCGTGAGTTGTGCGATGAGATTGTCGCCGTGACTGACCGGGACGCCTTTAGGATGGTACGCCGCTTGGCTGCTGAAGAAGGTGTGTTGTGCGGCGGCTCGGCCGGCGCGAACGCTTTTGCGGCCATTCAGTTAGCAGTACGCCTTGGAGAAGGGAAGAACGTCGTCACGGTTTTTCCCGACAGCGCAGAGCGTTACATGAGCAAGGGGATTTTTGACGAGGTTCCGTAGCGCGTGTGGGCGGACATTGCCGCAAGCGGGACATTGCCGAGCATGATCGGCACGCCGTCGTTTAGCGGGGTGAGAATGCGTTGCTGGCGGCAGTCCAACAGGTGTGAGTGAGGGAAACCTGCGATAGGTGAAGTGCGCGAAGCGCGCACAACCCCAAGCCGGCGAGGCCGCAAAGCGGTTTCCGCTCAAATGATAGGTTCTAAAGAGCAGCGCAACCGACAAACCCTCATTCATCAACTTGCACCCCTCCGCGTTCGTGGAGGGGCTACGAATGGCTAGCCCTCAGCAGTCCGAGCCCAACTGCACCCCTTTCGCATTGACTCCAAGCCGCAACGGCCGCGCTGAGCGACAGTGAACGCCAAGAACACCAAGATTGCCGCCGCCGTCCGCTGAAGCTTTCTGTTAGGCTACGTCTGCCCACGCGCACCGAGTGACTTTCATAAAACGCCCAGTTTTTTCAGCGCAGCCCGGACCTCCTTTTCGTCGAACCCTACCCCGCGCCAGACAACCTTGCCGTCCGCATCGAGAAGATAGTTGGTCGGGTAGGCTATGACGCGATACTCGTTCAATACAGGGTCTTTTGTCCCCTGCTCGGTTTCCTGGCTCATGCCTATGAGGAATGTGAACTTGTTGTCTTTGACGTATTTCAAAATCGTCTCAGGCGAGTCATTGAAGTTGATAGCCACCACCTCAAGGCCTTTGTCCTTGAGTTCGTCATAGAGCTTTTGCAGTTTGGGAAACTCCTCCCGGCACGGCGCACAGCCATAAAACCAGAAGTTGACCAAGACCGCCTTCTTACCTTTCGACAACTCCTCTAGGCTAAGGCGCTCGCCGGTCGGCGTCGGCACAGTGAAGCGATAGGCCTTTTCGCCGACAGGGACGAGCTTGCCAGCGGGATCGGAGAGGTCGTAGAGGACTGCTTCCTTGGGCGGCGCGTAGGCGAAGCTATCGTCAGGCAGATACTCGTTGACTTTCACGTTCGTCAACACGGCGCCAAACGTAAGCGTCTTGTCTCCGAGCTTCATCTGCAACGCCGTGCGAGTGATGAGTTTGTTCGCCCCGATGTAGCATTTCAGGGTAAAGTCGTAAGGCTCGTCGCCGATGACCTCCACGACCTGATAGGTCTCCCCGTCTACTTTTTCCTTGCCCGCCAAGCGCGTCTCCTTGATGGACGGGTTGATGAAGCCTCGGAAGTCTGGGTCGAAGAATGTGCCGACGGGAATGTACAGGAAAGAAGCCAGACCCTTCCCGTTCGGGTCGGCGTCATTCTTCTGGTAGCGGTTCTTCGCCCTCTCCACCAGCCAGACATTCTTGCCGTCCGAAGCAATCGTGTAATTGAACGGCTCGCCTAGCTCGATGCGGGCAAGGTTAGGCTTCTTGAGCATCACCGTGCCGGGGGTTGTCGTGACTGGACCGCCGTCGGACTGGGTCAGCGTGATGTCGGCTAAAAGTGTCTTGGCCGACCGAGTAGCGACCGCGACTTCCTTCAGAAGCTTGTCGGCCTCACCATCAGCTCGTGCCGCTGCTGCACTCGCAACAAAGACAAGCGGAACAAAAACGACAAGCAGGATTTGGTTAGCGGCTTTCATTCTCACCTTGATTTGTTTTGTGGTAACGGGCGGCGGATGAGCCGCGCTTCACACAGCCCAAGCGTAGCGTCAACTTCCTTGATTCGCAGGTTAGGCCGCTGCAAGCGAAAACGAGTAGGCCTAACCTAACAGAACCCGGACGTGTCCCAATAGAGCAGGCTCTTGGAAGGCAATAATAGCTTGCTCGCTGCGGTCGAGAGACAGGTACGAGGCGACTGCTTTTTTCGCTTGAGTGGGGCAATACGCCGGTGTGCATTGCATCAACAGGTTTGGCGTGCGGCGGATAAACCACTATGTCTTCATCAGAGACGGCGCACTGACCGGCGGCTCAAGCCAGTACTTGTGCCTCGGCTTCACCAGCCGCGGTGTACCGGCCAGCCCTAACGAGCGTTGTCCGGGCTTCGTGCTGAAATATGATTGCGTGACCGTTGACAACCAGAGCAAAGCAGCCCTAAGTACGTCGGCCGCCTACGGGCGCTTTCCGCAGACGGCGTCCGTCTTCTCCACACAACCCTGAGTTGGTTACGCCATGAACCCCGGAACGATTGTCCGCTGCCGCAACCGCCATTGGGTGCTCTTGCCCAGTGAGCAGGACGAGGTCTTCCTGCTCCGGCCGCTCACCGGCGCAACCGACGAAGTCGTCGCCGTTCACAAGCGACTGGCCGACGTGCTCGGCGACGACTTGCCGGAAGAGCGCGTTCGCCCGGCGACGTTTCCGCCGCCGACGGGCGATGAGCTTGCCGACGCCGCCGGCGCGCGCCTCCTGTGGCAGGCGGCGCGACTGACGCTGCGCGAGGGCGCAACGCCGTTCCGGTCACTCGGACGCATCTCCATCCGCCCGCGCGTCTATCAATTCGTCCCGCTCCTGATGGCGCTGCGGCTCGACCCGGTGCGCCTGCTCATCGCTGATGACGTCGGTGTCGGTAAAACCATCGAGGCCCTTCTCATCGCCCGCGAGTTGCTGGATCGCGGCGAGATCAAAAGCTTGTGCGTCCTTTGCCCGCCGTACCTGTGCGACCAATGGCGACAGGAGTTGGCGCTCAAGTTCAACCTCGACGCCGTGGTCATCCGTTCCGGCACGATCAGTCAACTGGAACGCCGCAAGGTTGGAAGCGACAGCCTCTACCGCTACTACCCGCTTCAGGTCGCCAGCATTGACTTCCTCAAAAGCGACCGCCACAAGCATCAATTTCTGGCTCACTGCCCCGAACTCGTCATCGTGGATGAAGCGCATGGCGCAGCCGCCGCCGAAGCCGACCAGAACCGGCAACAACGCCACCAGCTCCTGCAGGAAATCGCCGCCGATCCCAACCGCCACCTCATCCTGCTGACCGCCACCCCGCACAGCGGCGTCGCGTCCGCGTTTCGCTCGCTGCTCGGTCTGCTCCGCCCCGAATTCGCCGAATGGGACGCCGCCGAACTCTCCGAGCCGCAACGCGAAGCCCTCGCCAAACACTTCGTGCAGCGAACCCGCCGGGACATCGAGCACGACTGGGAAGACAGAGCCTGCTTCCCAACACGGGAGACACATGATCTGACCTATCGGCTTTCCCGCCCATACCGCGAACTGTTTGACAAAACCTATGACTTCTGCGCCGAGATCGTGCGCGAGGGACGGCGACTTGAAGAGCGGCGGCGCCGCGTCCGCTACTGGGGCGCGCTGGCGCTGCTGCGCTGCGTGTTGTCCAGCCCGGCCGCCGCGGTCGCTGCGTTGGAAGCGCGCCGCCGGGGCGCTGAAAGCGACGGTGGGGCGGTAGAGGATGAGCCGGACTACCGACCGTTTGTGTCGGATGCGCTTGAGACGGGCGACGACGAGCAACCCACGCCGGCGGTGGCGGCCGCCGAAGCGACGCTTGCCGGAGCGGAGCGCCGCAAACTCGGCGAACTGGCGCGTCTGGCCGCAGCGCTCCGCGCCGGCAAGGACGACACGAAACTGGAAGCATGCGCCGCATCCGTCGCCGAAATGCTTCGGCAAGGCCGCCA
>JANWUV010000013.1 GCA_025057975.1 Chloracidobacterium sp.
TGACCTCAGTGGCGTTCGCGCCGGACGGGACGCGGGTCGTGACGGGGAGCGACGACAAGACCGCCGTCATCTGGGACACAGCGAGCGGGCAGGCGCTCACGAAGTTGGAAGGACACAAAAACGGGGTGTGGTCGGTGGCGTTCGCGCCGGACGGGCGGCAGTGGTGACAGGCTGTTTTGACGGTACGGCCATCATTTGGGACGCAGCAAGCGGGCAGGCACTCGCCAATCTGGAAGGTCACAAAGCGAATGTCGCGTCAGTGGCGTTTTCCTCAGATGGGACGCAGGTAGCGACAGGGAGTTGGGATGGCACGACGATCATCTGGGACGCAGCGAGCGGGCGGGTACTGGTGAGGTTGGGGACACAGGGAGTGGTGAGTGCGATGGCGGCGACGCCGGATGGTATGCGGGCGGCGTTTGGGCGTGGGGATAACACGGTGGCGGTATGGGATGCCGTACGCGGGCGGGCGCTGGCGACGCTGGAAGGCCACACAGACTGGGTGAGGTCAGTGGTCTTTTCGCCGGATGGGACGCGGGTGGCGACAGGGAGCGACGACAAGACGGTAATCATCTGGGATGCGGCGAGCGGGCGGGCGCTCGTCAAGCTGGAAGGTCACAAAGGTGCGGTGTTGTCGGTGGCGTTTTCACCGGACGGGACGCGGGTCGTGACGGGGAGCGAGGACAAGACCGCCGTCATCTGGGACGCGGCGAGCGGGCGGGTGCTGGTCAAGCTGGAAGGGCACGAAGGCTATGTAAACGCCGTGGCGTTCGCGCCGGACGGGACGCGGGTCGTGACGGGGATTTGGGACAAGACCGCCGTCATCTGGGACGCGGCGAGCGGGCGGGCGCTGGTCAAGCTGGAAGGGCATAAAGGTTGGGTGAGTTCGGTGGCGTTCGCGCCGGACGGGACGCGGGTCGTGACGGGGAGTTTTGACAAGACCGCCGTCATCTGGGAAAACCTCGGACTGGAGACACGCCCCCCCGGCGGAAATCCAAAAGCTGCTGGAAGCCAATACGCCCTTCCGCTACCGCGACGGCGAAGTGGTGGTGGAGCGGTAGTCGCATTCCGTTGCAGACGGCATTTTGCGCAGTCGGTCAGGATGGTGAGCGCCGGCCTCTGCGACGCCTGTCAGCGTAGGTGAGAAAAGGCGCTGTACCCCCGCAACTGGTGGCTCTGCGGAGGCGTCGCCGCCGGCCTCATTCGCGTCCTCGCCCTTGCATGCGCGCCGACCGCCAGACCATCCTAACGCCGCTCCATCTTCTTGGAGCCAACGGAACTGCTCGGTAGAAACGGTGTGGAATCGCCATGGAGCCGAACGAAAAACCGCTGTCCGTCGCCGAGGCGCAAGCCGCTTCACTGGAATGGATTGTACCGGTCGGCGTCGAGCGAGTCTCACTGTTTGAAGCGTCCGGGCGCGTGCTGGCGGAAACCGTCGTCGCGCCCCACGATTTGCCTGCGTTTGATAACTCGGCGATGGACGGCTACGCCGTGGTTGCGGCGGACACCGCCGGAGCAAGCGAAGCCGCGCCGGTGCGTTTGAACATCATCGAACGGGTGGCGGCGGGGGATGTCCCCCAGCATCCGGTGTCTTCCGGTCAGGCGGTTCGGATCATGACCGGCGCGCCGCTGCCCGAAGGCGCTTCGGCCGTCGTGATGCAGGAACACGTCCGGCGGGAAGGCGAAACGCTGGTGGTGACGCGGCCGGTGCGCAACGGCGACAACATTCGCCGCCGGGGCGAAGACGTACCGGCCGGTCAAGCCGTGATGACGGCCGGCGACCGGCTGACCGCCGCCCATGTCGGCGTGCTGGCCGCATTTCATCGGGCGTTCGTGACGGTACGCCGGCGGCCGGTCGTCGCCATTGTCGCCACCGGCGACGAACTGATCGAGGTGGATGAACCGCCGACGCCGGGCAAGGTCGTCAACAGCAACGCCTACGCGCTGGCCGCGCTCGTCCGGGAATGCGGCGCGTCGCCGCTGGTGTCGCCGCTTGTCCGCGACGACGAAGCGCAACTGGAGGCCGCCTTTGTCGCAGCCGCGCAGGCGGCCGACTTGATCGTGTCGTCCGGCGGGGTGTCGGTCGGCGACCGCGATCTGGTTAAGCCGACACTGGCGCGGCTCGGTTTGGAAGCCCGCTTTTGGCGCGTCTGGATGAAGCCGGGGAAACCGCTGCTGTTTGGGCGTGTGCTGGGACGGCCGTGCTTTGGACTCCCCGGCAACCCGGTGTCAAGTATGGTCTGTTTCCACCTGTTTGTCCGTCCGGCGCTCGGCAAGATGCTGGGGCTGCCGGAAGCGCAATGGCGGCTGCCGGAAGTCACTGCGACGCTGACGCGCGATGTCAAAACCAAGGGTGACCGTCCGACCTACTTGCGCGCGCGCCTTGCCTACGCCGACGGCGAGTGGCGCGCGGAAGTTCTGCCGGGACAAGGCTCCGGGATGCTGACCTCAATGCTGGGCGCGAACGGCTTGGTGTTTTTCCCCGAAGGCAAACAACATGGCGCGGCCGGCGAACGCGCACCGGCGCTGCGGTTGGTTTCTCCGGGCGACGTGTAAAGTTGTGTTAGTTGTGCGGTCTGCGCCCGGAAATTGCTTGCCGTTCACGGCGTCACAAGGCAATGTTTGACAGCCGCTCGCGCGTGACCGATCCGCCCGGCTTCCTGTGTGTCAAGACGCGCTCCTTCCAAACCGTCCTCCCTTTTGACGGCGTTCGCTGCCTTCCTCGTCGCCGTCGGCTGGTTGAGCGTGTCCGTGTTTGGGCAGGACGTTTCAACCGCCCTGCGCCCGTCCGTACGCATTACGCACACGGAAGAGCCAATCCAAGTGGACGGTCGGCTGGATGAACCGGCGTGGGTGAAAGCGGAAGTCATCCGCGATTTTCGTCAGCAGGAGCCGTTTGAAGGCTCGCCGCCGACCGAAAAGACGGAGTGCCGCCTGTTGTACGACCGGCGGTACATTTACATCGGGATTCGCTGCTTTGACAGTGAGCCGGACAAAATCAACGCCCGCGATCTGAACCGCGACTCCGGTTTCGGCAACGACGACAAAATCGCCGTCCTGCTCGACACCTACCGGGACGGCCGCAACGCCTATCGTTTTTCGGTCAATCCGCTCGGCACGCAGTCCGACGCGCTCATCACCGATGAAGGCCGCGACTTCAACCTGTCGTGGGATACGCAGTGGTTGTCGGGCGCGACGCGCGACGACGAAGGCTGGGCGGCGGAAATCGCCATCCCGCTCGTGAGCCTGCGCTTTCGGAAGGGCGCGACTTCGTGGGGCTTCAACGTCTCGCGCATCATTCGCCGGAAAAACGAAGTCGTCCTGTGGTCGAGCTGGCAGCGCGCCTTTGGGCTGCTGCGCGTTTCGCAGGCCGGGGAACTCACCGGCGTGGAAGAAATAAGCCGCCCACGACTCTTTGAAATCAAGCCTTACATCACCGGGCGGGTGCGCCAAAACGTCCCGACGCCGCTTGGCGGTCGTTTTGAAAGCGGTTTTTCGGGAGCGGTCGGCGTCGAGGTCGCCCGCGTCGGCGTCACGCCGTCGGTGACGGCGGAGTTCACCGTCAATCCCGACTTCGGGCAGGCGGAAGTGGATCAACAAGTGGTCAACCTGACGCGCTTTTCCGTGTTCTTTCCCGAACGGCGCGACTTCTTCCTCGAAAATGCGGGGATTTTTCTGTTCGGCCGCCCCGGCGTCAATCAGCTTTTCTTCACCCGCCGGATTGGGCTGACCGACGACGGCGCGCCGCTGCCGATTGATTTCGGAGCGAAAGTCACCGGGAAGGCCGGCCCGTGGAACATCGGCTTTCTGCATGTCGAAACGCGCCCGTTGCGTGAAGCAGGCCGTACGGAACGCGCCGTGCCGCGCGAGCGATTCACCGTCGCGCGGGTCAAACGCGATGTTGGGACACGCTCCAACATCGGGGCCATCGCGCTCAATCGGCAGGGCGGGGAACGGCGGGCGTACAACCGGGGCGTCGGCCTCGACGCGCAAATCAACTTCAACGACTACTGGACAAGCTACGCTTTCATCGCCAAGACCTTCTCGCCGGGGCTGTCCGGCGATTCGACGAGCTTTCGCGTGCAGAGCGGCTACGACACGAATCGAATGCGGCTCTTCGGGATTTACGAGGAAATCGGGCGCAACTACAACCCGGAGCTGGGGTTCGCGTTGCGCCGCGACGTGCGGCAGTACTTCGGCGACGCCGCCTACAAGTGGCGACCGGCCGCCATAGCGAAGACCGTGCGTGAGATTCGCTTCGAGGGTTTTGGCGAGTACTACCAAGATCGAACGACCGGCGATTTGCAGACCCGGACGTTCGCCACGGCCGTGACGGTGGATTTCGCCAACTCCGCCGGGTTGACCATTCGCCCGTGGCGTACGGAAACCGACGCGCCGACCCGGCCGTTTCGGATTCGTCCGGGCGTCGTCATTCCGCCGGGGCGGTACACGTTCCATCGCCACAGCGCAAACTTTTCCACCGATCGCAGTCGGCGTTTTCTCTTTGACGCCGGCGGCAGTTGGGGCGGTTTTTACGGCGGGACGCGCCGGGAACTCAACGCCGGCTTTACGTGGCGGCCGGACTCACACCTGTCGCTCGAAGCCGGCCACAGCTTCAACGCCGTCCGGTTGCCGCAGGGTGAATTTTCAACCAACTTGTTCAATGGGCGCGTAACGTATAACTTCTCACGCAAGTGGCTTTCCACGTGTTTGGTGCAGATCAACTCGGCGGCGCGCCTGACCAGCATCAATGCGCGGGTGCGTTACATTTATCGTCCGAATTCGGACATTTTTTTCATCTTCAACCAGACAACCGGCGTCGGCGTCGGGCGTCCAAATCGGCAGTTTCAGATCAAGGTGACGTACGATTTTATCCGCTGAAGCGGCTTCATCCGCCCGTGCGTTTGGCCGAAGTGTTTGCCTTGGAAGGGTTCTCGTATGCAGCCTTTCGCCAGCTTCCGCCGGCGTCAGCCAAGAGGCCGAGCAGGACTTGGGCTTGGTTTCATCGCGGCTGTGGGTTTTTGTTGCGCTTTCCGAAGATGATGTAGCCGGTTTACCCGTCGTTTGGTGGGCGGCGGCGTTCCACCGCACGCTGAACACTGACGCAGTTTATCGGCGTATCGCTCCACTTACGCCGAAACTGCTCTTACGCGGCCGTCCTGAAGTCTCGGCGCTGACCCGCTAACGCGAGTGGTTTCAACCATGACTTCGTTCAGCGGGGAGTATAGATTGGCTGGTAGTTCGCGCTTTCGCGGCGACAATTCCCCTTCGGATGTGAGTTGATGCACCCATGCCTTTGAAAAATGACCTGTTGGTGCGCGCCGCGCGGCGGCAGCCCGTCGAACGGACGCCGGTGTGGATGATGCGGCAGGCGGGACGCTATTTGCCGGAGTACCGCGCTGTTCGCAAGGATTTGCCCTTTTTGACGCTGTGCAAGACGGTGGACTTGGCGGTCGAGGTGTCACTGCAACCGCTGCGCCTGCTGGGCGTGGACGCGGTGATTTTGTTTTCCGACATTTTGATTCCGGTCGAGGCGATGGGACTAGAAGTGCGGCTGACGGAGCAGGTCGGGCCGCAGATCCCCAACCCGGTACGGACGGCGGCGGACGTGGCGGCGTTGCGCGTGCCGGACCCGGTTGAGACGATGCCGTTTGTGATGGACATCATTCGGACGCTCAAGCGGGAGATTGCGGATGAAGTGCCGCTGCTGGGTTTTGCAGGCGCGCCGTGGACGCTGGCGGCGTATATGATTGAGGGCGGGAGTTCGAAAAACTACCACCTGATCAAGACGATGATGTACCGGGAGCCGGCGCTGTTTCACCAGCTAATGGAGAAGCTGGCGGACACACAAGCGCTCTATTTGAAGGCGCAGATTGAGGCCGGGGTGGACGCGGTGCAGTTGTTTGACTCGTGGGCTGGGGAGTTGTCGGCGGAGGATTTTGCGGCCTTTGCGCTGCCGTACCTTCAGCGGGTGTTTGAGCAGGTTGGGGGCGCGGTGCCGCGTATTCTGTACGTCAACGGGAGCGCGCACTTGTTGGAGGGGATGCTGGCGTCTGGGGCGGAGGTGTTGAGCATAGACTGGCGGACGGACATGGCGGAGGCGGTCCGGCGCGTGCAGGGGAAGGCGGCGTTGCAGGGGAACTTGGACCCGTGTCGGCTGTTAGGGACGCGGGAGGGGATTGTACGTGGGGTGGAGGAGGTTTTGGCGAAGGCGAAGGGGGCGGCGGGACACATTCTGAACTTGGGACACGGGGTCTTGCCGCCGACGCCGGTGGAGAACGCGCGGACGTTCATCGCCGCCGCACAGGGTCGGCTAACGTAGCCCTCTTTCGGCAACTTGTTTGATGCGAACAAGGTATGGGGCGCATGACCTAGCGTCCGCCCTGCGACGCTCCGCTCTACACCAAGCTGGTGCGATGTTTGAGAAAATGTAGCGAGTTAGCCAGCGGCGTTCCGCGCCGGATAGCTTCCAAGCTGCTCTTTTGGGGTAAGGAACTGCCACGCCTTCCAGCGTGGCGCATGGCGTTGAGCCACCACGTGGAAAGCAGCGGAACGCCGCCGCACGCCAAACCGTTGACGCGATTCAACCAAGCATCGCTTATCAGAACTGCTCCGGCGGTGGTTGTCTTGCTCACATCGCTCTCCCGGTCAGTTTTTCGGAAACATCAGCAGTCGGTACGATGGGTTGATGAGCGAAAGGATACGGGCTGGAGTCTTTTCCCAAAAACGGCGTGGCAAAGCAGTCCGTCGTTTGGCGGGCAGCGGCGTTCCTTAGAGCGGCAAGCTGACGCGGTTCACGCCGTGTTGTCGCTGCACATATGTGGAGACTTCTTCAATCGTGGTCGCGCAGTTCGCCGCCGTCACCCAGCGCGTCGTCCACCGGCGACTCAGACAGTGGACGCAACGCAAAGGTCATCGTCGGATCATCGGCTTCGGCGGAGAGCAAAACCAACGCCCCTTCCGCTAGACGCCAGACCAAGTCAATGTCCGGCACGTCAACATCCGACGGATCGCCGTACCGACGTACAAAGGCGTCAATGACGTGGTTCTCGTCGTCGGCCAGCGCCGGATCGGTCAGGTTGGACAACTGAAACGTAACGCTGTGAACGGTCGCCTGCCCAGGTAACGCCGCCACCATGATGCGGCACTGACCCTCCCCTTTGCCAAAGCGTACGGTCGCCACCGCCGTCAACACTTCGCGCTCATTTTCCAGCCGCCACCGTTGCTCAATCCGTCCGTCCGTCAGCAGCCGTTCCGCCTCTTCCCGCGTAAGCGGCGGTTGCCTGGCGTGCGCCCGCGCGCCGTCAAACTGCGGTAGGAAGCGTTCAATCAGCGTAAACAGTTCGGGCGGCGGCGGAGGCGGCGGGGCGCTTCGGCAGGCGCTAAGCAGAGCCAGACCAACCAACCACGCCAGCCGCCGGCAACGAACACCGTTCTTCATACTCTTTACCGCTCCAGACCCAATGGCGGCCGGTCGCGCACTCGATCGCTCGATCCGTCGCCTGCGTCGCCGGCGTGGGAAGCTTGGCGGAACTCACAGCCGACGCCCATCGTTCCGCACTGGTAACATCGTCGTCGTCATCTCTAACGCACCGAGGTTTGCATGTCTACTGGCGGTATGCCGTTTCGTGAGGCGGTTCGGCTGGCTGTTGACGCGCTGCGCGCCCACAAGCTGCGGAGTTTTCTGACTCTGCTGGGCGTCATCTTCGGGGTCATGACCGTGGTCGCCGTTGCGGCCGTTATTGAAGGCATGAACGTCTATGTCGGCAAAACAATGGAAGAGGAATTCGGCGCTAATACGGTCATCCTTGACCGCTACGGCATTGTGACCAGCCTTGATGAATGGCTGCGTGTCCAAAAAAACAAACTTATTACTATGGATGACTACCGCGACCTGCGCGCACGAGCGAGTTTGGCGCAGGAAATGGGTATTCGGCTCGAACAATCCATTCCTTATCTGCGCTATGGCGGGTCGGAGTTGACGAATGTTTCGGTCATCGGCTACTCGCCCAGCGTTCCTGCGATGGGGGCCGGCAACATTTCGGTTGAGGAAGGACGCTTTATTGTCGAAAGCGACGATGAAAACTGCGCCAACGTCGCCTATGTCGGGTATAACATCCGCGACAAGCTCTTCGGCGGCGCCGATCCGGTCGGACGCGACATCCGCATCCAAGGCGAGCTGTTTCGCATCATCGGCGTTTCCAAAAAACTAGGCGCGTTTCTCGGCACTGACCGCGATACCTTTGTCGTGATCCCGCCTTCGGTACACCTGCGCCTTTTCGGCCCACGCCAGTCGCTTTCGATTGTACTGCAACCGAAGCCCGGTGTGGCGCTCGAAGCCCTCGAAGACCAAGTGCGCAGTATTATGCGCGCCCGACATCACCTACGCCCGGAACAAAAAGACGACTTTGCCTTCATCGGCGCCGACGCCCTCAAAGACCTCTGGCGCAACCTTACCGGGATGATCGCCGTCGTCGCGTTGGGCGTCGTTTCCATCTCACTAGTTGTCGGCGGCATCGTCATTATGAACATCATGCTGGTCGCCGTGACGGAACGAACGCGCGAAATCGGCATCCGCAAGAGCCTTGGCGCGCGACGGCGGGATATTCTGTCGCAGTTTTTGGTTGAGTCCGCGCTGCTTTCGGGCGTAGGCGGCGTCATTGGGCTAGTCGCGGCTTGGGCCGGATTGGTTGTCGCCTCCCAGTTTGGACTGCCCTTTGCAATGCCGATCTGGGCGGTAGTCTTGGCGCTGGTCGTCTCAATCAGCGTCGGGCTGCTTTTCGGTATTTACCCGGCGTATCGCGCCGCAAACCTCGACCCAGTTGTGGCGTTGCGCGCCGAGTAAGTCCGTAACTCACTCCACAGGCCGGAACAACGTATGTCGCTCGACAGCTTCCGCGAAAGTCTCACCCAAGCATTCGCCACCATTAGCGCGCACAAGTTTCGGTCGTTACTTACCGTGTTGGGCGTCATCATCGGGACGACCTCCGTGATTTTGGTCTCATCCGTCGTCACCGGACTTGAAGAACGCTTCGCCGCCATGGTCGAACGATTTGGAACCAACACCATCTTTGTCTCCAAGTTCGAATTCAACGGCCCGCGCGAACCGACGTTTGAAGAGCGGCAGCGTAAGGATTTGACCTACGAGGACGGCTTGGCCGTGGCTGAACTGCCGAGCGTCGCCGTGGCGACCGCCTGCCTCGGCAAGTGGCCCGGCGAGCAGGACGCCGCGATTATGAAGTACCGCGACCGGCAGGCGAGCCGTCCCGTCCTGCGCGGCGGCGACCCGGCGTTTCTCGAAGCGCGCAACATGCAAATCTTGGCTGGACGCTACTACACCGAGGTTGAAAGCCGGCACGGGATGTCGGTGGCCGTCATTGGCTACGACACGGCTGAGACGCTTTTCGGTACGACCGAGGCCGTCGGCAACGAGTTCACCATCAACGGGCAGATTTTTCGCGTCGTCGGCGTCCTTGAGAAAAGCGCTGCACGCGGGATGTTTCCCGGCTCAAACTGGGAAGACAACTGCGCCATCATTCCCCACGCGACGTTTCGCCGGCTTTATCCGCGCGTGAAGGACTACATGATCGTGGCCAGAGCCAAGGACGGCCAACTCGACCGCATGGTGGACGACATCACGCGGCTGCTGCGCAAGCGGCGCAACGTACCGTTTTACAAACCGGACGACTTTCACATCTCAACGCCCAACGCCGAAAAAGAAGGCTTTGGCAAAATCACGCTCGTGCTGGCCGCGATTGTTGTCCCGATTTCGGGCATGGCGTTGCTGATCGGCGGCATCGGCGTTCTGAACATCATGCTGGTTTCCGTCACGGAGCGGACGAAGGAAATCGGCACGCGCCGTGCTCTGGGCGCGCGGCGGATTGACATCATCATGCAGTTTCTAATTGAAGCGATGTCGCTGACCGGATTAGGCGGCTGCATCGGCATTTTGGTCGGGCTGGGCGTCAGCGGCGTCATCAATGTCGCCATTCCCGATTTGCCGTCCAGTGTTTCGGCCTTCTGGGTGGTGACCGGCTTTGCCATTTCGGTCGGCATCGGTCTTGTCGCCGGACTCATCCCGGCCATCAAAGCCGCCTATCTCGACCCGGCGGAAGCCCTGCGCTACGAATAACCGGAAGCCGTCCGACGTGCAAATATCGCCGTGCATTGCGTGATTACTAATCTTGACAAGCTAGGAGTGACTACTGTAATACTTGCGTTATCCCAAGCGCAATAATGTTCTCAAAACTTCGGCGTACTCAGCTACATGGCCACATTTTCTTGGTCAGTGGTCAACGCAAGAGCCTGAGGTACAGCGTATGTATGACAAGCACAGAACCGGCACACTTCGCTCGTTGACTGTTGCCGCCTTGGCAGGCCTATTTTTTCTTACGTTGGCTGAAGATACATCGGCTCAACATTTGTACCAACAAGTCTCAGCAGGTCATCCGCCTTCCACTCAACGGATGACTCTAAATGTAGCTCACCCCAATGAATCTCCATTTCGCATTGAGTCGGCCACTCTTGAAGTCGTCTCCGGACAAATGTGTCTCTTGACGGCAAAGCTAACAAACCTTGGGCCTGGAAATATTGATCGAGTCGGTTTGGTTTTTTCAGATGGTCAGACATATGTCGGGGGTATTGGACTGGCATTATCTCTGCCTCCTCAAGGTCAGTCGGAAGTGATGGCTCTCCTCAGTAAAAGCATGGTTCAGCTCACTTCAAGAGTGGCGAACAACCAGTCGCTCACAGTTTTACCCGCCAATGCCTTTTACGAATCACGGGCAGTCTATGTCTTGCCGGCCGAGCAAATTAGCCGATACGCAACCGCCCGCTTTTTGACATCAAGTTCTCAGCCATGCCCGCCAAATCAGGAAGCTCGTGGCGTTTTAGAAGAAAAAACACCGAAGGGCAGAGAGGATTTGTCGTCAAGGTGTCAAATGAGTTAGGCGCTTTGACAACAACTTCATCTGCTTCAACATCCCTACAGAGCATCTGCGCCACAATCTATAGCGAGGCTGGGGCAACGCGCGACTTTCTTCACCAACAAACGGGACTCAACTGGACGCTGCATCCATACTTCGTCCGCGAGAGCGGCAATTTTGTTTTTTACTACTATGAAATCCACTGCTGCGCCTGCTGAGTTGTTCGAGCTATAGACCAATCACGAACGTGGCGTCGGCAAGGCCTGAATCGCTTCGGCCACGGCGGCAATCTGCGCTTCCGTATGGGCGGCCGTCACCGTCAGCCGCAGCCGCGAAGCGCCGGGCGGCACGGTCGGCGGACGAATCCCCACCACGTAGAAGCCGCATTCGTCAAGCGCCCGCATCGCGGCCAGCGTCGCCGACTCCGTGCCAAAGATGACAGGGAAAATCGGCGTCGGCCACGTCGGCGCAAAACCCAGCGCCGTCGCCATCCGAGCGATGTTGGCGCGCAGAGCGCGTACCGGTTCGTCGCTTTCCATCAACAACCGTACAGCTTCCAACGCGGCGGCGACCGGGGCTGGCGGCGGAGCGGTCGTGAAAATGAATGGCCGCGCCCGGTTGATGAGCAGTTCGATCACAACGCTCGGCGCGACGACAAACGCCCCAAAGCTCCCCAGCGCCTTGCCGAGCGTACCCATCGTGATGAGCGGCCGGTTGTCCTGCGCAAGCGTCGCCGCCAGTCCGCGCCCCCCAGGGCCAAGCACGCCCGTCGCATGCGCTTCGTCTAGCACCACCCACGCGCCGGCGGCTTCGGCGAGGTCAAGCAGTTCGTTGAGCGGCGCAAGGTCGCCGTCCATGGAAAACACGGCGTCGGTGACGATGAGCTTCCTGCGCGCTTGCGGATGCGCGGCGATTTTAGCCCGCAGGTCATCCACGTCGTTGTGACGATAGACGACGACCGTGGCGCGGCTAAGGCGGCAGCCGTCAATGAGACTGGCGTGATTGAGCGCGTCGGAAAAGATGACATCGCGCGCGTCGGCCAGCGCCGTCAGAAGCGACAGGTTGGCGTGGTAGCCGCTGTTGAAAAGCAACGCGCGGTAGCCGGGGCGTCCGCCGACCTTGAAGTTGACCAACGCGGTCTCAAGCTCGGCATGCAGCGCCAGCGTACCGCAAATCAGACGGCTTGCCGTCGCGCCCGTTCCCCAGCGGGCTGTCGCCGTCTGCGCGGCGGCGATCAGGCGCGGATGCATCGCCAAGCCAAGGTAATCGTTGCTGGAGAAGTTCACCCACTGCCGGCCGTTGTACTGAAACGTCACCGTCGGCGGCGCTTGCGCCGGGCGCAGTTCGCGCCACCGATCCGCCGCGCGAATGGCTTCCAGTTCGGCTGTGAGTTCAGCTTGAAGCGTCGAGAGGGACATTGGTCGCTTCGCCTCCCTGCGGTTTTAGCGCGCCTTCAAGAAAAATGTAGCGATTTCCCCGCCGGTCGGCGGGGTTGTGGGTGAGGGTGTGCGAAAGTGGCGGTTACAGCCGTCAGGCAAGATAGCCTGCAAGGCGAGCGGCAACCTTACAGCCCAGCGAACGCGCCGCGCGTCCTCTTGGGGAACAGCGTTTCTGAGCCGCCCAAATCCGCCTCGTGGTGGACCACTACACCAGTGACGCGGCCTTTACGCCGGGGTGTCGCTAGGCCTGAGCAAAACCACCTTCAGCACAGTGACAGGCGGTTTGGAATTGGCGGCGTTCAGCGCCGTATCGTACCGTAGGTTGGAAAACAGCCTACAAGGTGGACCGCCTTCACCGATGCGAAAAAGCTGGAAAGCAGCGGTTTTGTATGTCCGTCCCACCCATTCCCGCCAGCCCACCGACGCCTAACCCGCCGACGCCGCGTATGCGGCGGCTGTTTTTCAAAATGTCCGAACACTGGGGGCGGCCGACCCGGATGGCGGCGCACGACGACCTGCACATCGCCGTCTGGGAAGACCCCGCCGGCGCAGCGACGGCCTTCAACACGCTGGGGCTGTCCGAAGTCGCCTGCGCCGCCGACGGCTCACCCATCGAACTGCACTGGTTGGTCAAACACCCGCTCGACCTTGCCGGGCAAACGGCGGCCGCCCTGTTCTTGGCGCAACTGGCGGCGGCGGCCCGCGCCCCGGAAGTACGATTTGACTGGCACGGTCGCGTACACACGCCGGGCGGCGTTCCCGGTTTCACCTGCTGTTACGACGTATGGCTGCACCCGGCGCTGACCGACGCCGATCCCGACACGCTCGAAGATGCGGCCGGCGCGGTCAAACTGCTCTACGTCATACCGCTGACCGAGTATGAAAACTTTGTTCTGGCGCAGCGCGGCGTGGAAGCTTTGCTCGATTATGTCCAGACAAATGCGATTGACTTGCTGACGCCGCGCTAAGAAAATACGCCGAACTACTTTTTTTGAAAATCTTAAGAAGTCCGCCGCGCCCTTCTGCATAACAATGAAAGGCTATGTCCCCCCCCCCAGATGACAACCGCCGGATGACGCCTGAACAGGAAGCGGCCTACACGGCCGCACTGGACGCCTACCTGCGAGGTGAAGACACGCTCGTCCCCTTCGCCAACCTGCAAGCCGACGCTTGGCCGGCGGCGGCCGACATCATTCGCTGCCACCACCGGTTGGTGCGTGAACGTTCGGCTGCGGCGGCCGACGCCGGCGCGCTGGAGTCCCGCAGCGCCGAGTTTCTCACGCGGGTTTTCCAAGCCTACGACGCGCGTCACGCCGCGCTCAAACGCAACTTTGAAGACCTCTGCCAATCCACCGGGCTGGCGACTTGGACGTACAATGTCGCCGACCAACGCCTCTGCCTGTCAGCGCAATCCCTTGCACGCATGGGCGTTGACGTACGTGACACGCCGGTCACGCCGCCGGAAGCCATCGAGCGGTTCGTCCACCCGGACGACCGCGCCTACGTCCATGAAATGCTGATGAAGGTGGCCGCCGACGGTCAGGCGCGCGAGCTGCGGTATCGCTTCACACCGCCCGGTTGCAGCCCGCAGTGGCGACATTGCCGCGCCGTCGCCCGGCGGGACGCCAACGGGCGCGTCACCAACGTATTTCTGGTCTCGCGGGACATCAACGCCGAAGTGGAGAGGGAAGAGGAAATTCGCCTGCTCGGCGCTATTTTGGATCACATCAACGACATAGTGCTGGTGACGGAGCCGGAACCGATTGACCCACCAGGGCCGCGCATCGTGTACGTCAACCGAGCCTTTGAGCGGATGACCGGCTACACGCGAGAAGAAGTCATTGGAAAAACGCCGCGTATCCTTCAGGGACCCGGCACCTCCCCGGAAGCCCGCGCCCGCATCCGTGAGGCGCTGCGGAACTGGCGACCGATTACGTTGGACATCCTCAACTACCGGAAAGACGGTAGCGAGTTTTGGGCGGAGTTGGCGATTACGCCGGTGGCGCGCCCCGACGGCTGGGTGACGCACTGGGTGGCGGTGCAGCGCGACATCACCGAACGTCGCCGCGCCGAAGCCCGGCAGCGGCAACGCTCAAAAATGGAGGCCGTCGGGCAGTTGGCGGCCGGCATCGCCCACAACTTCAACAACGTCTTGGCGATCATTCAGGGCTACGGCGAAATCGTGCGCCGCGATGTCGGGGACTCGCCTGCAACTCGGCGGCGCATGGACAAACTGTTGCAGGCGGCGAAACGCGGCACGGCACTGGTGCAGGAACTGGGGGCGTTCGCGCGGCAACGCGAAACTCGGCCGGAAATGCTCAATGTTCACCGCGTGCTTGACGAAACGCTGGACATGGTGCGCCAACTCCTGCCGGCCGAGATTGAGTTTACCGGACTGTGTGTGCAGTCGCCGGAAGCCGAAACCAAGGCGCTCTGCGCCTATCTCGACGCCGGCCAGTTCTCGCAGGCAGTGCTCAACCTCATCATCAATGCCCGCGACGCCATGCCCCATGGCGGACAGCTTACGGTGACGCTGGGAAAGCGCTTCATCAGCGAAGATGTCATCAGTCAAATGTCTGCCCGCGTCGTGTTCGCCCACATGCCGTCGCCGGGCGACTACATCACGGTCGCTGTCGAAGATACCGGCGTCGGCATGGACGCCGAGACGCAGCGCCGCATCTTTGAGCCGTTTTTCACGACGAAGGAAGTTGGGTATGGCACGGGCTTGGGGCTGGCGACGGTGTACGGCTTCGTAGCGGAAAGCCAAGGCTTCATCACGGTGGACTCCGCGCCGGGCGTCGGCACAACCATCACACTGTTTTTCCCGGTTGCAACCGGCGGCGCGGCGCGCGCCGAAGAGTTCTCCGGGGAGTTCAGAGCGTCACCGTTGTCCTTGCCGGCGGACGCAACGGCCGTAGTTATTGAAGACGAGCCGGCGCTGTGCGCTTTACTGGCGGAGCATCTGTCGGTGATGGGCTTTGCGCACGTTCACCAACTGCATGACGGCGCACAGGCATTGCCGTTTGCGATGAACCTTGGGAAGCCGCTGACTTTAGTGGCTTCCGACTTCTCACTGCCCCATGTCAGCGGCGGACAACTCATCGCCGAGCTGGCCGAACGCGGCTTGTGTGAGCGGTTTTTGCTTATCAGCGGCCTACCCACGGCAGGCGCAGTTCCGACACTGCCACCTTCCACCCGCCTTGAGCGGCTGACAAAACCATTTTCAGTGAAGCAGTTACGTAGGGCGGTGCAGACGCTATTCGATTAAAGCTGGCATCGCAGGAGGGCGGGGCATGCGCCCTCCCGCGAACATCTATGAAGCGGCGGCGACGGCCGTTCCAGCTTCCAGCGCCTCAACCCGCTTACGCGCAGCGATAATCTCGCGCTCCAACCGTTTGATCTTGACCAGATGTTTGGGGTTGAACGCCAGCGACGGGTAATAGCAGTTGCTTTCGTGTGTACAGAAACACCCATCCTTGACGCGCGCCCGGCGCAGGTTCATCGCTTCGGAATACCACAACGCCGAAAAATTCCAGTCGTAGTCGCGCAGGTTGCCGATGGGCGGTAGGTTTTCACAGCTCGACACCGTTCCCTCATCGTAAATGACGCCGCCGGCCGTCCCGGCGAAGCACCGTAGTTGGGCCTTCTGCTCTTCCTGCGTCTTGGCGATGAGTTCGTGCATGTAGATGTCCACCGCCGCCTTGAAGGCGCCGTTCGGGCCGCTGTAAACGTTTTTGGCGCGACCGCTCCGCGAATCCTCCAGAATCATCTCGGACAGCCGCCGGTAACGCTCCAAGTCAATGTTGAGTTCCTCCGGGCGTGCGGCCGGCGGACGGATGTAGTTGACGTTGATTTTGTCCGGCTTGAGGTCGTTTTTGAGAAATTCGTACCACTCGAACAGCCGGTCTTGGTTGGAGTTCATGACACAAGTGCAGGTTTGAACGTCCAGCCGCCCAAAGTGTTTTTTGAGCTTCTGAAGTTGGCGCGCCGTATCAATTGCGCGCGCCCAGCTGCCCGGCTTTTGGCGAATCTTGTCGTGTTCGGCTTCCAAGCCATCAATACCCAGCGCTACCGTGACATGTAGGTTGGGACACTCTGTCAGGATGCGCTCCACATCGGGCAGAATGCGTTTCTGAATCTGCCCGTTTGACATCAGGTAGATGGATTCCAGCCGGTTGTTCTTGTAAAACGCCCGCGCAATGTCCGGCAGGTCAAGGCGGGTGAACGGCTCGCCGCCAGCGATGACAAGGACGGAAAGGTTACCGCCCAATGTCTCACTGATGCGCACGATGTGTTCCGTCTTCATTTGCAACTTCTTGCGCTCTTTGTCATCCAGTTCGTCGGTGAAAAAGCAGTGGACACAGCGCATGTCGCAAACGGACGTAACCAAGATGTTGAGAAAAGCGGGCGCAAACGGTCGGCCCAGCGCAAGACGTCCGTAGCGTTTGAGTAACTCCTTGGTCATCTGGTCAAGAAATGACATAGAACCCGTCTCCAGCAGAAAGGTCGGAGCGTAGCCGTGGTAGGCAGGTCAAGCGTGCCGGGGAGTCGAAGGTACTTGCTTTTGGCTGGGCGCGGCAAGAGAAGCGCGTGCGTGCTTGCCGAGATTGACCGACGTCGTCCGGCGACTTCGGTTGGTTCGCCGCCGCAAGACCGATTACCCTTGCCTTTTCCCCCGGCAATCAAACCGGCGCTTCCGAAACGCCAAGCGATTTGGTAGGCGACAATGCGCGCTTTTCCAACCACCTCCGGTCTTGGTCTGGCCCTAAGCGGCGGCGGCCCGCGCGGGCTGGCGCACATCGGCGTCGTCAAGGCGCTGGAAGTGTACGGGCTGGTTCCGACGTTCATCGCCGGAACCAGCGCCGGCAGCATCATCGGCGCTATGCTGGCAGCGGGGATGTCGTGGCGCGAGATGTACGACATTGCGGCGTCCACCTTCTGGCCGGAGTTGTTTGACGGTGAGAGTTTGGAACGCTTCTGCATGCGATACCTGCCCGCCGCTTTTGACGAGCTGGAGCGTCCCTTTGCCGCGATCGCCAGCGAGTGGCCGTCGCGCCGGTTAGTGTTGCTCGACGAGGGCGACCTACCCAGCGCGATCAGCGCCAGCTGCGCCCTGCCGGGTGTGCGGCGTCCTGTCGTCCGCAACGGGCTGACCTTACTGGACGGCGGCATCGCTTGTCCGTTGCCCTCCGCGCCGGTCCGTGAGATGGGGGCGACCTTGGTCGTGGCTTCCGATGTGCTGGGTGTTTCTTCCGTCCTGCGTGCCGTCGGCGTGGAGCCGACGAACCCGGCGGTGCGTCGGTTTTTCCCCGACCATTACCGCTGCGCGCTGGACGCCGCCGACGTGCTCATCGCCCCGGCGATTCCACTCGCCGGGATGCTGCCGACGGAGCGCGGTCTAGAGGCGGTGGTTGCCGCCGGTGAAGCCGCCGCCTGCGCAGCCCTTGATCGCGTGCTTGACCTTTGCCTTCGGCGCAGCGCCTGAAGACGCGGCGCTCATCCGCATGGTGGTTCGCCGATGCTCGAAACCTTGTTCCAGTCTGTGGCGGCGCTGACCGCTGTTGCGTTGGCGGTTTCCGTAGTCGCCTTGGGACGGGGCAATCGGGCGATTCGCTTCCTAGTTGATGCGGTCGGCTCGGATGCGTCCACGGACGTTTTTGTGAGCGTCATTGTCGCTGCCCGCAACGAAGCCGACACCATCGAACCAGCGTTGCGGTCATTGGCGGCGCAAGACCATCCGGCGCTTGAAATCATCGTCGTCAACGACCGCTCAACGGACGCCACTAGTGATGTTCTGGCGCGGCTTCAGCAGGAATATCCGTCCCTCAAGGTCATTACCGTCCCCGAACTGCCACCGGGTTGGCTGGGGAAAAATCATGCGCACTGGATCGGGGCGCAGGCGGCGCAGGGTGAGTTTTTGCTGTTTACCGACGCCGACATCGTAATGCATCCCAGCGCCGTGCGGCGCGCGACGGCGTTCGCCGTGGCGGAGCGGCTCGACCATCTGGCGATGGGACCCGAAGTGCATATGCCGGGCGCATTGCTGACGGCGTTCCTTGGCACGTTCACCATGTGTTTTGCGATGTTCATTCGTCCGTGGCGGGCGCGCGATCCACGCAGTCCAGCTTTTGTCGGCGTTGGCGCTTTCAATCTTGTACGCCGCGCCGCTTATGAACGCGCCGGGACGCACGCCGCCATCCGTATGCGCCCGGACGACGACATCAAGCTCGGCAAAATCATCAAGCGCGCCGGCGGACGGCAGGAGTTGGTTGCGGGAAAACACCTGCTGTCGGTGGTGTGGTATCGCTCGGTGGGTGAACTAATTCGCGGGCTAGAAAAAAACGCCTTCGCCGGGATGGACTACAACTTGGCTCTGGCGGCGGTCGGCCCGCTCACGTTGTTTGTTTTGTTTGTGTGGCCCTACCTCGCCTTAGCGTTGACCACTGGTTGGCTCTGGTGGCTCAACCTCCTGAACGCGGCGCTGGGGTTGGTGCTGTACGCCGACAACTCGCTGCGGCACGGCGTCAAGTGGCGGCACGTTCCGCTGTTCCCCGTCACAGTGGTGTTACTGATCTTCATTGTCTGGAACGCCGTGCTGCGGACGCTGGTGAGGCGGGGGATTACGTGGCGCGGGACGCATTACCCACTGGCGGAACTCAAAGCCAATCGGGTGTAGGCGGCGGCCACAAGCAGCGCCGCGCCCCGCCGGTGTTTGCGCCAAACGCCACCCTGTGCTACAGACGACTTGGTAACTTTGATTCCCGTCTTCTTCACGCACGCCGTCCGTGATTCGTCCGCGCCGGATTGACACTCACCCGCAGATTCGGAGTACGACCGTCCTTGCGGTACGCCGCGAAGGCAAGGTCGTGATGGCGGCCGACGGCCAAGTGACCATGGGCGCGAACGTCGTCAAGGGCAACGCCCGCAAGATTCGCCGCCTGTACAACGACAAAATCCTTGCCGGGTTCGCCGGCGCCACGGCGGACGCTTTCTCGCTCTTCACCCGCTTTGAGGCCAAACTTGACCAGTACCACGGACAGCTTCAGCGGGCGGCCGTTGAACTCGCCAAAGACTGGCGCACCGACCGCATGCTGCGCCACCTCGAAGCTCTGCTGCTCGTGGCGGATGAAAAGGTGACGTTGCTGTTGTCGGGTACGGGCGATGTCATTGAGCCGGACACCGAATGCATGGCGATTGGGTCAGGCGGCCCCTACGCCGAAGCTGCCGCGCGCGCCCTGTTGGCGCACACCACGTTCTCCGCCCGCCAAGTCGCCGAAGAGGCGATGAAAATCGCCGCGCGGATTTGCATCTATACTAACGACGTCATCGTGTACGAAGAACTCGGCTGACCTCGGCGCGCAACCATCATGGCCCGGGAACACGACTTCATTGAACGACGCAAGGCCGACTGGCAACGGCTGGAGGCGCTGCTCGCCGCCGTCGGCCGGGGCGGGTTGCGCCGCCTGCGCCGCGAGGAAGTCCGCGAGTTCGGCCGGCTCTATCAGCGCGCCGCCGCCGATCTGGCGGTCGCCCGCCACGAAGTGCGCGACGCCCAGTTGATCAACTATCTCAACCATCTGGCGGTGCGCGCGCATGGAGCGATCTACCGCACGGAGAGCGGCGGTTGGCGCAAACTGTGGCGCTTTTACCGCTACGACGCGCCGGCGCTCTTTCGGACGTACCGGGGCTATGTGTTCGCGTCGTTTCTGGTGTTCGCCGGGTTTGCGCTCTTCGGCGGCTTGTTCGTCTGCTACGACGAGGCATTTGCGTCGGTCATTGGACTCTCCGGCGCGCTCGAAGAAATCAAGCGCGGGCGGAACTGGACGGCCGACATCAACGGCGAAAATCAACTCGTCGCTTCGCTCATCATGACGAACAACCTGCGCGTGGCGATGGGCGCGTTCGCGCTGGGGATCTTCGCCGGCCTCGGCACGTTTTACATTCTGGCGGTCAATGGCATGCACATCGGCGGGATTCTGGCGCTGGCGGTGAAATACAGCTTTACGCCGCTGCTCGTGTTTGTATGCGCGCACGGCGTCTTCGAGTTGACAGCGATCTTTATCGCCGGCGGGGCGGGCTTTTTAATGGGTGGCGCGCTCATTGCGCCCGGCGACCGGACGCGCGGCGAGGCATTGCTGGAACGCGGGATCGCCGCTGTCAAACTACTCTCGCTATGTTTTCCATTGCTGGTGGTCGCCGGCGTGATTGAGGCTTTCCTGTCGCCGGCGGAAACGCCAGGCGTCTATAAGGCGTCGGTAGCCGTGCTTTGCGCGGCGTTTCTGGTGATTTATCTTGGCGCAGCCGGAACATCGCCGCCGGCTTCACAACCCGCCGACCAACCCTCGCCGTCGGCCGCCGCTTTGAACGGACGCTTGTAGAGGACAAAGCTTATGAAGCAGATTCTTGAGGACATTGACGTTGAGCAAACCACGGCGCTGCTTGCCGAAATTATGGAGTGCGAGCTGGCCGGCGTGGTGTGCTACACGCACTTTGCCCTGATGGTGACGGGGCCGAACCGCATCCCCATCGTGGAATTCTTCAAAAAGCAGGCCGCCGAGTCGCTGGCGCATGCCCAGCAGGTGGGCGAAATCCTGACCGGTCTGGACGGTCACCCCAGCCTGCGCATCGCCGCCATTGAAGAAACGCACCGGCACAGCGTCCGCGACATTCTGGAAGAAAGCTTGGCGCATGAGCGCCGGGCGCTTGATCTTTACAAGAAGCTCTTGGCCGCCGTCGCCGACCGCAGTGTGTACATCGAAGAATTCGCCCGCACCATGATTGGGCAGGAAGAACTGCACTGCATCGAACTCAAGAAGATGCTGCGCGATTATGGTCAGTGACCACGGTTGCCGGACGGCGGCCGCGCCGGCGACTGACGCCGACCGGCCGCCGGAGGCGGACAAGCTCTACGATTTGCCGCGCTTGGTTGCGCAGCGCGCCGCCTGGCGTGAGGCCCGGCGGCGTGTCGTCTTCACCAACGGTTGCTTCGACTTACTGCATCCGGGCCACATCGCCTATCTGCGCCAAGCGCGGCGGTTGGGCGATGTCCTCATCGTGGCGCTCAACAGCGACCGTTCCATCCGTGAACTCAAAGGCCCGACCCGGCCTATCCTGACACAGGACGAACGCTGCCAAGTCCTAGCTGCGCTCGCCATGGTGGACGCCGTGACGGTTTTCGACGCCCCGACGCCGCTGGCCGTCATCGAAAGCCTGCTGCCGGATGTGCTTGTCAAGGGCGGCGATTGGCCGGTGGAGCGCATCGTCGGGCGCGAGGTGGTGGAAGCTCACGGCGGTGCGGTATATTCGCTGCCGTTCGTGCCGGGCGTTTCGACCACCGATATCATTCGGCGCATTCTCACCCGCGCCGCCGCCATGCCGGCCGCAACGCCAAATCTGCCGTGTCAACCGTAACGTCGCAACTCGTTTTTCCGCCGCCGTTCGGTGATTTAGCCCGTTCTCCTGAAGGCGCACGCCTGTTTCAACAACTCCGGTCGGTGGAAGCCGTCGGCGTCATCTCCGGTGTGACGGGCAGCGCCCGCGCGCTCATACCGGCGTTGCTGCACGCCGTGACGGGGCAGCCAGTGGCGTTTGTCGTCCCGACGCCCCAGGATGTCGAGCGCCTTGAGGCGGATGTCCGCTACTTTGTCCGTCTAACGCTGGGTTTGGAGGCGCAGGCGAACGACGGCGTTCAGGTCTTCCCGGTCGTGGAAGGCGGCCCGTACTGCGCAACGCCGCCCCATCCCGACGTACTTGAAGCCCGCGCCCTGTGCCTGACGCGCCTGCTCGAAGGCGACGGCCGCGTGACGCTGATTCCGGCGCGGGCGCTGGTGGAAAAACTGCCGCCGCCGCGTACCTTGACCGTCGGCAGCGTCACGTTGGACGTGGGTGAAGAGTACCCGCTTGACGAGCTGCTCAAGCTGCTGGCCGGAACCGGCTACGTCCGGCGCGAGCCGGTGACGGCGCTGGGCGAGTACAGCTTGCGGGGCGGCATTCTGGACATCTACTCGCCGGCGCATGACAACCCGGTGCGGTTGGAGTTCTTTGGCGACACGCTCGAATCTATCCGGGAATTCGACATCGAAACCCAGCGTTCGGTCGGCCGGCGCGCAAGCTGCCGCGTCCTCCCGTTGCGCGAGTTCACCACGCTGCCGGAGGGACTCCGTGCCTGGGCGGCGCGCGCCCGTGAACACTGGACGGACGCCCGCTTCGCTGACGAATTGCGCCCGCGTCTTGCACTGGCCGAGCGCGGGGAACTGTTTGAGGGCTGGGAAACGCTGCTGCCGCTGGCGCATCCGCTGACTGGTAGCCTCTTTGACTACCTCGGCGCGGCGCGGTTCGTGGTGGATGAACCGACGGCGGTGGAGCGGACGCTGGAAAGTTACCTCCGGCGGCTGCACGAGCAGTTTTCAGCCGCCGACGAGGGTGGCGAACTGGTGCTGCCGCCGGAACACTTCGTGCTGGACGCCGCCGCCCTCCGAACGGCGTTGGCGACCCGCCCGCGCCTTGAACTGCGGTCGCTGGGTGTGACGGCCGACCAGACGGACGCCGGATTCATCGGCGAACTAGATGTGTGTGGCGCAGCCGCCAACGGCGTCCCGGCGTCTTCTGCGCCGCTTTTCCTGTTTCCACCGTCCAAGAGCCACGTTGAAGTTGAGCTGTCTACGCCGTCCATGCGGCGGTTTCACGGCCGCCTGTCGCAGTTGGTCGCAGAGCTGCGTGAACTGCGGCGACGCGGGGTGACGACGCTGTTTGTGATGCCCTCGCTGGGTGTCGCCGAGCGCGTCCGCGATATTCTGCGCGAGTACGACATTGCAGCGGGCTTTTACCCCGACCTGCCCACGTTGCGCCAAGCGGTTTCTGAAACAACCCGCGCCAGTTGCTTTGTGACGGTAGGTGGTTTGCTCAACGGATTCCGCTTCCCGGCCGCGCAGCTGGCGTTCATTGTCGAGCGCGAGTTGTTCGACGAAGCACCGTCGGTGGAGGAAGTGCGCCTTACGCCCGTCGGCGGCGGGAAACGCAAGGTCTCCATCAGCAGCTTTCTGTCAGACTTCCGTGACCTAAAAGTCGGCGACTTTGTCGTTCACGTCAATCACGGCATTGGACGGTTTCTAGGACTTCAGCAGGTGCAGGTGGATCACCGGACGCCACCTTGCGAGGTGATGGTCATCGAGTACGCCGACCGGCAAACGCTGTCTGTCCCGGTTGAGCGGCTTGATCTCGTGCAAAAGTTTGCGAGCGCGGAAGCCAGTCCGCCGCGCCTTGATAAACTGGGTGGCGCAGCGTGGGCGAAAACCAAGGCTCGCGCCAAGCGCGCCATGCGCGACATGACTGAGGAGTTGCTCCGGCTATACGCCGAGCGGCAACTGGTGCAGGGTATCCCCTGCGGCCCTGATACACCGTGGCAGCAGGAGTTTGAGGACGCTTTCCCTTATGAACTCACCCCCGACCAGGCGACGGCGCTGGCCGACATCAAGCGCGATCTGGAATCCCCGACGCCGATGGATCGCCTGTTGTGCGGCGACGTTGGTTTCGGTAAGACCGAAGTGGCGATGCGGGCGGCGTTCAAGGTCGTGATGGAAAATCGGCAGGTCGCCGTCCTTGCGCCGACGACGGTGCTGGCCTTCCAGCATGCTAAGACGTTTCGTGAACGTTTCGCCTCGTTTCCAGTAACGATTGAGATGGCGTCCCGTTTTCGGACGGCAAAGGAAATCAAAGACGTGTTGGAGCGAACGGCGCGCGGCGAGGTGGACATCCTCATCGGAACACACCGACTACTGTCGAAGGACGTAACGTTCAAAAACTTGGGCCTTGTCATCATTGACGAGGAACAGCGGTTCGGCGTTGCGCACAAAGAAAAACTCAAGCAACTCCGACGGAAGGTGGATGTCCTGACGCTGTCAGCGACGCCCATCCCCCGGACGCTCAATCTGGCCCTTGCTGGACTGCGCGACATGTCGGTGATTGAAACGCCGCCGCGCGACCGATTGCCTATCCATACGGTCGTGGCGCAGTTTTCCGAAAATGTCATCCGCAGCGCACTAGAAACCGAACTGGCGCGGGGCGGGCAGGTGTTTTTCGTTCACAACCGGGTCGAAAGCATTTACACCATCGCCGAACTGGTGCAGCGGCTTGTTCCGCAGGCGCGCATCGGCGTCGGCCACGGACAGATGAGCGAAAAAGACCTCGAAGCGGTCATGATGCGCTTCGTCAACCACGAACTGGACGTACTTGTCTCAACGACGATTATCGAAAACGGCATTGATATTCCACTAGCCAACACCATCATTATCAACCACGCCGACCACTACGGACTAGCGCAGCTTTACCAGTTGCGCGGGCGCGTTGGGCGGTCGAACCGGCGCGCGTTCGCCTACCTGCTTATTCCGCCGGAGGCCGAGCTGTCGAGCGTCGCCCGGCAGCGATTGGCTGCGATTCGGGAGTTTTCCGATCTAGGGTCGGGTTTTCGCATTGCGGCGCTCGATTTAGAACTGCGCGGCGCAGGCAACCTGCTGGGCGGGCAACAGTCGGGACACTTGGACAGCATCGGCTTTGATCTCTACTGCCGTTTGCTGGAGGAAACCGTCCGCGAGCTGCGTGGCTTGCCCATCGAAGACGACATCCAGACCAGCGTCAACCTACGGATGGATATCCGGCTGCCGGAGGATTACATCAGTGATGTTGGGCAGCGGCTGCGAACCTACAAGCGGATTGCATCCGCCGCCGACGAAGCGGCGTTAGAGGCGTTGGGACAGGAACTCGATGACCGTTACGGCCCGCGTCCACCGCAGGTCTTGGCGCTCTTCGGCTACACGCGCCTACGGCGCGCAGCGGCGGCGTTGGGCGTCTTGTCGATTGACTGGGACGGGAGTACGCTCAGCCTTAAGTTCACCGACAAGCCGCGCATAGATGTGGCGGTGCTGACCCAGTTGGTAGCGGAAACGCCCGGCGCGCGGCTAACAGGCGCGCAGACATTGCGGCTGCCGTTGGCTGAGACTGAACCGGAGGCGCTCTTCGCCGCGATTCATCGGCTACTGGCGCAACTGACGCCGCCGCCAAACGCGGCCTCGCCGTCTGATGAAACTTGCCCTAGATTCCGGCATGAACATTGACCTGAATGCCTAAGCGGACAACGCACGTATGAGCCATCAACTCCTTCCGACTCGGATCGCCGACTCCGGCGACCGGTTACCCCACGAGGCGATACGCCGCCGGATGGTGCGTGTATGAAAGTTCTTGTCTTAGGCGGTGGCGGACGCGAATCCGCTATGGTCTGGAAAATCCTTCAATCAGCGCGCGTGGAGCAGGTCTATTGCGTTCCGGGGAACGCCGGCATCGCGCGGATGGCGACCTGCCTTGATCTGGATTTGAAAAAACCCGACAAGCTGGCGGCGGTCGCCAAAGAGCTTGGCGTGAACCTGACGGTGTGCGGCCCCGAACAGCCGTTGGTCATGGGTGTAGCCGACGCCTTCACGCGGTTGGGGTTGCGTTTTGTCGGGCCGTCGCGGGCAGCTGCGGCGCTGGAAGGCAGCAAGGTCTTTGCTAAGGAGTTCATGTCACGTCATCACATTCCGACGGCGACCTTCGCCGTGTGCGAAACGGTGGAAGAGGCGGAGGACATTTTTGACTCCAACCTGCTCGACGGTTTTCCAGTGGTGGTCAAAGCCGACGGCTTGGCAGGCGGCAAGGGCGTGTTTATTGCCGGAGACCGGGAACAGGCGCTGGCGGTCATTCACGACCTGCTAGTGGAACGCAAACTAGGTGAAGCCGGACGGCGCATTGTCTTAGAAGAATGCCTGACGGGTGTGGAAACCTCGTTTCTGGTGCTCACGGATGGCAAGACCATGACGCCGCTAGCGCCAGCGCGCGATTACAAGCGTTTAGGCGACGGCGACGTAGGGCCAAACACCGGTGGGATGGGCGCGTATTCCAGCCCAGATTTACTGGACCCCGGCCTGCAACGAAAAATTTTGCGCCAGATCGTCCAGCCGACGCTGACGGGGCTACAGTCGGAGGGAATGACCTTCAAAGGGGTACTTTACGTTGGGTTGATGCTGACCGAACAGGGGCCGAAGGTCTTGGAATACAACGCTCGGCTGGGTGATCCCGAGGCGCAGGTCATTCTCCCGCGTCTGAAAACATCCTTTGTGGATGTCCTGTCGGCGATCGCCGATGGGACACTCGACACGTTGGAACTCAAGTGGTCGGATGAGGCGGCGGTTTGCGTCGTATTGGCTTCAGAAGGCTATCCCGAAACCAGTGCAACTGGGCACGTCATCTCCGGCGTCGAAAAGGCCGAACTGCACCCTGGCGTTTTGCTCTTTCACGCCGGAACAAAGCGCGACGAGGCCGGACAACTGGTAACAAACGGCGGGCGCGTTCTTGGCGTTACAGCATTGGGGGACACGCTGGCGCAGGCGCGGCAGCGCGCCTACGCGGCGGCGGCGGAGATTACTTTTCAAGGGAAGCAGTACCGTACGGACATCGCCGCCCCACAGCCGGCGGCTTGAAAGCACGCAATTGGTGAGGCTTGCACTCGGAAGACGGCGATTGAGGAACATAGTAAACCGCCGGTGAACTCAGGCCGGCGACTGGCGACGTTGCCCTCTGCGCCGTCCTCGCTGGGCCTTGTCCCTGTCAGGACCTGGGTTGTCAAGCGCCGGAGCCGGTGCAGCCTTATCGTCCAAGGTGACGGCGGAAAAATTCCGGTAGGCGGATGTGGTGCTCCCGAATTGCGGCGCGGTAGCATCGCGCGTGCGTCGCACGCTCGATCAGCCAAAGGTCCTTTTCCTTGGCATTGACTAGCGCCTCAAAGATCGCCTGGGAGTGGTGTGGGCGTACAAAGTCGTCGGCCAAGCCATGGACAAGCTGTACCGGACAGGTGATTTTAGCGGCGACGGCCAGCGGGTTGACATCAGCGACTGAAAAATTGCCGCGATAGTTGGCGATGAGTTCCGCCAACCAAGTCGTCGGCGCTAGCGCCGTTGCGGGAACGGGCAACAAATCGGCGATGTACTCGCGTGAGATCTTTTGCAACGAAGAAAACGGACTTTCCGCCCAGACCGCTGCAACGCGCGGGTCGCGGGCGGCCGTTAGCAGGGCAATCGCCGCGCCCATTGAAATGCCCACCAGTCCGAACCGTTGATCGCGCAGGCGAAACTTCTTCGAGATATGGTCAAGCGCTGCGCTGACATCCCGTACCTCGTGGTAGCCGTAGGTCACAAACCGTCCGCCGCTGTGCCCGTGGGCCCGTCCATCATACAGAAACACATTAAAGCCAGCCGTGTAGAGGATGACACCGAACCGAATCAGGCTTGTCCGGTTACCGGTAACACCGTGCAGGCCGACGACGGTCGGTCGCCACCAGCCGCGATCCAGAAACCAGCCGGTGAGTTTTGTCCCGTCGTAGGAAGTAAACTGCGTCTCACGGTACGAAATCCGCTTCGCCCAGAGGTAGTCCCGCAAACGCATGCTCTCTAGATGACGGCGGCGTTTGGGCCGCGGTGAAACCAAAAGCGTCGAAAGCGGGATGGCGATGGCGGCGGAGGCGAGAATGTAGCCGGCGGCGACGCCGATAGCCGCTATGCCGACACGGCGCAGCCAGCGTTTCCAGCTAGGTTGTGGGGTTTGGTTTTCGGTCGGCGGCATCGGCCTCAAGGCGGCTGCGCAGGGCGTTTTTGCGCCGCCCACCCACTGCTATCTTTGCGTGTACGCTAACTGAAAGACAAGTGTGGTGAGACGGAGGGGTGGAGGAAGGCGGCGACTTTTCGAGCGTTGTTCTTCGACCACCCTGCTGGAGAAAACTTCGGAACTTTCCTTGCGCATAGCGTGCTATAGTCGTGAGCCGACGACTCGGTTGGTATGTGTTGTTTGATCCATGCCTGAGTTTACCTGCCGATTAGGGACGCCCAGCGGCGATGTTGTGACACGCATTGTCGAAGCGGAGGGCGTTGACGAGTTGCGCCGACGCCTGCAAAGCGAGGGCTTTCGCGTCTTCGCCATCGAACGCTCGATGCGCCACGCTCTACGGCAATCCGTGTTCGGCGGCGTCAAGGTCAACCCGCAGGCGTTTCTTCTTTACAATCAGCAGTTGGCGACCCTCCTGCGCGCTGGACTACCGCTGCTGCAAGTGCTGAACATCCTCATCCGCCGTCAGCCGCCGGGCGCATTCCGAACCGTTTTGGAAGATGTGGAACGGCGCATCACGCGCGGCGGCTCGCTCTCAGAGGCGTACGCCGAACACCCCGACGTGTTTCCCCGGCTGCTGACGGCGTCGGTGCTGGCCGGTGAACGCTCCGGCGAGTTGGACACTGTCTTGGCGCGCTACGTCAATCACGCTAAGGCGACCGCCGAAATTCGGCGCAAACTCATCAAAACACTGACATATCCGGTCATCCTCATCATCGCGTCCATCGCCCTTGTCCTCCTGCTCACCACCTATGTCATCCCCAGATTCGCCACCCTGTACGAATCGTCCAACAGTGAACTACCGTTGGTGACGGTGTACGTCGTCGCGGCGTCGAAGACGGTCGAAAACAACATTGCGTGGCTGGGGCCGACATTGGCGGCTGCAATGGTCGGCTTCTTTGTCTGGCGACGTACGCCGCGCGGACGTGAGATTCTGGACGGCTTGCTGCTCAAGTTGCCGGTCGTCGGCGACATCATCCGGCAATCCACGACGGCGCGGTTTTGCCGCAGCGCGGCGACCTTGCTCAACGGTGGGCTGCCCTTGCTGGAATCGCTTGACATCGCCGCCGAAGTCATCGGCAACCGGCGCATCGCCCGAACGATGCCGGACGTGGTGCGCGGCATTCAGGAAGGCCAAACCCTTGTGGAAACGCTCGAACGCGCTGGTTGGATGCCAGCCCTGGCGACTGACATGATCGGCGTCGGCGAGAAATCTGGGTCATTGGCGACGATGATGGACGAAGTGGCGCAGTTTTATGAAGCCGAATTAGATGTGAAAATCGCCTCACTCACGGCACTGATTGAGCCGATCGTGCTGGGCTTTATGGGGACGATCGTGCTGATTGTGGTTATGGCGCTTTACTTGCCAATTCTGAGCTTTGTGACGGAAAGCGCCGCACGACACTGAACTTGGCAGTTTGTCTTTGAACCACCATGTCTTTCGAAATGAAAGCCGATTTGCCTTCGATGTTGCCGTCGGCGGAGGAAACCGACCACGAACTAGCCGCCGCGCGTGAGTTAGCGCGACGCTACCGACTGGAGTTTGTAGACCTCACCACCGCTGCGCTCGACTATGAACTCATTCATAGCCACCCGGTGGATTTGATGACCCGCTTCAAGTTCATCCCTCTGCGGCGGGAAAACGGACGGCTCTTCGTCGCCATGGCCGATCCGACCAATCTCGACGCGCTGGATGAACTGTCAGCGCAGTTGAAAGTGCGCATCAAGCCCGCCGTCGCCACTCGCTCCGCTATTGAAAACGCGCTGCGGCGTGGCGACTCCGCCCAGCGCGTTCTGCAAGACACCACCGAGTCCTTCCGCATCAAACTGGTCAAAGAAACTGAGCAGGGCGAACAAGACCTTGACCTCGATCGCCTCACCGACGAGACCGCCCCGGTCATCAAGCTGGTAGATACCATTATTCTGACGGCGCTTGAACGGCGCGTGTCCGACATTCACATCGAGGCCTACGAGTCGGAAGTTCACGTCAAGTACCGCATTGACGGCGCGCTCTATCCGGCGATGCCGCCGATTGACGCGAGCTATCATCAGATGCTCATTTCGCGCATCAAGGTCATGTCGGAACTCGACATCGCCGAACGGCGCACGCCGCAGGATGGGCGTTTCCGCGTCCGAGTTAAGGGCCGGACAATTGACTTTCGCGTGTCAATCATCCCGGCCGCGTTCGGCGAAAACTGCGTCATCCGCATTCTCGACAAAGAGCAAATCAACGAAGCGTTTCGGGAACTGACGCTCAACGTTGTCGGTTTCGACCCCAACGACCTAGCGCGCTTCCGCCGTTTCATTTCCGAACCGTACGGGATGGTGCTGGTGACGGGGCCGACCGGCTCCGGCAAAACGACGACGCTCTACGCCGCGCTGAACGAAATCGCCAACCCGGAAGATAAAATCATCACAATTGAAGACCCGGTGGAATACCAACTGCGCGGCATTATGCAGATTCCCGTCAACGAGAAGAAGGGACTGACGTTCGCCCGTGGTTTGCGCGCCATTCTGCGGCATGACCCGGATAAGATCATGGTCGGCGAAATCCGCGATACGGAAACCGCCCAAATCGCCATTAACGCCGCGCTGACCGGGCATTTGGTGTTTACGACTGTCCACGCTAACAACGTCATTGACGTTATCGGCCGATTCGTCAACATGGGCGTCGAAGTGTACAACTTCGTCAGTTCGCTCAACTGCGTGCTGGCACAGCGTCTGATTCGGCAGCTCTGCCCGCGCTGCAAGCGTCGGTATCAGCCGACGGATCGGGAACTGGAAGACGCCGGTCTCAATCCGAGCAAGTTTCGTGACCAAGTGTTTTACGAAGCAGTGGGTTGCCCGGAATGCAATGGGACAGGCTACCGGGGGCGTACCGCCATTCACGAGATGTTGGGCGTGACGGATCGCATCCGGGAACTCATTCTCGACCGCCGCCCCGGTTCGGAAATTCGCCGGGCGGCGCGTGAGGAGGGATTGGGTTCGTTGCGTGAATCGGCCTTGAAAAAAGTTTTTGCAGGGATTTCTACCCTGCGCGAAATCAACCGCGTGACGTTTGTTGAGTAGTGCTTTGTAAGCAAGTTCCTGATTTTCAAGAAAATAGCGCCGCTTGAGGTGAGCTTATGTCGCCATCAACGCTCAATGTTGCATCCCGCCTGCGCCGGACGGCGTCTTTAGGGCTATCCGTGACGCTGCTTGTGCTTTCTTTATCGCCGGCGGTCTGGGCCGGCAACGGGAAGAAGTACTTCAAGGAGGGCCTCAAGTATGAGGTCGTCAAACAGTGGGATAAAGCGGCCGAACTGTTTGCGCAAGCGCTTCAGGAAGAGCCGGCCAACGTCGAGTACCAGCTTCACCTCCAGCGAGCGCTCTTCAACGCTTCCGTGCTGTGCGCCGCACGCGCGCGGCAAATGGAGGAACAGGGCGACTACGAAGGCGCGTACCACGCTTACCGCGAAGCCTACCGCTATGATCAGACCAACGAAGTCGCCTTCGCCAAGATGAAGGAAATGCTCAAGAAGCAGGGCATTGAGGCGACACCAACGGGCGAACCGTCGCCTTACCAGCGAACAGCAGCGGAGATCGCTGAAGCTGAAACCCGCAAAGCCGCCGAACTGTCCGCCGCCCGTCAGCGGTACATGGGCCGCTGGCAGGGCTTCATCAACCAGCCCATTGAGACCATCATTCGGACGCTGTGCGACAAAATGCGGCTGAACGTCATCTTTGAGAGTACGACGTTACAGCAGATGGCTAACATGCGCTTTACGCTTGACATCAGGCAGGACATGACGGCCGGCAAGGCGCTGGAGTTGGTGCTGGACGCCAACGGCTTTCAATACTTCCGCGTGGATACCCGGACGATTCTCATTGTCAAGCGTGGTCTAGGGCAGTTTCCCAACGGCGGCTCGCTGGCGCAGAAATACGAGGATTCTCTCATCAAGCCGTTTTACATCAAAAACGCCAAGCTTGAGGATGTCAAACAAATGCTGACCCTGCTTGGGCCAGCCATGGCGCAGCAGGTTGTGTCCGTCCCGCAGTCGAACATGCTGCTGGTGCGTTCGTCGAGTGAGAATCTCAAGATCATCGAGCGCATGATCAACACGGTGGATCGGCCGCAAGCGGAAGTCGTCATGGATGTCAACATCTATGAGGTCACGCAACAGGAGGCACTCCAGCTCGGCAATCAGTTCCTCACACAGCCGCCGACCGTCTCCAGTTCAGACAGCGGAACAAGTGCGCGCCTGACCCCGCCGAGCGCGACTAACTTGGGCGGCATCGGGCAGGGGCCGCTGTTGCGTCCGGTCTCACCAGCCGGCGTGTTCAGTAACACACTGGGGTTTGGGCTTGGTTTACCGCCGTCAACCATTACGGCGCTCCAGAGCAAGGGGCTCGGACGGTTGATTTCACAGGTGCAAGTGCGCGCCTTTGAGGACAAGGAAGGCAAGGTCAACATCGGCCAGTCCGTCCCAATCCAGATCGGCAACCCGTTCCCGACTGTGCCGGGACAACCGAATCCGCCGGGGCAAATCTTCTTTCCCGGCTTCAATCAGGTGCAGTACCGCGATGTCGGCTTGAACATTTCGGTCAAGCCGCACATCACGGATGACATCGTGCAAATGGACATCGCCATTGAGACCTCAACCGTCCCACCGGACGCTGGCGGCAACAACCTAACGCCGACCATTTCCCAGCGGAAGGTGACTGGTGTGGCGCGCGTACGGGACGGCTACACGGCGCTGGCAGCGAGCGTTATGCGGGTGGATGACACCGACAGCCGGACGGGACTGCCAATCATTAGCTATATCCCCGTCATCGGACGGCTCTTCTCAACGCCATCGCGCAACAAGCAGGCGACGCACATTGTCATCACCATCACGCCCCATATCGTGCGCGGCGGCGCTATTACAGAAGAAGAACTCAAGACGGCGTTCGGCCCGCTGGATGTGTCGGTGGGCGTTGGCGGTCTGAGCTATGGACGATTCCTCACGATTGATGAAATCGTCGCTGAGGCCGACCGAGAGGAAATGCGCGAGGCCAATCAACTTCGAGAGTCGCCCGTTACCGTGCAGCCGACGGACAAACCGCTCGGCGCGCCGGCCGCCGCGCCAGTGAGCGGCGACAGCGGGCGCTTCACGATTAGCGCGCCAGCCGCCGTTGGAACGCCGCCCTCAGCTCCAGCGGCTGCGCCAAGCGTGCTGTCGCGCACTGAAGGGGGGAGCTTCGGTGGGACGATTCAAATGGAGCCAATACCGGAGTCGGGTACCGTCCAAGCCGGTGCCGGCCAGACGGGCGTCGTTAGCGCGACGAATACAACGCCGGTACCGTCCCAGTTCAACCCAAACGACCCGAACTCACCCGTGCCACCGCGTCCATCATCAGGCGGCCCTGTACGGTCGCTGCTGATGGTGTCACCGAGCCTCCGCCCAGTCGTTGGGCAGATGATTTCAGTGTCTGTGATCCTCAACAGTGAGGCGACCAACATCTCGGCGGCTTCCATCTTTCTGCACTACAACCAGACGGTGCTCAAACTGGTCGGCATTCGGGACGGCGGCGTGCTCTCGCCCGGTAGCTTCCAAACCGGCGACAACGGCGGGCAGGCGTTTGCGACGGCGCTGGTGTCATCGGGGATGACGGGTGGTCGCCCAGCCAATGGCCCGGTCGCCATTTTTGATTTTCAAGTCATTGCGCCCGGCAACGCGGATGTCCGGCTGGACGTACTTGACCTGCGCGGCTTGACGAATGAACTCATCCCGGTCATTCCCAGCCCAGCGCCGCCCGTTTTGGCGGGCGTTGCCCCGAACGGCAAACAATGACGGCGGAGAGCAACGGTAGGTTAGCGATGCGCAAACGATGGCTGATTGCCCGTATGGGCAATCAACGGCGGCGGAGTGAGCGACCATGCGAACGCTTTGACCAGCAGCGGTGCGCCGGTCTAAGCGAAGTCGGTTCTTCGCTGCTGGAGATGATCATTACGCTCGCCATCCTAGCTGTGTTGACTAGCGCCGCCTTGCCGCTGGCGCGGACGGCCGCCCGCAGCCGTCAAGAAGCCGAACTGCGACGGGCGCTGCGTGAAATCCGCTTTGCCATTGACCGTTACAAAGAGTTCCATGACCAAACCGGTGGGCAGCGCATTCCTGTCGAACTCCGGACGACCAGCGGCTATCCAAAGAAGTTGGAAGTGTTGTATGAGGGCTTTGTCCCGGCAGGGAATGTGGACGGCAAGAAAATCTTTTTCCTCCGCCGCCTGCCGATTGATCCGATGACCGGCAAGGCTGACTGGCAAACACGTAGTTCGACAGGTGACCCTGATTCGGCGTTGTCCTCCGGCGATGATGTGTTTGATGTCCGGTCGCGCTCGACGGCGACGGCTTTAGATGGAACTCGCTACAACGAATGGTAACGAGGTGAAAATGTTGCGTGCGGCACGAAAAAACCGTGGTTTTACCCTGCTGGAACTCGTCATGGTGATGACCATCATGATGATTCTTCTCACGGTCAGCATTCCCATCTACCGTACCTTGTTGCTGCGGGCGCGCGAAACCGTTCTCCGCGACAACCTTTTCAAGATGCGCGACGCCATCAATCGCTACAGCTACGACAAGAACCGTGCGCCGGAAACGCTCAAAGACCTCGAACGAGCCAAGTACCTGCGCGAAATTCCGATTGATCCCATCACGCAGAGCCGTGATACCTGGGTGGTGCGGCTGGAGGATGAGCCGGTCGTTCCTTCCGCGCCGCGTGGGATTGTGGATGTCTTCAGCGGCGCGGAAGGCGTCGGCAGCGACGGCGTTCCCTACAGCGAGTGGTAAGCCACGGCCTTTCAGCGACTAACTCCCAAACAAACAATGAGTATTTTTGAACGCATCCGCCGATATTTGCTGGAGCCGTCCCTTTCGCGTGCCTTCTGCGCGCTGACGGCCGAGGGCGTCGTCGTGTTTGACCGACGCAGTCGGCGGTCAGTGTTTCGTCCTTGGACAGAAGCCGCCTTTCAGCCGGGGTTGGACACCGAGAACGTTCGTCGCCCAGAGATTTTTGCGGAGGTGTTGCGCGAGGCGGTGCAAGCGGTTGGCCTTGCCGGCGAGCGACGATGGTCGGTGCTCGCGCCGGGTGCGACAGCGCGGATGCATGTTGTGACGCTGGACGCCGCCATCCCGTGGCAGGATACGCCGGAGGTGCTGCTGTGGAAAGCCGAGCGGCTAACCGGGCTGGACTCGTCCGAGGTGTGGATGACAACAGTGGAGCTGAGCCGAACGGTCACTGGTGAAAGACGCTTCCTAATGGCTGTGATGAGCCGACGGGTGGCGCTTGACCTACAGGCACAGCTACGACGGCTCAACTGGCGACCGGGGTTGCTGCTCCCGAACTTGATTTGTGAAGCCCTGTGGCTGCGACGCGCCACCGGCTGCTCCGACCAGATGTTGATCAGGGTTGAAGAAGATACCCTAGCGGTGATGCTGCTCCGAGAAGGCGCTCCGGTGGCGATCCGTATGCTACCGCTGGCCGGCGAAGCGCCGGCAGAGCAGTTGCTACGGTTATTGCTGTTCTTTCGTGAACACGCGGCGGAGTCAGGTCTGCCTGTCGAGGCCGGGCCGCTCAGCTTTGAGGTTCTAGCAGTCAATACGCCGTTGGAGGCAGTGGAAATCGAACAGTGCGTGGCGGAAACCTTCGGCGCAACGCCGCGCCTGATTGAGCCGCGTCAGCTTGGTTTTGCGTCCCCGACGGAATTTTCCCGACTTGCCGGCGTCGTCGGATTGGCTTTGGCGACCGCCTGACGCCGGAGGTGAGCGTGCCCGTGGTCGTTGTGCAACCTGCGCCGGAGGCTGTTGTTCAGACATTGTGGGAGACGCCGCTGGTTGAGCGGCTGAGAACCTATTTTGCCGCAACCGCCGATGCTGTCACGCGCGAGCACATTGCCCTCACAGAGATTCCAGCGCCGCCGTTTCACGAGGCCAAGCGCGCCGAGTTTCTGGCGGAGCGCCTACGTGAGAGTGGTTTACCAACGGTGCGCAGGGATGCTGAGGGAAACGTCATAGGGTGTCTGCCTGGCACAGACCCTGCACAACCACCAATGGTTTTGGCGGCGCACCTCGACACGGTTTTTCCGCCAGAAACAGATGTGACGGTACGCTTTCAGGGTAAACGTCTTTGCGCGCCGGGGATCGCCGACAACGCTTGTGGGTTAGCCGGGTTGCTGGCGTTGGCGCGGGCCTTTGTCCGTCACGATGTCCAGCTGGCTGGGTCAGTGTGGTTTGTCGGCACGGTCGGCGAAGAAGGGCCGGGAAATCTGCGTGGCGTGCGCGCGCTGGTGAATGAGTCGCCGCACATGTGCTGCTTCATTGCGCTTGACGGCCCTGGCATCGAACGCATCACCTGTCGCGCAATTGGCGCGCGCCGCTTCCGGGTGACGTTCGGCGGCCCCGGCGGGCACTCGTGGGCGAACTTTGGCACGGTAAATCCAATCCATGCGCTGGGGGAGTTCGTCCATCTGGTGCGCCGGTTTTCACTGCGGCGTGGAATGACGTGCACTGTGGCGTCTGTTGACGGCGGCGGCGTCATCAACGCCATTCCAACTGAAGCCCATGCCGATCTGGACTGTCGAGCGTACACGGACGCCGATCTTGAGCAGCTAGAAACCGAAGTGCGCTTGGCGGCTGTTCAGGCGCAGCAAGCGGAGATGGAAGCGGCGACGCAATGCAGTCGGCTGACAGCGACGGTACAGCGGTTGGGCGACCGGCCGGCCGGCGAAACGCCGCGGACGACAATGTTGGTGCGCTGCGCCGTCGCCGCCACTCGGCTGTGCGGTCGGCGGCCCGTGCTGGATAGCGGCTCAACGGACGCCAACGTACCGATGGCGCGCGGCATTCCGGCGATTGCCATTGGCGCGGGCGGCGCGTATGGGGGCTGTCACACGCTGGAGGAGTGGTATGAACCAGTCGGGCGACCGCAGGCGCTCACCCGCGCGGCGCTGTTGCTGCTTGCTCTTGATCAGGCGGCAAACCAACCGGCGGAATGAAGGTTTTGCGTGGAGTGATGAAGCGGCGCGGCGACGGTGGTTGCCCAACGATACGGTGGTTGCCCGACATTAGGTGAAGGTATGCCGCGTTACTGGTTGCTCAAGTCTGAACCCAGCGTGTTTTCAATTGACGACCTGCGCCGGTCACCCAAACAGACGACAAGTTGGGAGGGCGTACGGAACTATCAAGCGCGGAACTTTCTCCGCGACGAAATGCAGGTCGGCGACTTGGCGTTTTTCTACCACAGCAACGCTGCGCCGCCGGGTATTGTCGGTGTGGTCGAGGTCGTGCGCGCCGGCTATCCCGATCATACGGCGTTTGATCCAGATAGTCGCTACTACGATCCCGGAAGCGATCCGGCGCGGCCGGTTTGGTTTATGGTGGATGTCCGGTTGGTTCGGGTATTCCCTCGAATGGTTTCGCTCGATGAACTCAAACGGACGCCGGGGTTGGAGAAAATGCTGGTCATACGGCGCGGCATGCGGCTTTCCGTGCAACCTGTCACCGAAGACGAATGGCGCATTGTGTTGTCGCTGGTTGACGACGCGCGGAAGTAAGAGCGGTTTGGATTTTTGGGTGCAACTAGGAGCAACGCTATGCGCTATGCGGCAGGGCAAGTTTGGGCATACCGTCATCGTCCCGGCGAAGAAGCTTCCCGGTTGACTATCTTGCGTGTGGACGCCGACCCACAACACGGCTGGATTGTTCACATCGCCGTGAGTGGAGTGGCGATCAAATCGCCGCACGCGCCAGACGGCTACCTGCGCCACATCGGCCACTTGCCGCTAACGGAGGTGGCGCTGGATGCATCCGTCACAGCGCTGGTCGAAACACAACCGCCGCCGCCGGCTGGCGACGGCTATGCAACGTGGCGTGAAGCCTTCGACGGAGGAGAAGGTGGTGTGTTTATCGTACCGCTCGACCAGTTGATTGACATGCTTGAGGAAGCCACGTCGTAAGCTGAAAACTCGTTTGAAGGTGAGCTGGTAACGAAGCCTATCAATGCGTCGAGGCTAACAAAGTCAAGGTTTAACGAATCGGAGCAGCCCACGGCGCTTCCCTATGGAAGAGCAGCGTTTGCATGCGCTTGGCGAGCAAACGTGACTAAGCTAGCCACGCGCACCTGCATTGCGCCGCCGGTGCAGGGAAGGCAGCTGGATAACATTCATGGCAGATTTGGCAACAAACATCTTACAGGAGACGGACATTCCGCCTGAACGTTGCGCGGCATTGCGCATTGCATCAGTCAGTCCAGTGGCGAACGGCGACCTTTGGAAGCTCAATGTTTTTGAGGGAGAAGGGTTTCCGCATGAGTAGTCTTGCCAGTGTTGTCGGCGGCGCGGCTGAGCGCCGTCGTTGGATGTGGCGCGGTTATGGGCTAACGCTTGCCGCATTCTTGAGTGTGAGTGCGCCGCTGCAGGCGGCTTGGACGGCCGAGTTCGCTGGGCAGGGGGCGCAAAACGCCGCCAAGCCCCCTGAGAGAAACAGCGGCGGTCGTCAGGATGAGAAGCCGGGCGACAAAAAACGCGCTAAGGACGCAGCAGACGCCGCCAAAGACAAAACACCCAAAGCCGAAAAGCCGAAGGTTGTCAAGCTCGGCAAGCCAGAAACATGGGACGGGGAAACCGTCGCCGAAATCGTGATTTACGCCTATGGCAGCCGACCGGTCATAGACTACGTGTTTACAAACGCGCGGTTGGAAGGCGTCATCAAAATCGCCGCTGGCGACGACCGCCCTCCGATTGAGGGCAAAATTCTCGAATACATCCTGCGTCGTGAGACCTCCGACCGCAACTGCGTTCGCATCGAGGTTGAGTTGCCCGGCCCGCAGGAGGGCGAACCACAACAACTGGTTTTCGGCTTCAATGGCTACACCAGTTGGGCGGTGCAAAACCGCCAGTCCATCACCTTGACGCCGCAGGCGCAAGCGACGTTTCTAGCCTCGCTCAAGCACGATTACATGGCGCTGTTGCGCTATAAGGAGGACGGTGCGACCGTAACGCGCGTTCCCGGCGAGCGCATCATGGGCATTGACACCATCGGCCTTGAACTCACCCACCGCGACGGCGCAAAAACAAAGTACTTCATCAGTAGCCGGACATACCACATCCTACATCTTGAGTACGAAGTGCAGCCGACGCCGGAAGACAAACCACTCAAGTTCCGAGAGTCGTTTTATGACTTCCGCGCCGTTCAAAACCTGCTCGTCCCGATGCGCAAGGAGCTATATGAGAACGGTAAATTCAAGCAGCGGATTGAGTTCCGCGATGTGCGATTTCGTCTGGCCAAGCTCGATGAAGACATTTTTCTGCGCCTGTAGGCGACTGGTCGCGCGTTGGTGGGCGCTGCGGCGGAACAAGCGTACTGGAGCGACGGCGGCCCGGATTGGCGCGCAGGGCGTCGTCGCTGTGGAGCTAGCCCCAACCGGCTTTGTCACCGTCGCCGGTGAACTCTGGGCGGCGCAGGCGGTCAGGGGCTGTCTTGCACCGGGCGCGTCGGTGGTGGTGGTGGGCGTACAGGGTGTACGGCTTCAGGTTGCGCCGCCGCAGGCGTATCCTCTGGTCAGCGCCGTCTGAGGACGCCGACGTGCGCCACCGCCTGCCAGGCTTTCGTGTATGAGCCATCTACTGGACGGTCTCAATCCTGAACAACGCGCGGCCGTGACGACGACCGAGGGCCCGTTGCTGGTCATTGCCGGCGCAGGTTCAGGCAAAACGCGCGTCATTGTTCACCGCATCGCCTACTTGCTTGACCAAGGGTTGGCGCGGCCGGAGCAAATTTTGGCTGTGACGTTCACCAACAAAGCCGCGCTCGAAATGAAGGAGCGGGTGCATCAGCTCGTACCGGCTTCGCGGCGACGCGGCGAACTGCTGATTTCGACCTTCCACAGCTTTTGCGTTCGCGTACTGCGCCGTCACCTTGACCGCTTCGGCGGCGCTTACACCCGCGATTTCACGATTTACGACACCGACGATCAGGGGCGGCTCATCAAGGCTTGTCTCAAGGAGCTTGGGCTGGACGACAAGCAGTATCCGCCGCGCGCCATGCAGTACGGTATCAGCGCCGCTAAGAATCGGGGTGAGACGCCGGAGACGCTTGCGCCGAACGGTGACCCCAAGCGCGACGCTCTGATCAAGACGTTTCGGCTGTATGAGGCGCGCATGGCGGCGGCGAACGCGCTGGATTTTGACGATCTGCTGTTGTTGACCGTCCGTCTGCTGCGTCGTTTCCAAGATGTCGCCGACGACTACAACGACCGTTTTCGCTACATCTTGATTGACGAGTACCAAGACACCAACCCGCCGCAGTTCAATCTCGTTCGATTGCTGACGCAGCGACACCAAAACCTGTGCGTGGTTGGAGACCCTGATCAGTCCATCTATGGGTTTCGAGCGGCGGACATTCGCAACATCTTGGATTTTGAGCGGCACTACCCGCAGGCGAAGACGATTGTGCTGGCGCAGAACTACCGTTCGACCAAAACGATTCTCGACGCCGCCAACGCCGTGATTCAAAACAACCGGGCGCGACGCAAAAAAGACCTTGTGACGCAAAACGCGGTTGGAGAGCCGATCCGATTTTTTGTGGCCGCGAACGCCGAAGAGGAAGCCGATTTCGTGGTGCGGGAAATCATCGCTTGGCGACGCCGTTATGAGCATCTGCCGCCGGAAGAGACGCGCGCCGCTGTCCTGTACCGCACCAACGCTCAGTCGCGGTTGTTTGAAGAGGCCTGTCGGCGGTGGGGTGTGCCGTATGTGTTGGTCGGCGGCTTTTCGTTCTACGAGCGGGCGGAAATCAAAGACGCGCTGGCTTATCTGCGTCTGCTGCTCAATCCGCACGACGACGCCGCGTTTGACCGGGTGGTGAATGTTCCTCCACGGGGCGTCGGCAAGGCGACGTTGGAGTTGTTGGCGGCGCGCGCGGCTAGCGACGGCGTCTCACGCTGGACGGCAATGACACACCTGCTAGAGGAAGGCGGGCTAGGGGCGCGTGCGCTGACAGCGCTCAGCGGTTTCATGGCGCTCATCCAGTCGCTGCAGGCGATGCTGGGGGCGGCCAGGTTGGCCGATGTGGTTCAGGCGGTTGTCACGCGCTCCGGCTATGCTGACATGCTGAAGCAGGAGGGCACACTGGAGGCCGAAAGTCGCCGGCAGAACCTTGATGAACTCATTTCGGCGGCGGCCGAAGCCGACGAGCGCGGCGAACAGCTGCGTGAGTTTTTGGATCGGGCGGCGCTGGTCGCCGATACCGACAACCTTGTGGACGACGCACAGGTGACGTTGATGACGGTTCACAGCGCCAAGGGTTTGGAGTTTCCACTGGTGATGGTCGCAGGGTTGGAAGAGGGCTTGTTCCCGCATGCACGCGCGGCGTACAACGATGATGATCTAGAAGAAGAGCGTCGCCTGTTTTACGTCGCCGTGACGCGCGCCAAGCGACAACTCTATCTGACGCATGCTGAGCGTCGTCGGGTATACGGTGAGGAGACGCTCACTGATCCGTCGCGTTTCCTGAGCGAAATACCAGAAGCTTTGCTGGTGGATGCGCGGCAAGCGAGGCCCGAGGCGCGTCAGAGAACAACCATGACCGAGGTCAGCGGTCGGGGTTGGGGGAGACCGAAGCTGTTTGCCGTGGAAAGGACGAAGCGGGCGGCGGCTAGGGACGCTACAGGCTTCAAGGTCGGCGACCGAGTGGAACATGCCGCCTATGGAACCGGGCAGGTTGTGCGTGTCGCCGACGGCAAACTTGACATTGCTTTCCCGGGCAAAGGCATCAAGCGTTTTGTCGCGGAAGCCGCGCCGCTGACTAAGATCAGTTAAGGGTGACAACACCTGACGCGCTTCCTGTGAAGGTATGAACATGCGCCACTAGTGCGCCACCAGATTAGCGTCGGCATGCGCCGCGCCGACTTTGGCGTATCGAAAAGGCAAGCGATGCCTAGGCCCTGCGGCCAAAAGCCGGACAACGTGCTTATTGGGCGTCTCACTGCGTCATGACCGCATTACCACATGCGTCCAACAGTGTAAGCCGAAGCTTGGCGTTGGCGTTCTTGGGCGTCCACGACGGCAATAGCCGCCAAGTTGACAATATCCTTGACCTCGGCGTTGTTGGGCAGGACGTGCGCTGGATGTGACAACCCCATCAAAATTGGTCCGACGGCTTCAGCCCCGCCCAGCGTCGCCAGCAGCTTGTAGGCGATGTTCGCCGACTGAAGGTCGGGAAAGACCAGTACCGTCGTCCGTTTATCGCCCAGCGCCGCAAACGGATAATCACGCGCCAACTGTTCCGGTGACAGCGCCACATCCGCCATCACTTCACCATCAATGGTGAGCGCCGGCTGCTTTTGCCGCGCCAGTTCAACCGCCAGCCGAACTTTCTCCGCCAATGGGTGGCGGACGCTGCCGAAGGTCGAAAACGACAGCATGGCGATGCGCGGTTCGATGCCGAACTGCTCGGCCGTCCGCGCCGCGTGAATGGCGATGTCGGCCAAATCCTCGGCCGTCGGCTCAATGTTGACGGTTGTATCGGCGAAGAAGTAGGCGCGATTTTTGACCACCATCAAATGCAGCCCCATGACGCGCCGGACGCCCGCCGCCGTTCCAAAGACGCGCAGCATCGGCTTGAGCGCCTCGGCGTAGGCGCTCGTCACGCCCGTCACCACGGCGTCGGCGTCGCCCATTCTGACCATCATTGCTCCGAAGTAGTTGACGCGCTTGAGCATTTGACGCGCGCCAATAAGCGTCAAACCCTTGCGCTGACGCAGCCGGTGCAGCGCCTTGGCGTAGTCCTCGAATCGTTCGGAAGTCTTGGGAGAAATGATGTCAATCCGATCGAAAGCCAGCCGCAGGGTTTCCGCGCGCGACCGAATAAACGTCGGATCACCCAACAGAATCGGCTGCGCAATCTGGTCTTCGGCCAGCGCCGCCGCCGCGCGAATTACGCGGTCGTCGTCGCCCTCCGGCAAGACAACGCGCTTCGGTGCGCGCCGCGCCTTGGTGAACATAATCCGCAGCGTTTCGCGTGACTTGCCCAGCCGGTTGGCGAGTTCCTCACGGTACGCCTCCACATCAAGCTGAATCCGCGCCACGCCGTCACGCATCGCCGCTTCCGCCACCGCCGAAGCGACCCAGATGAGCACGCGATAATCAAAGGGCTTGGGAATGATGTAGTCGGGGCCAAACACCAGATGCGAAACGCCGTACGCTTTAGCCACCGCCTCGGGGACATCCTGCTTGGCGAGCGCCGCCAGCGCGCGCGCCGCCGCCATCATCATGCCGTCCGTAATCGTCCGCGCCCGTACGTCCAACGCCCCACGGAAAATAAACGGAAACCCAAGGACGTTGTTGACTTGGTTGGGATAGTCGCTCCGTCCGGTGCCCATGATGCAGTCGGGACGCGCGGCAAGAGCTTCCTCGTAGCTGATTTCCGGGTCGGGATTCGCCATCGCCAGCACAATCGGGCGGTCGGCCATGGTTTTGAGCATCTCGGCCGTCACCATGCCCTTGGCCGACAGCCCAATAAAAACGTCGGCTCCACGCAGAGCGTCGGCCAGCGTCCGGGCGTCGGTTTCGACGGCGAACTCAGCCTTGTGTTCGTTCATGCCTTCCGTTCGACCGCGATAAATGACGCCCTTGGTGTCGCACATGAGGATGTTTTCCGGCCGGACGCCGAACTTCTTGTACATGCGGGCGCAGCCCATTGCGCTCGCTCCCGCCCCGGAAAACACAATTTTGACGCCGTCAAGCGACTTTCCCACAAGCTCCAGCGCGTTGATGAGGGCGGCGCTGGAGATGATGGCCGTACCGTGCTGGTCGTCGTGGAACACCGGAATGTCGAGTTCCTCGCGCAAGCGGCGTTCGATGTAAAAACACTCCGGCGCTTTGATGTCTTCAAGGTTGATGCCGCCGAAGGTCGGCTCAAGGATTTTGAGCGTACGGATGAGTTCGTCGGGGTCTTCGGTCGCCAACTCCAAATCGAACACGTCAATGTCGGCGAAGCGTTTGAAGAGGACGCCCTTGCCTTCCATGACGGGTTTCCCGGCCAGTGCGCCGATGTTCCCTAGACCGAGCACCGCCGTACCGTTGGAGACCACGGCCACCAGATTGCCCTTCGCCGTGTAGGTGTAGGCCGCCGCCGGGTCGCGGGCGATTTCCAGACAGGGTTCGGCGACGCCCGGCGAGTAAGCCAGCGACAAATCGCGCTGCGTCAAACAGGGCTTGGTTGGTACGACCTCGATTTTTCCACGGCGTCCTTGTGCGTGGTAATCAAGCGCAGCTTGGCGGCGATTCATGACTCGTCATCCTTGTGCAGGCGTGTCGAAACATTTCGCTGACTCTAACGCAGGCGCGGCGTACACTGTTTTACCAATGCGCCTGTCGGTTGTGTGAGGTTTCAGCGGCTCTTGGTTTGAGACGCCGCCGCCAACCGGACGTAGTGCGACGTGCTTCCTTCACGGCGTAGGGCGATGCTACACCTTGGGAGCGAACACTTCACCCGGCCGCGCGTCCAACGCAGGAGGCTGCAAAGATGCGTTTACCAAACTTCACCCTGATCCGTCTGATGGCAGGCGTTATTGTCTGGTGGGTTGTTGGTTTGGCGGCTCAGGCGCAGCCGCCGCCACTCATAGACCGCCGGCTCATTTTCGGCAACCCCGAAATCGCCGCCGCGCAATTGTCGCCGGACGGCAAGTTTGTCGCGTTCCTGAAGCCTTACAAGGAAACGCTCAACATCTGGGTCAAACGTACGGAAGAGCCGTTTGCGCGCGCCCGTCCGTTGACCGACTCTACGACGCGCCCCATTCGCAACTTCTTCTGGACGCGCGATGGGCGGTTTATTCTGTACGTGCAGGACCGGGGCGGCGACGAGAACTTCAACCTCTACGCCGTGAATCCGACGGCTGCGCCGGACAATGGGCGGGATGTTCCGGCGGCGCGCGATCTCACCGGCGTCAAGGGCGCGCGGGTGCAAATTTACGCCGTGCCGAAAGACAAGCCGGAAGTCGTGTGCATTGGTCTCAACGACCGCGATCCGGCTTGGCACGATGTTTATCAGCTCAACCTGACGACCGGCGAGCGGACGCTCATTCGGCAAAACAAGGAGCAAATCTCAAGCTGGTTCTTTGACGAAGCCGGGACGCTGCGTCTGGCGTTGCGTATTGCGCCCAACGGCGACACCGAGGTGCTGCGTGTGGACGCCGACCGCATGGTGAAGGTTTATTCGTGCAGCGTGTTTGAGTTGGTAACCCTGCTGCGGATGCACCCGGACGGCCGGCGCGTCTATATGACGACGAATCGCGGCAAAGACGTTGATTTGACGCGCCTGACGCTGTTTGATCCCGTAAGCGGCAAGGAGGAACTTGTCGAGAGCGACCCGCTAGGCCGTGTGGATTTTGGCCGCGCCATGTTTTCGGATGCCACGAACGATTTGGTCGCTACAGTCTATGTGGACGAGCGGCCGCGCGTTTACTGGCGCGACAAGACCTATGAGCACGACTACCGCTGGCTTCAGAAGCGCCTGCCGGGTAAGAATGTCGTTTTTAGCTCCGGGACGCGCGACGAGCGACTGTGGTTGGTGACCGCAACGAGCGACACTGAGCCGGGCGAAACCTATCTGTTTGATCGTCGGACGAAGCGGCTGACGCTTCAGTACCGGCTGTACGAAAAGCTTGACCGGCGACATCTCGCGCCGATGAAGGCGATTCGCTATTCGTCGTCGGACGGGCTGGAAATTCCGGCGTATCTGACGTTGCCCAAGGGCGTATCGGCGAGAAACCTGCCGTTGGTGGTGCTGCCGCACGGCGGCCCATGGGCGCGGGATGTGTGGGGCTACAACCGGGAGGCGCAGTTTTTGGCCAACCGGGGATACGCCGTACTGCAACCCAACTTCCGCGCTTCAACCGGCTACGGCAAGAAGTTTCTCAACGCCGGCAACGGGCAATGGGGCGATTTGATGCAGGATGACCTAACGTGGGGCGTCAAACATCTTGTCGCCGAGGGTGTCGCTGATCCGCAGCGCGTCGGCATCATGGGCGGCAGTTACGGCGGCTATGCAGCGCTGGCTGGGGTGGCCTTTACGCCGAAGCTCTACGCGGCCGCCGTGGCGCTGGTCGCGCCGTCGAACTTGATTACGTTGCTTGAAACAATCCCGCCTTACTGGGAAGCCGTCCGCCGCGTGTTTCATACGCGCATCGGTGATCCAAGTAAACCTGAAGACCGCGCCCGCATGGAGCGCCAGTCCCCACTCAACGCCGCCGACCGGATCGAGACGCCGCTGATGATTGTGCAGGGGGCAAACGACCCGCGCGTAAAGAAATCTGAAGCCGACCAGATTGTGGTGGCGCTGCGCGACCGGGGATTCCCGGTTGAGTATCTCTGCGCGCCGGACGAAGGTCACGGCTTTGCCCGTCCGGTCAACAGCATGGCGTTTTACGCGGCGGCGGAGCGCTTCCTGGCGGCGCATCTCAAGGGACGCTTTCAAGCCGATATGCCGGAGGATGTCGCCGCGCGGCTGAAGGAAATCACCGTGGATGTGAAGACGGTCATGCGCCCGGAGCGCGCGCGTCCGGCTTCGGTCGGCGTCGTCAAGCCGGAAGGCGACCTGCAAGCCGGACGATTTCGGTATCGCGGCTTCATTGACGTACCGGGGCAGCATCTGCCGACAACCGTTGAAACCATTGTGACGGAAGCCGATGGTCTGTGGGAAGTGCGTGAGGAAACCAGCCTGCCGACGGGCAAAGTGATTGAAACAACACAACTGGAAAAGTCTTCGCTGTTTGTGCGGAGGCGGCAAGCGACGCAAGGGCCGACGGTGGTGGATATCACCTTTCGGGACGGCAAAGCCGACGGGACGCTGACATTCAACGGGACGCCGCGCTCCATAGCCGCTGATTTGGGCGGTGAGTTGCTGGCCGACGGAGCCGGGCGCTATCTTGTCGTCGGACGCCTTCCGCTGGCTGTCGGGTACGCGGTGACCCTGCGCAGCTTCGACGTACGGAATGGTCGTCCGGCGCTGGTGCAGCTCGAAGCGACAGGTGAAGAAGAGGTCGGCGTTCCTTTAGGAAGGTTCGTTTGCCACCGCGTCAAACTCACCGACGAGGCCGGCGTGCAGACTACGGTTTGGATTGCCAAGGAAAGTCGCCTGCCGGTTAAGGTCGTCGTCAAGGCTGCTGGTCTGGGCGCTGCTGAGATTCAGCTTGAGTTGGTGGAGGTTGGGACGCCGACCACAAAGATGTAGCTGCTTGAGGTGTTCCTCTCCTCCCCTCTTGTTCGTCACATTTTGCTCTGAAGGGCGTGTTCCCCAAGGGTGAGTGCCAAGCCGTAGAGGTAAATGGCGTACGACAACCTGTGCAAGTACTTGGCGGAGACCTACCCGGCGGCGATGGTGCGCTGGTTGGCGAGGCGCTGTCCCGAACTGACCGGAGCGGCGGCGACGCCCGACGCCGTGCAAGTCCTCAAAACCGAACTGCCGGTGGAGCCGATTCGGGCGGATTTTGTGACGCTGTTGCGGGCGACCGACCGGCTGTTGCACGTGGAGTTTCACGTTGACCCAACGTCTGAGCCGCCGTTGCCGTTGCGGATGTTGGACTACTGGGTACGGTTGTACCGGTTGCATCGGTTGCCGGTGACGCAGGTGGTGGTGTTGTTGCGGGAGAATGCGGCGGGGCAGGGGTTGGAGGAGGTGTTTGAGGTGGGTGGGACACGGCATCGGTTTACGGTGGTGCGGTTGTGGGAGGTGGAGGCTGGGGAGTTGTTGGCGGACGAGGCGTTGTTGCCGTTGGCGGTGTTGGGGAAGTGGGAGAGTGGGGAGGGGTTGTTGCGGGCGACGGCGGCGCGGGTGGCTGGGGTGACGGATGCGGCGAAGCGGGCTAATCTATCGGCGTGTGTGCAGGTGTTGGCTGGGCTGCGGTTTGAGCGTGGATTGATTCGTGGGTTATTTCGGGAGGAGAGTGGGTTATTTCGGGAGGAGACGATGCGGGAGTCGGTGATTTATCAGGAGATATTGGAGCGCGGTATGGCGCAGGGGCTTGAGCGCGGTATAGCGCAGGGCGTTGAGCAGGGCAGTCGTTTGGAAGCGGTGCGGCTAGCGCGGGCGCTGCTTGAGCGGCGGTTTGGACTGCTGCCGTCCGATGTTGCAGCACAAGTGGAGCAGTTGTCACGGGAGCAGGCGGAGGCGCTGGCGGTAGAAACCATCGGGTTTGACAATCTGGAGTCCGCCCGCGCTTGGCTGGCGACGCAAACCACCGCTTCCGAGTAAATGTCGGCAGACGGCGATAAGTGCGCTTATCTTTTTGCGGCGCGCGCGCCGTCGCTGGAGGTCAGAGCGGTCTCCCCGCTGTCACCGGTTGTACTCGGCGACGGTGTATCCAATGAAGTTTGACCGACTCGGCTGGCCCAGCAAGGTAGCGTGATGGTGAACGTACTGCCCACACCGACTTGACTCTTGACCGTGATGTTGCCGTCGTGAGCGGCGACAATGCGCTTGGCGATGGCCAACCCTAATCCAAACCCGACTTTCTTCTTGCCCTGACCGCCTTGGCGATATGGGTCGAACAGAAACGGCAGCTCCGCCGCCGGAATGCCGACGCCCGTATCCGTGACGCTGATCTCAACAAATGACAACCCAGCCTCAACACCCTCGCCGGCGACCTCACGGGCTGAGACGGTGATGGTCCCACCCGACGGTGTAAACTTGGCCGCGTTGGTCAGCAAGTTCATAAACACTCGTTCCAGCTTGCGCGCGTCGCCGGCGACCGCCGGCAACGTTGGCGGCAGGTCGGCCACGAAGTCGAGCGCGTTTGCTGCGCCCAGCCGTGTATTTTCCACACACTGCCGCAGTATTGGGACAAGATCGAGCAGCTTGAGGTCGAGCGTCAACGACTGGGATTCACTCCGAGACAACTCCAACAGGTCGGTGATGAGGTCAAGCGTCCGACGAACGTTTGACTGAGAGGCGCGCACAAGTTCCAAAAGGTCAGGATCGGATAGTGTTTCTTCTATCAGTTCCAGCGTGCCATTGACGGCCGCCAACGGCGACCGCAGATCGTGAACGAGCATCGCCGTAAATTCCGACTTGAGCCGATCCAGCTCCATCAGCCGCCCATTGGCGGCCTCCGCCTCTGCGCGCCGCTGTTCGGCTTCCCGCCGCGCCTCTTCGCGCGCCGCTAGGGCCTCGCTCAGTTCCTGATTAGCTTTTTTGAGCTGTTCGTTGAAATTGACGGAGATGGCCACTTCGGCCGCCCGGAGGTCGGCTTCGGCGCGGGCGGCCTCTTTTTCCTGCTGCAGCATCATCAGCCGCGCCAGCAAGCCGACCGATATGAGCAACCCCTGCGCCGCCGTCCCGAAGTGCAGCACGGAGTGCCATGCGATGGCCTGCGGTATCAGGCCGGCGGTACGCAGCGTGTTGAGGACAACCGCCAAAACAACCACCGACCACGCCACGAGGAAATACAGCGCCGGCCGATAACCTTGCCGCAAGGGTACGAAGGCCGACAGCAGCCCGAAAATACCGCCCAGCAGCATGGACGAGTTGGCAATTTGAGCGACAAACCGGGTTGGCGTTACGACGGATAGAACCGCCAAAGTAAAAAAGACAGCAGCCAACGCCCCAAGAGCGCGGTTGACCAGGGGGCTGTGAACCTCCAGCAGCAGGTACTTTCGCGTCAGCAGCGCCGCCGTGGCCGACACGAGGTTGGCCAATGCCAAACGCGGTACAAAGCCTTCCACCACGAAGCCGCCAAGCAGCCAATTCTGAAGCTGCGTCGCAAAACCGTCCACACAGGCTTGAAACAGCCCTAAGCTCAGCAGGTAAGCGGAGAAATAAATGTTCGCCCGATCCTGAATGCCTAGGAAAAAAACGGCGTTGTAGATGACCAAAATGAGGAGCAGCCCGTAGTAAACACCGAGAAAGAAGCTATGGATACGATCCTTGCGGGCATGGTCAAGCGGCTTCCACAGCGTCGCCGAGAAGGTCAGTGAGCCTCTGGTTTCCACTCGCAGATAGACAAGTTGCTCCGTGTGCGGCGGGACGGCGACCGGAAACACCGGCAGTCGGTGCGGGATGACGCGCACGTTGAAGGGCAGGGCGTCGCCGGCTTCAAAGCGTATGAAAGCTCCCGCCGGCGCGTTGCTGCCGGGCAGGTAGGCTTCTACGCGGCTCAAGTAGGGCTGTTCGACTTCAAGCAGACGTTCCATGGTCTGCGCCGTGTCGTTCCGCAAACGCAGCCGAAACCAGTAGGCTGAAGACGTGTAGCCTAAGTTGAGCGTGTCGGCGTTGGTTGGGACAAAGTTGAGCGTCCCGCGCGTCACGTCCTCAATGGTGACCTGACGGGAGCGGTCTTCAAACTGCTCCAGCAGCGGCGTCAGTGGTTGCGACGCTAAGGCGTCGCTCACCACTACCGGGGCGGCGGTTGTGTTCCTTCCGGTCAACAGTAAAAGCACCTGCACCCAAAAAAGCGTCAGGCGGAAGGTCTTCCACTGCCGGCTTGCGCCAAACCACATGTCAATACCGTGTTGGTCATGGTTCAGTTTTTGCCAGTCTAACGACGATGACGGACACTTTCCAGCCAAGCGTAGGCGAAGTGGGCAATACACCCAGCCTCTTGGACGCGGCACCTGACGAAGGAGAAACAGCCCACGTCTCATACGCAACCGAAGTTACAGGCGGGTTTAGATGACGCTAAGCTGGTTTTTGTCCCAGCAAGAATGGGATTTTTCGTCAGGAACTTCAGTCCCTAAGGTCAAGGATGAGAGTCACGATGTCGGAAATCCGCCGAGGGCTCTTGAACATCTGGCGACTTGTTGCGCCATACGCTTGGGGAACCATTGGCGTGGTGGCGCTGACCGGTCTTTGCTTTTACTGGCAGGTGCATTCAACAACCGCTGCGCTGCTCTACCTGACGGTGATTGTCCCAACGGCGCTGAAGGCCGGCCGTGCGCCGTCGGCTTTCGTAGCAGTGCTTGCTTACCTGTGCCTTGACTCGTTCTTCACTGCGCCTCTGTTTCGTCCAGCGATGAATCAACCCCTGGATGTCGCCGCTCCCGTGGCGTTTCTCACGACGGCGTTCGTCGTCAACCGGCTGGCGACCAACAATCGCCGGTCTTTTCGCGAAATTCAAACCCTCAAGGATCAACTGCGGTTGGTGATGGACACCATTCCGGGATTGGTGTGGAGCGAAGCGCCGGACGGCTCGGTGGAGTTCCTCAATCAACGGTGGCGTGATTTTCTTGGAGCGACGCCGACGGCGGCGATGGATTTACAACAGCGCCTCCCCGTTCACCCGGCGGAAGCCGCCGCATTGACGGAACAGTGGCGGCAAGCCCGCCAAACGGCCCGCCCGCTTGAAACCGAGGTTCGCGTCCGGCGGGCGGACGGCGTGTACCGTCGGTTGCGGCTGCATCTCGTGCCCGCCTGCGAGCCGTCAGGCACGGTCGTCAAGTGGTACGGCTTGGGTACGGATGTTGAAGACTGGCGGCAGGCGGAAGAAGCCCTGTCGCGGCTGCAAGACGAGCTGACCCAAGTCGCCCGCCGGACCCTGCTAGGCGAACTAGCTGCCTCCATTGCACACGAAATCAATCAGCCGCTCTCCGCTATCGTGACCAACGCCGCCGCCTGCCGACGCTGGCTGACGGCCCAGCCGCCCAACCTCGACGAAGTGCGCGCAACCGTTGAATCTATCATTCAAGACAGCCACCGGGCGGCGAACATCATCACTCGCATCCGCGCCATGTTTCAGTGCACAGAGCCGATGCAAATGCAGTTTGATATTCAGCAGGCAGTGATTGAGGTGATTCGGCTCGTGAAGGACGAACTTACCGAACAGGGCGTTGCGCTTCAAACGCACTTTGCGCCCAATCTTCCGCCCGTTTTTGGCGATCGCATCCAATGTCAGCAAGTCTTGCTCAACCTGTTGACAAATGCGCTGGACGCCGTGCGTCCAGTGACAGAGCGACCGCGCGAAATTCAACTTCACATACAACCATACGACACCGATCAAGTGTTGGTGACAGTGCAGGATAACGGCGTTGGCCTGGAAGGCGTCAATGTCAGGGCGCTTTTCGACGCCTTCTACACGACCAAACCCGGCGGGATGGGGATGGGCCTTGCCATTAGTCGCTCCATTGTTGAAAACCATGGCGGGCGGCTGTGGGCCGCCGCCAACGCTGGTCCCGGCGCACGATTTCAGTTTACGTTGCCGACGCAACCCGGCCGTCCGTGATGGCGCAGCAATCCGTTGAGTCACAACCGACAGCGATGGTCTATGTCGTCGAGGACGACGCCTCCGTACGTCAGTCGTTAGGGAACTTGCTGCGCGCTGCCGGACTCCAAGCGACACTCTTTGCTTCAGCGGAGGCGTTTCTGGCGGCGGCGCGCGCCGACGCGCCCGGTTGCTTGGTGCTCGACGTACGGTTGCCGGGCCTGAACGGCCTTGATTTGCAGGCCCGAATGAACGCCACTGGGTGTGACCTGCCAATCATTTTCATCACCGGACATGGGGATATTCCAATGTCCGTCCGTGCGATGAAAGCCGGCGCCGTGGAATTCCTAACCAAACCGTTCCGAGACGACGATTTGTTAGCCGCCGTTGAACACGCCATTGCACGAAGTGCTGCACACCGCGCCCAAGCCGCTGAACTCGCGGCGCTGCGCCAACGCTACGCCTTGTTGACAAACCGCGAACGCGAGGTCATGGCGTTGGTTGTCGCCGGACTGCTCAACAAGCAAATCGCCGCCAAGCTTGGAACCAGCGAAATCACTGTCAAGGTGCATCGCGGACAGGTTATGCGCAAAATGCAGGTTTCATCCCTGCCGGAGCTGGTTCGGGCGGCCGAACGATTAGGGCTTCCCAACGCACCGTCACAGTAACGGCGCAATGGTGCGAAAACAAACCTATACCAACGTATAATAGCCCCCTCCCACCCTCCTTTTTCATAATCACACCTTTGTTTTTGCAGGTTGTTCACCGAAGTCGTCTCGCTCTACGGAGGCGATGGAGAACAGCCTGCAAAGCTTTGAAAAAGCGTCATGCACAAGACGCGCAAACCGGCGCTTGCGGAGCAAACGGTCATACCGGAGTCATTCTCATTTGAAGTGAATCCTCGCTCCCAAAGCGCAGGCGTAATAGGGCCGGACTGACGGAGCTTTCCTCATTTCGATTTGGGAGGAAGAAGCCATGAAGAGCCTGTTCGTTCGCTTCGGCTTGGCTGTCGGCGTTATCGGTTGGTTCTCGCTCTGCGCTGTGGCGCAGACGACCGGCGTCATTAGCGGCATTGTCAGAGATCCAAGCAATGCCGTGGTCGCTGGAGCCAGCATTACGCTTACGCTTCAGGGAACCCAGATCACCCGAACCGGTGTTTCCGATGAAAACGGCGTCTTTGAGTTTCCATCGCTGCCGGTCGGGTCCTACCGATTAACGGTCACGGCCGATGGCTTCAAACGGTATGAACAAACCAACATCGAGGTGAGCTTAGGGCGCGTCAGCAATGTAGACGTCAAACTGGAAATCGGCGAGGCCGGTGAAGTCGTCAAAGTTGAAGCGAGCGGTACGCCATCGGTTGAAACAGAAAACACGCAAATCGGCGCTTCAGTCAACAGCCGCGCCGTGGTTAACTTGCCGCTAAACACGCGCGATACATACCAGTTTCTGCAGCTTCAGCCGGGCGTCCAGTCACAACTTGGCTCAGACCTGTTTACGGGCAGCGATCAACCGGGCGTCGTCTCCGTCAACGGCGGACGCGGCAGGTCAAACAATTTCAATGTCAACGGCGGTGAAGCCAATGATCTTTATGTCAATTTGCCCGCTATTCAGCCTTCTCCCGACGCCATCGAAGAATTTCGCGTCATCACAAACGGCTTTGACGCCGAATACGGGCGTAATTCCGGCTCAGTGATCAACGTTGTCACCAAGTCCGGCAGCGACCAATTCCGTGGCAATCTCTTTGAGTTTTTCCGAAATCGGGTACTCAATGCACGGAACTTTTTCAACCTTGAAAAGCCCGCCTACAACCAGCATATTTTCGGCGGTACGTTCGGCGGCCCTATATGGCGCGGGCGGACGTACTTTTTCACCTCGTATGAGGGACGGCGCATCCGGCAGGGCATCCCGTCGGATGTGGTTCCGGTTCCGACACCTGCTGAACGGCTGGGCGATTTTAGCGCCGGGCCGATGTTCACCGGCTTTATTGCGGATGCAGCCGTGGCGGCGGTACTGAACGCGCGTCCAGGCTGCGCGGCGGCGGTGGCGGCCGCCGGAGGCGCGCCGATTACAGCCGGCACAGCCTACGCCGACATCTTTCCGGGCAACCGAATTCCGATACCCTGTTTTGACCGGACGGCGCACGATCTGCTGCGTCAATTCGTTCCACTCCCGAATCTGGGCGAAAGTTTCTTTCAAGCCAACCCGGTGGCGCGTCGCCGGGGCGACCAAGGAACCTTGCGCCTTGATCACCGTCTGACAGACCGGCAACAACTTAGCGCCTTTGTTTTTTACTCGGACAGCTTTAGCTTAGAGCCATTTGCGCGGGTAGCGGACTCCGGGGCCAACCTGCCCGGTTTCGGCAACGTCAACAACGCGCGTATCGCACAAATCAACCTCTCGCATACGTGGACAGGCGCAACGGCTGTCAATGAGTTGCGCGCCGTATATTTCCGTCAGAATCTCTTTCGCTTCAACAGCCCGGAACGCTCCAACCTCGTCAACCGATCCTGTCGGGACGTGCCGCCGGAGCTTTGTTTTTCCGATCCGAACAACCCGCGACTTGGTATCGTCGTCGGCGTTGGAACGCCGCATGAGGGCGTGCCATGGATTGGTCTGGAAGGGGGCTTTTCAATCGGCAACAACTACCAGGGCGAAATTCCGCAGGTTGTCAACACCTACCAGATCACGAACAACTTCACGCGCATTCTGGGCAACCACACGCTCAAGTTCGGCGCAGACCTGCGCCAACAGCGTTACTTGATGACCAACTTCGGCGCGCTCAACGGGCAGTTCAGCATTTTCGGCGGCGGGCCGAACAGCGTTGGCTTTACGAATCTGATACCGAACTACCTCTTGGGACTGGTGGACTCCTACTATCAGACCGGCGCGCAAACGTCGCACTTCTACAGCAACGCCGTGTATCTGTTCGCTCAGGACAGTTGGAAAATCACGCCGAGCGTCACGCTCAACTACGGTCTGCGGTGGGAACTCAACACACCGCCGGCCGACCGTTTCCGCCGCGTGCAGTCATTTCGCGCCGGACTGGCGAGTACACAGTTCCCCTGCCGACTTGACCCAAGCAACCCGCTGGTCGGCGTGTTCGGCTCACAGGATTGCAGCCCGACAGGGCCGGCTCGCGCCGTCTTTCCGCTAGGACTGGGAATCCCAGGGGATGAAGGCGTGCCGGACGGCTTGTTTAGAACCTACTACCGGGCGTTTGCGCCGCGCTTGGGCTTGGCGTGGAGTCCGTCATGGCAAAACGGCTGGTTGGCGAAGCTGACCGGCGGCCCTGGCAACAGCAGCCTGCGCGCCGGATGGGGCATGTTCTACAACGGCCCGATTGAAGGGCTGATTCTGGCCCAACTCGTGCCGCAACCCCCCTTCGGCGTTAGCTCTAACATCACGAATACTTTTCTCAGCACGCCGTTTTTGCGGCAGGACGGTACGATTGTGCCGAATCCGTCGAATGGGATTCTGAATCCGCGACGCGGCGACCCGGTGGATTATTCCGTGTTTCGTCCCATTCTTCTGTATGGGCAACTGCCGCCGGTGCTGCGCCCACAGTATTCGGTGCAGTACAGCCTGACGCTTCAGCGGAAGCTCCAGAAGGATTTGTTGTTCCAGATCGGCTATGTAGGGACGCAGGGGCATCGGCTGCTGCTCACCCGCGACATCAACTTTGGTAATCCGCAGACCTGCCTTGATTTGAACCGGATTCTGGGACCCGGTACGTGCGGGCCGTTCGGGGCCGACAACGCCTACTTCGTCCCGGCCGGCGCGATTCCGGCCGGTGTGACGCTGCACCTGCCGTACGGCCCGCAGCGCACTGTGACCGGCCCGAACAACCCGGCCATTACGCTGGTCGGCCTGCGTCCGTTTTCGTCGCCCTTCTGCAACCCACTGACGGGCGAGGGCTGTCCGCCGGACGGCGTGCCGGTTTTTGCGAGCCTTTTTGAACGGCAAACAGCCGGCAACTCCAACTACCATTCGCTTCAGGTGCTGGTTGAAAAGCGGTTTGAGGAAAAGGGCATCCAAGTACAGGCCGCTTATACGTGGAGCAAATCTATTGACAACGCTTCGAGCTTTGAAAACATCGTCAACCCCATCAACCCGCGTTTGAGCCGGTCGCTGTCGTTGTTTGACGCGCGGCATCGGCTGGTCGTGACCTTTGACTACCGGCTGCCGAACGTCACCAACCGCCGGTGGCTGGGCGGCATGCTCAACAACTGGGCCGTGAGCGGCATCGCCGTCTATCAGACCGGGTTTCCGATTCGCATCACGTCGTCGGACGACTTGGAGTTGATGAACAGCTTTGACTTCGAGCTTCCCGGTCAGCCCGACCTTGTGGGACGGTTTCGGACGTTCGACCCGCGACGCAACAACCTGTACTTCTTTGACCCGGCGGCTTTTGCGCCGCAGGCGTTGGGGACGATCGGCAACGCGCCGCGTACGATTTGCTGCGGGCCGGGCATTCACAACTACGACTTTGTGGTGCGGAAGAACATTCCGCTTACTGAGCGGATGCGGATTGAGTTTCGCAGCGAGTTTTTCAACCTCTTCAACCAAACCCAATTCCTGAACCCGCGCGGGAACATCACCGAGGGCGAAAACTTCGGGCGGGTGACGCGGGCGCGCGATCCGCGCCAAATCCAGTTTGCGCTCAAGCTGTTCTTCTAGAGCAGTTTCCGCGTCAGTGGAGCGCCGCCCCGAGGTGAACGCGAACGGGTTTTTGAGTGCGGCGGAACACCGCCGCACTCAAATCCTTCGTTGACAATCCCTCGACCAGACCTTGGAAAAATCAGGTCGAACCACACACGGATGGCTGGGTTTGCTGGAAACCAACGTTCCGACGCATGATGCCCAGACAAACCTTCGGGCGGAGGGGCAGACGGTGAATATCGCCCGTCTGCTTACGCCTGCGTAGGCTAAGCATCCCCAACTACACGACAGCCGACACACCATGTCCCACCTTGCAAAATTGTTCATCGGCGTGCTGATCATCAGCACATCGGTTTCAACGCTTGCCCAGACGCCGCCGGCGCCCCGCCGGCTCGATAAGACGACTTTCATGGAAATGGAATCGGTGACGAATCCGGCAATCTCGCCTGACGGTCGGCGGATTGTGTTCACCCGCACCTTTACCGACAAAATGACTGACCGCTACCGCTCAACGCTCTGGATGGTGGAAAGCGACGGCAGCCGCGTCCGCGAGTTGACCGGACAGACCTACAGCGCGCGCCAGCCCGTCTGGTCACCCGACGGGAAACGCATCGCCTTCATCGCCGAGCGCGACGGGACAGCGCAAATTCACGTCCTGACGCCTGACACTGGCGACATCGTGCAACTGACCCATCTGGAACGCGAGCCGGCTGACTTGTGTTGGTCGCCGGATGGAACGCGACTGGCCTTTTCGATGCTTGTTCCTGACACTGATTCGCCCCTGCCCATCAAGTTGCCGGAAGCGCCCAAAGGCGCGCAATGGGCTAAGCCGGCCGTCGTCATTGACCGCCTGACGTGGGCCGTGGACGGTCAAGGCCAGATTCCCAAAGCCAAACGCCAAGTGTTTACGCTGGACGCCCGCCTCGGTGGGACCCCCCGCCAAATCACCGACGGCAAATACAGCTATGATGACCCGGAATGGTCGTCCGACGGCAAGCGCCTGTATGTGTCGTCCATTCGGCGCGACGACTGGGAGTTCGCGCGGGGGGACAGCGAGATTTACGTCATTGAGTTGGCGACCCAAACGATTCGCCCGCTGACCGACCGCCGTGGACGCGACGCGCAGCCGAAGGCGTCGCCGGACGGCAAACGCATCGCCTACGTCGGCTACGACTACCAAAAACTCACGTTTCATCTCTCAAGCCTCTATGTGATGAACGCCGACGGCAGTGACGCGCGGCTCTGGGCGGGCGATTTACCGAGTTCGCCGACGAACGTTGTCTGGGCGCGCGACGGCGGCGGCGTCTATTTCACAGTCGAGGAACGAGGTACGGCGCAGCTTTACTTTGCGCCGGTCGGCGGCAAGGCGCGGTGCGTCACCGAAGGCGTCCATGTGCTGAGCGGCGTGTCGCTCGCCGCCAACGGACAGGCGGCGGCTGTCCGCTCAACCTTTACCGAGCCGGGGACGCTCGTCACCTTCAACGTCGCCCGTCCTACCGAGATGCGCATGCTGGTGGACGTCAATGCCGACGTACTCGAAGGCCTGACGCTCGGCGCGGCGCAAGAACTCAACTTCACAGCGCCGGATGGCCTCAATCTTCAGGGGTGGCTCATCAAACCGGCCGACTTCGACCCGACGAAGAAGTACCCCATGGTGCTGTGGATTCACGGCGGGCCGTGGTCAATGTATTCGGTTGGTTTCAACTGGGCGTTTCAAAACTTCGCCGCCGAGGGCTACGCCGTGCTCTACACCAACCCGCGCGGCTCGACCGGCTATGGGCAGGCGTTCGTCAACGGCATTCAGTACGCCTATCCGGGCAAGGACTACGACGACCTCATGGCCGGTGTGGACGCGGCGCTCAAAACCGGCTTCATTGACGAGAAAAACCTCTTCGTATGCGGCGGTTCAGGCGGCGGTGTCCTGACGGCGTGGATTGTCGGTCATACGGACCGGTTTGCGGCGGCTGTCTCGATGCGGCCGGTCGTCAACTGGCATTCCTTCGTCGGGACGACAGATGGCCCTGTGACGTGGTATGACCAGTTTCAGAAGTATCCGTGGGAGGACCCGCAGGAATTCGCCGTTCGGTCACCGCTCAGTTATGTCGCCAACGTCACGACGCCGACGATGTTGCTGACCGGCGAAGCCGACCTCCGTACGCCTATCGGACAGACGGAAGAGTACTACCGGGCGCTCAAAATGCTGGGGAAGCCAACCCTGCTCGTGCGCGTCCCGGAAGAGTTTCACAGCTTCCGGCGTCCGTCCCACCAGCTGGCCCAGCAGCTTTACCTAATGGCTTGGTTTGAAAAGCACCGCCGGTCGTGAGCGTAGGGTCCTGTGCCGTTTTCATACCTTGTCTGTCAGGATAGATTGGCTTAGCTTCCAAGACTAAGGTAAGCGCCGCCCCCGTCGGCGGCGTTTTTGCTCAGTGAAACGCAAAGTCGAAACCTGCCCGACCACGGAGGTTTGCCCTTGACCGACGTAGTGACCATCATTGGCGGTGGACTGGCAGGCTGTGAAGCGGCGTGGCAGTGCGCCGAGCAGGGTGTTCCCGTCCGGCTGTACGAAATGCGCCCTGTCCGCCAGACACCCGCCCACACAACCGACCGGTTGGCGGAAATCGTCTGTAGCAACTCGTTCAAGTCGGACGAAGTCAATACTGCGCCGCACTTGCTCAAAGAGGAACTCCGCCGCGCACGATCCCTGCTCATCGCTGTCGCCGAAAAGACGCGCGTCCCGGCTGGAGCGGCGCTGGCGATAGACCGTGAGCGATTCGCCGCCGAGGTAACGGAGCGCATTACGGCGCACCCGCGCATTACTGTTGTCCGTGAAGAAGTCACAACCATCCCCCGCGAAGGCGTCGTTGTCATTGCCACTGGGCCGCTCACATCCGACGCGCTAGCGGCGGAGATTCAAAAGCTGGCCGGTGCGGAGCAGTTGTACTTTTACGACGCTATCGCGCCGGTGGTGGACGCCGACACCATCAACTACGACGTGGTGTTTCGAGCGGCGCGGTATGGTAAGGGCGGCGACGATTATCTGAACTGTCCATTGACCAAAGCCCAGTATGAAGCGTTTGTGGATGCGCTGTTGGCGGCCGAATGCGTCACGCCGAAGGACTTTGAAGCCGACAAAGCCAAGTACTTCGAGGCCTGCCTGCCGATTGATGTCGCCGTTCGACGCGGACGCGACACCCTGCGCTTTGGCCCTATGAAACCGGTCGGTTTACGCGATCCGCGAACCGGGGAAGAACCATACGCCGTGGTTCAACTGCGGCAGGAGAATCTCATGGCCGACAGCTACAGTCTGGTTGGTTTTCAGAATTCCCTCAAATGGAGCGCGCAAAAAAAACTGTTGCGGATGATTCCAGGGCTGGAGCAGGCGGAATTTCTGAAGTTCGGGCAGGTACACCGCAACACCTACGTCAACGGCCCAAAGCTGCTGACGCCGACATTACAAGTCAAACATGAGCCGCGCCTGTTTTTCGCGGGACAGATTTCCGGTGTTGAAGGTTATGTTGAGTCGCTGGCGACAGGGTTGGCGGTCGGGCGCTGGGCGGCGGCGCTGGTCAAGGGGCGTCCCCTGATCCCGATTCCACGCGCATCGGCCATTGGCAGTCTTATCAACTACGTCGCCCACTGCGAAAACAACGATTACCAGCCGGTCAACATCACGTTTGCCTTACTACCGCCGCTTCCTGAACCGGAAGCGCGGAAGCTCAAACGGAAACCGGAACGGCGCGCGCGCCAAATTGAGTTGGCATTGGCGGCCTTTGAGCATTGGCTGCGAGCGATGGAAGGCAGCGCGGCGGCGACCGGCGAGGCGGCATGAGTCGAACAAACATGAAGGTCTTGCGACGGTTTCAGCGGTTGCTGTTCCGGCTGACAGCCGTGCTGTGGTTGCTGGGAGCGTGCGGCGCGGCGGCGACGGCGCAGGTGGTACCGCTGCCGGACGATGCCGTACGCGGGCGGAACAGCGACTCGACGGCTGATGTCGTCGTCCGCGCGGACTACGTAACGGTGCTGACCGCCGTCCAAGATGTGACAGGGGCGCCGGTGGGCGATCTTGGCGACGATGACTTTGAAATCTATGAAGACGGACAACTTCAGACCATCAGTCGCGTCAGCCGCCAAGACGATCAACCGCTGCGATTGGCGATGCTGTTGGACATTAGCGCCAGCGTACGGAATCGTTTGAAGTTTGAACAGGATGCGGCGCTCGATTTTTTTCGGCGAGTACTGCGGCCGGAGGATCGCGCCGCCCTGTACGCCTTCAATCACGACGTGTACCTCCGGCAGGATTTGACGGGGAGTGTGGCGGCGCTGGAGTCGGCGTTGCGCGGACTGGACGCGCGCGGTGCAACGGCGCTTTATGACGCCATCTTCATCGCCGCCCGGCGACTGGAGCGCGAACCGGGGCGGCGCATCATCGTTGTGGTCTCCGACGGACAAAACACTGTCAGCCGCGTCACACGCGAGCGCGCCGTTGAGGAAGTCAACCGGACGGACGCCGTGGTGTTTGGGATCTGTCCAGTGATCCGGACAGAGTATGACGATTTCCTGCCGCCGCCGGACAATGACTTTGAGCTGCTGTGTCGTCAGACTGGCGGGCGCGTCTTCATGGTGACGAGCCTACCGGAGTTGGCGGTTGGTTTTGCCCAACTGGAAAGCGAGCTGCGGGCGCAGTACATGTTGAGCTACTACTCTTCGAACGAGGCGCGCGACGGTAAATTTCGCCGGATTGAGGTGCGGGTGAAACGGCCCGGCGTCACCGTCCGGGCGCGGCGCGGCTACTATGCGCCAACGCAGTAGTTCGCTCCTAGAGCCTCTTCTGTACGAAAATTGACTTCGCGTCCCGACTTTGCCTACGATGGGGGCGCTTTTTCCCTCCCGGAAAGGCGCAACGGGGCGGACAGTTGACAACGTGCGACCGCCACGGTTGAGCCGTGCGAGAACGTGTCGGAGCGTTGCCATGCGAGCCGGGGAGTGGTTCCGGGTGGATGATGTTTGGCGCGATGGAGGCCGGGTGATGAAACGTGACCATCTGTATCTGCAGGAGGCAACCGACCGTTTGAGCCACATTCTACGAGAGGTTGTTTGGACGTCGCCGCGCATTCAGTCGGAGTTAAGCAACCTCCGCGCCGCCGGTCACGACGTAACGATGATTGTCGAAGTCTCGCTAGCGTTTCGCGCTCGTCAGGACGGCGCGCGGACGCGGGCGGCGACGGCTAATCAGACTGAACGATGAGTGGCGTTCGTCCTTGGCGTAAGCTGCCGCCCGAACCGATGGTTCACGCCAAGGTCTTCACTTTGTATCGAGAGCGGGCTTGTCCGCCGGACGCCGAGGTGAGTGACGTGACGGCGCAAAACTTCTATGTCCTGCATGCGCCGACTTGGGTCAACATCATCCCGATTACGCCGACCGGGGAAGTCGTCTTAGTTGAGCAGTACCGCCACGGCATTGATCAGGTGACGCTTGAAATCCCTGGTGGGATGTTAGACGAACATTATGACGGTTCACCGGCCGCCGCCGCCGCGCGCGAAATGGCGGAGGAAACGGGCTACGTGGCCGCCTCGATTGAGCCGCTTGGGTATTGTCATCCTAACCCGGCGATTCAGAACAATCGGTGCTTTAGTTTTGTCGGACGCGGTGCGCAAAAGCTCAAGCCGACCCACTTTGATCAGCATGAGGAGCTTGCAATTCGACTTGTTCCGCTGCAGGACATCCCCACCCTTATCAGGGAGGGGCGGATTACCCACGCGCTGGTGATCGTGGCGTTTCATCGGCTGAGTTTGTTGGAGAGCTTCAAGCCCTCATGAGCGTCTATGGCGGGTAAGTTGTCGATTGTGATGCCAATCTATAACGAACGCCGGACGCTGCGCGAAATCGTCGCTCGTGTCCAGGCGGTGGCGTTGCCGCTAGAGAAAGAAATCATCTGCGTGGATGACTGCTCGACGGATGGGACGACGGAAATTCTCCGGGAACTCGCCGAAGCACACCCCAACCTGCGCGCTTTCTTTCAGCCGGTCAATCGCGGTAAAGGCGCAGCGCTCCGTGAGGGCTTCAAGCATGCCACCGGTGATTACGTCATCATCCAGGACGCCGACTTGGAGTATGACCCGGAGGACTACAAGCAGATTCTGCCGCCGTTGATGGAAGGCAAGGCGGATGTCGTCTATGGGTCGCGCTTCATGGGCGGACAGCCCCACCGAGTGTTGTACTTCTGGCACTCGATGGGCAACTGGCTGCTGACGCTTCTCTCGAACATGGTGTCAGACTTGAACCTGACGGACATGGAAACCTGCTACAAAGCGTTTCGGCGTGAAGTCATTCAGTCCATTCCGCTTGAGCAAGACCGGTTTGGGTTTGAGCCGGAAGTCACTATCAAGGTGGCGCGGCGGCGGTTGCGGGTTTACGAAGTGGGCATCAGCTACTACGGGAGGACGTACGAAGAAGGTAAGAAAATTGGCTGGAAGGACGGCGTGAAGGCGCTGTGGTGCATCGCCAAGTATGGGTTGACGGTGCCGCGCGCGCCGTTGCCGCCGGTGACGGAACCGCTGGAGCAACCGGCCGTGCGGACGGATGAAACCACTATCCGCTAAGCCGTCACGAACGCGCGCCCCGCTGGACGCCGGACGGCTGGTGGCGTCGTTCGCCTATGCTTGGGCCGGCATTGTCCACACGTGGCGGCATCAGCCGAATTTTCGGATTGAATGTGGGATTGGGCTGGGCGCCTTGGCGCTGGCGTGGTGGCTAGAAGCCGGCCTTGCGCCGGTGTTGGTGATGTCGGCGCTGGTGCTAGCGTTGGAAATGATCAACAGCGCGATTGAGGCGGTGGTGGATTTGGCGTCGCCGGAGTGGCGTCCGCTGGCGAAGATCGCCAAGGACGCGGCGGCCGGCGCAACCTTGCTGGCGGCGACCTTTTCAGTTTTGGTCGGCTTGGTTGTGTTGGGTCCGCCGCTGTGGGTCAAGCTGTACGCGCTGTGGCGTGGCTTGCCATTCATCCGATAACGTTTTGCGTCCGACCCGTTCGGCTAGCTTGCGCGGCATGCACATTCTCATCGTCAAGTTGAGCAGCATTGGAGATGTTGTTCACGCAATGCCGGCGGTTGCGGCGCTAAGGCGGGCGTTTCCGGCGGCGCGGCTGACGTGGGTTGTGGAGCGGGTCGCTGCGCCGTTGGTGCTGGACGCGCCGGGTCTGGATGAGGTGGTGGTGCTGGATACGCGCCGGTGGCGACGCCGGTGGCGCGCCCGTGAAACATACGTCCAACTGGCGACGTGCTTGACGGCGTTGCGGCGGCGGCCGGTGGATGCAGCGCTGGATTTTCAGGGTCTGATGAAATCGGCCGTTGTGACGTGGTGCTCGCGGGCGCAGCGGCGCATCGGTTTTGCCACCGAGGCGCTCCGGGAGCGGCTGGGGCGATGGGCGTACACTGAGCAGGTCCCTGTCGAACGGGGTGAGCACGTGATTCGGCGAAATTTGCGGCTGGCGGCTGCGCTGGGCGCGCCGGTGCCGGAAACTTACGAGTTTCTCCTGCCGTCACTGGAAGTTGAACGCGAGCGAGTGGCGGCGCAGCTGGCGGCCCACGGGGTAACGGGAGCGTTCGCTTTGCTCAATCCGGGCGGCGGTTGGGTAACGAAACGCTGGCCGCCGGCAAATTTTGGACGGTTGGCCGAGGTTCTCTGGATGCGGCACGGCCTAGCGAGTGTCGTATCGTATGGCCCCGGCGAAGAGCCGCTGGCGCAGGAGGTCTGCGCGACGGCGCAGCGTGCACCGATTGCGTCGTTTCCAACGACATTGCGTGAGTATTTGGCGTTGGCGCAACGGGCGGCGGTGTTTGTCGGCGGCGACACCGGACCGCTACATTTGGCGGCGGCGGCGGGAACGCCGATTGTGGGGCTTTATGGGCCGACAGCGGCTGAACGGAACGGGCCATTTTCACCCCACGACAGAGTCGTTGGTCTTGACCTGTCCTGCCGTATGGATTGCCATCGGCGGACGTGTCGGCGGCACATCTGCATGGATATTTCCGTTGCCGTCGTAGCTGAAGCCGTGGAAGCCCGTTTGCGCGCCGCCGGCGTTGGGTGAAGATTTTTTCAAGGCTAGAAGGAGGCTTGTGTTACAGTTCACGAAAAGCACTGTGGTTTCTTGCCTGTGCAAACTCGCCGATGTTGTAGGGTGACATGGCTGATACGGACAATATTTTTCTCAAGATTGCGCGCGGCGAGGCTCCGGCGGATATCGTGTATGACGACGAACTGTGTGTCGCTTTTCGTGATATTCACCCGCAAGCGCCGACCCATATTCTCATCATTCCACGGACGCCGATGGAGTCACTCAACGACGCTTCGCAAAGCGACGAAGCCGTTCTGGGCCATCTTTTACGGATCGCGGCGAAGATCGCCAACAAGGTCGGCATCGCTGAAACAGGCTACCGCATCGTGATCAACACCGGCCCTGACGCTGGGCAGTCTGTGTTTCAACTTCATGTCCATTTGTTGGGTGGGCGTCGGCTGGGGTGGCCGCCCGGGTAGCATCTCGGTAAGGGACAAGCGGCTTTGATGTTTTATTTCCGTTGGCGCGTGCCATGAAAACCTGTCCTCAGTGCGGTCGGATGTGGACGGATGCCATGCGCTATTGCCCGATGGACGGTGCGGAACTGCCAGCGGCGCGTACGGCGTCGGCGACTGTGATTGCCAAGCATGTGACGCGCGAAGAATCCCAGCCGGTTCAGGACGCGCCGCCGTCCCCAGCCGCCAACGCTGATCCGCTCATCGGCCAGGTGTTGGAAGGGAAGTATCAAATTCAGTCCAAGATTGGGCAGGGCGCAACCGGGGCGATTTACCGCGCCGAACGCATCAACATCGGCGACTGTGTGGCGGTCAAGGTGCTTAAACCGGAGTTCGCAGAGGACTACACGGCTGCGGAGCGCTTTCGCCGGGAGGCGCTGGCGTTGGGGCGAATTCGCCATCCCAACGTCATCGCCATCTATGACTACTTTGAACGCCCGGGCCAAGACAACCGACCCGCCTCGATTTTTCTGGTGATGGAGCTGTTGTCGGGGAAAACGCTGCGGGATGTCCTGCGGCAGGAGCAGGTACTTGACATCCGCCGCGCCGTTCGTCTGATGGTGCAGGTTTGTTCAGCGCTGCATGTCGCCCACGAGCGCAATGTGATTCACCGCGACCTCAAGCCCGAAAACATCATGATTGAACAGTATGACCGCCGGCAGGAAATGGTCAAGGTAATTGACTTTGGGTTGGCGCGCCTGCGGCTCACCGGTAAACTCATCAAAACATTGACGGAACGAGGGCGCGTCGCTGGAACGCCGTACTACATGGCTCCAGAGCAGTGGATGGATCGGCCGCTTGACGCGCGGACGGATGTGTATGCGCTAGGGATTATTTGCTACGAAATGCTAACAGGGCGCGTGCCGTTCAATGCGGAAAACGTCATGCAGCTTGCCAGCAAACACGTCAAAACGCCGCCGCAGCCGCCAATTGAACTCCGCCGCGACTTACCGCGGGGGCTTTCACAGGCCGTTCTCAAGGCGCTGGCCAAACACCCACAGGAACGCCCGGCCACAGCGCTGGAATTCGCTGACGAGCTTCAGCGCGGGTTGCTCAGTTAGTTGCCGTGAAAGCCGCCGCCTTGAGGACCTCCCTAAAATTTGGGTTTCAGCCTTTGGAAAGGGCATGCTAGTCTCCGGCTGAATTTTCGCTGGGGTGTATTAGCTTCGGATAAATCTAGGAAGGTTGGTGTCCGGTAGCGGCATCCGCCCATGTTTCTAAAGGAGCGACGCATGACACATCGGGTGTTCTCTCTATGCTTGTTGGCCGCCACAGCGGTGGTCTTTGGTCCAGCCTGCGCGACAAAGAAGTACGTACGCACCACCATTGATGAACGAGTGGCCCCGCTCGAAGGGCGCACGGAAGAGCTTGAACAGTCCGTAGCGCGGAATACATCAGCGATTCGGGAGTTGGACACACGGCTATCGGCGCGGATTGACACGGTCAGCGCGCGCGCCGAAGAAGCCAATACGCGGGCGCAAGCCGCTGAGCGCAAGGCGGAGGAAGCCAAGCTGGAAGTCGAACGCACCAATACCCGTCTGACCGAGACGGCGCGCGCTGTGGACGATTTCATTGAAGTCAAGGTCGTTTCGGTTTATTTCCAAACCAACCGCTACGACCTCAGCCCGGAAGCCAAGGCGGAACTGGATGCGCTGGCGGCGCTTGCCAAGTCGCGGAAGGGCATTCGGATTGAGTTACTAGGGTTCGCCGACCGGCGCGGCAGTGAAGCCCGCAACCTGACGCTGACTGAGAATCGCGCAAAGGCCGTCAAGCTTTATCTCTACAACGTTCACAAAATCGAGCCGTGGCGGATTGAGTACATTGGCGCGGGTAAGATTAACGACAATGCGCGGACGCCGGAGGAGTTACAGCGCAATCGTCGGGTGGATGTGCGTTTGTTGGCGAATCGCGTAGTGACGGAAGCTGAGGGAAAGTGACCATAGTCGAGCAGCCGTTGCTGACCCCGAAGAAGCCGCCGCACTCCAAACCGTACTGTTGACGCGGTTTACTCTGAGGGAGCGCTACACCGATGCGGAAGTCCTCCGGCCGCGGCCGTCTGTAACTTCCGGCTGATCTGGATGGAATCCGGTTGGTGTCTTTGGGCGGGGCAAGCTGAGATGCGGCACTACGCCCTCCCCTTGCTAGCCGTACACCCTCGTCCGACGGCACTTTGATTCTGATAATAAAAACTACGTGGTTTAGGGAGGCCTAAGTGAAAAAATTTTTACGCCGACCAGCAACGTTTCAAAAACGTTACCGATAACCTTGGCTGGAGCGAATTTTTGAGATGAATTTCATCACTTGGAGGCTTTTCCTACGTCATGCGAGTTGCTGCCAGACCAGCTCAATCCGTTAGCCACGCTTCTTCCACACCTGCGCCGGATGTCATCAAGCTTGAGATGCGTTCGGCGGTTGCTCAACAACCATCATCCGCCGGACAAGTCGGCGCCAGCCGATTGGGTGACCTGCAAGTGTTTGGTCAAACCGTCAAAGCACGGCTGACCCAAGCCGCCAACTCATCGCCGACGCAGACGGCCGGCTTCTCGCGCGAGGCAACCGTGACGCGCGTCGGCGGCCAAATCGTCATTGATACTGGCGATGGCGACGACCAGATTCAGGTGACGCAAGACGCCCGCACCGGTGACGTGACTGTTTCGGTCAACGGCGAATCACGCACCTTTACTGGTCGGGATCGCAATAACCTCGTCATCCGGGCTGGAGCAGGGAACGATGTCATCCGGGTTGATCCGGGCGTGACCGTCAACCTGCGGCTCTTCGGCGGCGACGGCGACGATGTCATCACCGGCGGTAGCGGCCACGACCGAATTGACGGCGGCGCAGGCAATGACCGGATCAACGGCGGTGCGGGTAACGACTACATCTACGGTGGCGACGGCAACGACACCATTCAAGGCGGCGACGGCAACGACACTGTGTACGGCGGGCGGGGCGACGATACGATCTTCGGCAACGCTGGCAATGATTATCTTGAAGGCGGTGAGGGTAAGGACGCGATCTACGGCGGGGCCGGCAATGACGTACTCTCCGGCGGGTTGGGCGATGACCAACTCTTCGGTGGCGCGGGCGACGATGCCATCTACGCTGGGCAGGGCAAGGACAGCATCAGCGGCGGTACGGGCAGCAACAAGCTCTACGTGCAGAACGACGACACCGTACAGGCAGCGCCGCGCGGCGCAAGCAATCAGGTGATCACGGTTGAGTTGACAGGCAATCCGGGCGGCACGGGCGTCATTGTGCGCGGCTCGGATGAGTTCCGGCAGCGCGTGATGGACGACCTCGAAATGCTCCGTTCGTCTCCAGCAGGTCGCCAGATGCTGGCGAGCTTTGATGCGGCGCGGCAGCGCGACGGCGTGACCGTAACGATTGAGGAAATCACCGAAGACAACGGCTATGCAGCGCGTTCGCGCGGTTCGAATCCATTTCTCGATCCGGCGACGGGCCGGCGTGGCACACCGACCAACGCCACGATTGGCTACAACCCAACCTTTGCGCCGACGTTTGAGTTCGCCGACGGCAGCGCCGCCTACACGCCGCCGGTGGTGGTGCTCTACCACGAAATGGCGCATGCCTATGACTACACGCACGGCACGCTCCGGCCCGGCACGTACCAAGGCGTAGATACGGCTGACCGTGGGCGCGTGCCGAACCTCGAACGGGTGGCAGTCGGCGTACCGCTCGACCACGACAACGACCCCCGTACGCCTGAACAGCGCGATGACGCTAACCACCCCTATGTGCTAACAGAGAACGGCATCCGCGAAGAAATGAACCTTCAGTTGCGGCGCAGCTACATGCTGGCGCGGCTGTCCGGGTTCTGATTCAACGGGACCGCCAAGTGCAACGAACGAACTCCCGCCGGGCATTCCGGCGGGAGTTTTTGTTTCTAGAGCAAGTTCCGAGAAGGTGTAGCAATGCCCCGGTCGAGTCGGGTCAACGGTTTGGAGTGCGGCGGCGTTCCGCCGCTTTGTGATGGCGCGGCGTTCTGCGCCGAAAGCTGTACACGCGAAATTTTCTGAGAAAAACAGCAGCTTGTGGAGTGTCATAGCGCAGCGTTACGTGCTGGGAGGCCTGAGCACCTGCTGATAAAGGCAGCGCCACGCCTTCCGGCGTGGCGCGTGCGGAACACAGCACGCCACAAAGCGGTGGAACACCGCCACTACTAAACAGTTGACTTGTTGTAACGTGTCGCTGCTTCGTGACGCGGCATTGCTCTAGGAAAGTTGAACATCCACCAATGGAGCGGCAGGGGTGACAACCTTCAAACCCGCGAAGCAGGGAAACACAATGCGCGCGGCTGAATCCTTTTGAAGGGGAAGGCGGTATGACGTACCGACGCCACTTCTCGACGGAAAGGTTTTCAGCCTATGACCATTGCCGATGTTCTTGCCGTGGTTTGCAGCGCGCTGCTGCTGGGCGGCTCGCTCGTCGCCCTGACGACGCTGCTTGCGCTGCTCTTGCCAAGTCTGGTCTCCGACGCGGCGGCGGCGCTCTCTGCCGCGCCAAAGCGCGTCATCCTGCTGGGCGGCGTCATCGTGACGGCGGGACTGTGCTGCGCCGCCGTTTTCGCCAACGCCCTGCCAAAGCTGGGCGCGTTGCTCGCCCTTGTCATCGTTCTGTCCCTGATGAGCTTGGCGGCGCTGGGCGGCGCCGGGCTGGCGCAGCGCGTAGCCGATAAACTTCATCCGGGACAAAACGATTGGCGACGCCAAGCGCGCGCCGCGTTGCTGATCATTGGCGCGGCGCTCGCGCCGCTCGTCGGCTGGCTGGTCGTCCTGCCGTTGCTCGTCGGCGCCATGGTCGGGTCCGGCGTCTGCGCCGTGTGGCGCGTCGGAAGGCGGCGCGCGCTCCAACAACCGACGACCGCCTACGCGCCACCGCTTCAGCCGGTCGCCTACGAGTAGGAGCGCGCCACCAATGCTTACGCGCCGTCGCTTTCTCGCGCTTTCCACCGTTTCAACCGTCGCCGGCCTGACCGGTTGCCGCGCGTCGCATCTCCGATGGCTTGAGCCGTCCCCGCCGCCGCCCGCCGCCGCTTCCGAAGCGGAACTGCGACACGCCGCGCGATTGCTCAACCGCTTCGCCTATGGCGCCACGCCCGCCGAAGTCGCCCGCGTCGCCGCCATGGGCGCGGACACCTTCCTCGAAGAGCAACTCGCGCCCGATACGATCCCCGATTGGAAGGCCGCTTGGCTCGTCCGGCGCATCGAAGCCCTCCAGCTTGACGCGCCGGGCGTCTTTGATTTCACCAACGCCGAACTCATCGCCGAACTCCGCCGCGCCGCCATTCTCCGGGCGGTCTACAGTCGGCGGGCGCTCTACGAGACGATGGTCGAGTTTTGGAACGACTTCTTCAGCATCTACGCCGAAAAAGGCGACGGCGGGCGGTTGCTGCTAATTCACGACCGAACGGCCGTCCGGCCGTACGCGCTGGGGAAATTCGCGGATTTGCTGCGCGCCACGGCGACGAGTCCGGCGATGCTGGTCTATCTTGACGGCCGCGCCAATACGCGCGGCAATCCGAACGAAAACTACGCGCGCGAGCTGCTGGAACTCCATACGCTGGGCGTGGACGGCGGCTACACGCAGCAGGATGTACGCGAGGCGTCCCGCGCGCTGACCGGCCTGCGCGTCCGCGAAGGCTTTCGACGCGGACAGGTCTTCATCGCCGAGGACCTCCACGACGACCGGCCCAAAACCGTGCTGGGCGTCACGCTGGACGGCGGCCGCGCCGAAGCCGATTTGGAAGCCCTGCTGGCGCGCGTCACCGCGCATCCGGCGACGGCCGAAAACGTCGCGCGCCGTTTGTGTCGGCGTTTCGTGGCGGATGCGCCGTCGGCGGCGCTGGTTTCCGCCGTCGCCGCGCAGTTTCTCCGCAGCGGCGGCGACATTCGGGCGACGCTTCAAACGTTGGCGCGCTCGGATGAACTGCGCCTTGCTCCGCCCAAGTTCAAGCGCCCGTACAGTTTCGCCATCGCGTCGCTGCGGCTTTTGGCGGCCGACACCGACGGCGGGCCGGCGCTCCAGAAGCGTCTTTCCGCGCTGGGGCAGCTACCCTTCGATTGCCCGACGCCGGACGGCTTCCCCGACGACGAGCGCCGGTGGCGGTCGGGGCTACCGGCGCGGTGGAACTTCGCGCTGGCGTTGACGCAGGGCGGCATACGCGGCACGCGCGTCATTTGCGGCGACGTAGCCCCCGACGAAACGGCGCGGATGGTCTGGGGACGGGAACTGTCGTTGGAAGAGCGCCGCGCGCTGGACGCGCTGCCGTCGGAAGCCGAACGCGCGGCGCTGCTGCTGTGCGCGCCGGATGCGCAGTACGGTTGACCAAGGCAAGGAGGCGATATGCTGGTCATCATTCACCTGCGGGGCGGCGCGGACGGTCTGAACATGCTCGTCCCGTTTCGCCAAGACGCCTATTTCCGCGCGCGCCCGACCATCGCCGTCCCGCGCGACCGCGTGATTCCGCTGGGCGAGGTCGGACTGCATCCGGCGCTGGAGCCGCTTCTCAAGTGGTACGCGCAGGGAGACCTTGCCTTCTGGGTCGGCGTCGGTCTTCCCAACGCGACGCTCTCACACTTCACGGCCCGCGACGATCTGGAAACGGGCGGCGTCGGCGATGGGCGTCCGCCGACCGGCTGGGCTGCGCGGTGGCTTGATCTGTCGGACGGGGAAGATTCGCGGAGAAACGCCTCGGCCAAGGTTTTTCGCGCCGTCGCCTTCGGCGAGACGCTGCCGCGCGTGTTGCAGGGCGGTGCGGGCGTCTATGTCGCGCGTCGCCTGTCCGATTTGACGCCGGCGACCACAAGCGACGCTTTCCGCGCGGCGCTCAATGTGTTCTACGGCCGCACACCGCTGCCGATTGGCGACCTTGGACGCGGATTGCCCGACGCCTTGGCAGCGTTGGCGGACGACCGGCGCAGCGACGCCGCTGCGGCTGGCTATCCCGCCACGCCCTTCGGGGAGCAGCTTTACGACGTGGAACGCCTATACGCCGCCGGTGTCGCGCCGGAAGTCGTCAGCGTTGAGCTTGACGGTTGGGATACGCACTTTTTTCAGGGCGGCGTGGACGGCCTGCACGCGGAGCTTTGCCGCGAACTGGCCGCCGGACTGTCCAACTTCTGCGTCCGACTGGGCGACGGTTTGGCGACGACGCGGGTGCTGGTCATGACGGAGTTCGGTCGGCGCGTCGCGGAAAACGGCAGCGGCGGCACGGATCACGGTCGGGCGAGCGTCATGATGACAGTCGGGAAGGGGATTCGCGGCGGCAAGGTCTCCGGCGAATGGGGCGACCTGCGTCCGGAGCGGCTGGACGCCGACGGCAACCTGCCGCCGACGGTTGACGCGCGCCGTGTCATTGCGGAAACGCTCGGCGTCGCCGCCGACGCGCGCCGTCTGACCGCCCTGTTTCCGGGGTTTACGCCGTCGCCATGAAGCCGCTTGCCGCGCCGTTTTCGTCGCCGCCAACGCCGGCCGCGCCGCCGACCGACGCGGAAGTGGCGCGGGCGGTGCTGGCCGGCCATGTCGAGCTGTTTCGTCTGCTGGTCGAGCGTCATCAGCGGCGGGTGTTCAACTTGGCCTACCGGATGACGGGCAACCGCAGCGACGCCGAGGACATCGCGCAGGACGTTTTTGTGAAGCTTTACGAGCATCTTGCCCGCTACGACGCCGCGCAGCCGTTGGAAAACTGGCTGATGCGGATCGCAAGCAACTATACGTTGAACTGGCTTGAAAAAAACGCCCGGCGCACACAGCGAACGACGACGCTGGACAGCGACGACGAGCGCCAATCGCCCTTGCCGACGCCCGATCCGTCGCCGTCGGCACCGGCGACGCTGGAACGACGCGAAGTCGGAATGCGCCTGCTGGCGGCGTTGCAGACCCTGCCGGTCAATCAACGTTTGGTCGTTGTTTTGCGCTACCTTGACGACCTCTCCGTGGAAGAGATTGCGGCGCTGCTGGGCGCGCCGAAGAATACCGTCAAGACTTGGCTGGCGCGCGGACGCGACGCGCTGCGCATCCGGCTTGGGGACTTGACTCTGGAGTGACATGCCATGACGGATGCCTATCGTCCGCCGCCGCTGGAAGACGCCGCCGACCGCGCCGTGCGGGCGGCGCTGCGCGAGCTTGGAACGCTGGAGCCGCCGCCGGATTTGGCCGCCAAGGTCATGCAGCGCGTTCGGGCGCGCGCGGCGGTCGCGCCGGTGACGCAAAACCGGCCGGACGCCGGTTGGTGGCGGCGGCCGGTGTACTGGGCGCAGGGCGTCGCGGCGGCGGCGGTCGTCGTCGCCACGGTAACGCCGCTGGGCGCGGGACTGGCGCGCGGGTTGTCCGCGCTGGCGGCGCAGGCCGGCGAGGCCTACGCGATGGCGATCTCGGTCGGGGTGTCGTCGCCGGCGACAGGTTTGCCGGCCGCCGTCGGCTTCGGAGCGTCGGCGCTGAAAACCGGCGCGAGTTTCCTCGTTGCGCTGGCGCTCCCGGCGGCGCTGTACGCGCTAATGCGTCGGCGGGCACCGGGAAAGCGGTTGGGTCTGCTGGTCGGCTGCATGTTGGCGCTGCCGGTCGCAGCGGCGGCGCAGTCTCCCGTCCCGCCGCCGCCCAATGAACTCTGGGAAAGCTTGCTTGAGACTTCAAACACCATTCGGCTGCTGGCGTTGTTGGCGCTGGGCGGTCTCATCCTGAGCGGCGTGAGCGCCTTGGCGCTTTGGGCGCGGGCGGTGTGGGCGGCGGCAATGCCTGCGCTCGACCGCATGGCCGAGGAGCGTTCCGGGTGGTTGCAGTTGTTTGTCGGCGTTTGCAACGCAATTCTGGCGTTGGCGGCCGTCGCCGTTCTCGTCAATCTCGGACCGCTAAAGCTCATCGCGGTATCGCTGGTCGGGTGCGTTCTGGGGCTGACGTTGTTCGGCTTGGCGGCGCGCCTACAGGCTCTTGGCGCCCGGCTGTATGCGCAAGCCGGCCGCGCCGCCGGCCCGCTGTCGGCTTTCCTGTCCGGCGCGGGCCTAGCGGTGACGGCGTTTTTTGTCCCGATTGCAGGACAGCTTTTTTGGCTGGGGCTGCTGTTGCAAAGCTTCGGGCTGGCGCTACTGTGGCTGTTCCGGCGGCGGCCCACGACAGCGACGGATATGGCGACCGAACCGGATTTGACAGCGCCGATGGTTGAGCCGTAAAGCCGCTTCCGTCCTCCAGTGATGGTCAACAACCGCTTGTGTTGGGGCTATGTTTCCGTGAAAAGTCGCACCGGGTCGGCGACCGGCAATGGCGCAACGGTGACAAAGCCTTCGGCGGCGGCCGTCCCAATCAGGCTGCCGCGATAAATGTCGGCTGCGCGGCGTTGGCGGAGGAAGTCCGGCGCGGAAAGGTAGGTCTGCGGTTCGCGGTCGCCCGGCCGATGGAGCTGCGAGGCGTAGGCGCTGATGATCTCGTACTTCGCCGCAAACTGGGCGCTGATGTCCACGAGAAACGTCGGCGCTATGTTCGGATTGAGCGGCGGCAGGAAGTGAATCAGCGCCCGTGTACGCCACCGCTCCAGTTCGCTTTCGGCGTCATACCGAGCCAATCGCGCGTGGTGGACGGCCTCCGCCGTCAACTGCGCCAGCCGCCGGTGGTCGGGGTGTTCTTCGTCCGGGTGATGCGTAAACACCAGCGTCGGCCGCGCCCGCCGGATGACCCGCACCAAGGCGCGCCGTGCCTCGTCGTTGAGGGTAAACCGCCCATCAGGCCAGCCCAAGTTGATACGAAACGTCGCATCCAGCCGTCGTGCGGCTTCCGTCGCTTCCGCCGCCCGCTGCTCCGGCGTCCCGCGCGTCGCCAGTTCGGCCCGGCTGGCGTCCACGAGGCCAATGCGGTAGCCCTGCGCCGCTAGTTTTAGCAGCGTCCCAGCCATGGCCAGTTCCACATCATCGGGATGCGCGCCAATCGCCAGAACATCTACCGCTGAAACCGTCGCGGCCACCTGCGGATAGGTCATGCGTCTTCAGCCGGCCTAAAATCCATCGAAATCGAGTTGATGCAGTACCGCAGCCCCGTTGTTTCACGCGGGCCGTCGTCAAAGACGTGGCCGAGATGTGAACCACACTGGGCGCACATGACCTCAATGCGGCGCATGCCGTAGCTAAGGTCAAGTTCGGTCACAATGGCGTCAGGTGAAATCGGCGCCCAAAAGCTCGGCCAGCCCGAACCCGAATCATACTTCGTTTCAGAGCTAAACAGCGGCGCGCCGCAAGCGACGCAGTGGTATGTGCCGGTACGCTTCTCCCAGTACAGCTTGCCGGTAAAGGCACGTTCCGTACCCTTCAGGCGGGTAACGTAGTATTGTTCGGGCGTGAGTAGGGCTTGCCATTCGGCTTCGTCTTTCTGAATGGGAAACGATTTCATTCGGAGCAACCTCCAAAGGCGACACAGCATTGGGCGGCGTCAACAGACTGCCCGCTTGTCAGGGGTTGGTCTCATCTTTCATCTTTCCCGGTCGCCGGCTCAAGTCGGCGCGGCTGAACATTCTCCCGATGGGGCGGAAGCCAACGTGTGGAAATCGCGGCCGTTCAGATTCCTTTGGCTTATCTTGACGGTGGCGGCCCTGATGAGCGGCGTCTTGGTGCCCGCTCAAGAGTCGTCCAGCGGGATGCCGGTCGAGACCGGCGTGTTCCGTCCGAGCGAACTCGTTGAAATCATTCGCCTCGATCCCACCATCAAGCTTGATATTCGGTACGCCACAGCAAACAACTTTGTCGGTCGGCCTGTCTATGACGAAGCGCGGGCGTTCTTGCAGCGTCCGGCCGCCGAGGCGCTCGTCAAAGCGCATCAGTGGTTGAAAACGCAGGGCTACGGCATTGTCGTCTTTGACGGCTACCGACCGTGGCGGGTGACGAAGTTGTTCTGGGACTTGACGCCGCCGGACAAGCGCAACTACGTGGCTGACCCGGCCAAAGGCTCTCTGCACAATCGCGGGTGCGCCGTGGATGTGTCACTGTATGACCTTAGAACCGGCGAAATCGTGACGATGCCGAGTGAGTACGACGAAATGAGCGAACGCGCTCACCCAGACTACACCGGTGGGACGGAGGAACAGCGGCGTTTGCGCGACCTGCTGCGGTCAGCGATGGAACGCTTTGACTTCAAGGTGCATCGCTACGAATGGTGGCATTTTGATTACAAAGACTGGCGGCTGTACCGCGTGCAGGACATTCCCTTTGCAGAGATTCCAGCGTCATCCGTCACCCCAGCGCCTTCGCGTCCGCAACCATGACCCCGCTCAGCCCAGGAACGGTCCTCCAGCAGCGTTACACGGTGGTGAAACTGCTCGGTAAGGGCGGAATGGGCGCTGTCTATCAGGCGACGGACAAAAAGTTCGGCAATACGGTCGCTCTCAAACAGATGATCGTGACCGGCGAGGCGCTGAAAGCGGCGTTTGAGCGTGAAGCGATTTTGCTGAACGGCTTACGGCATGCCGCGTTGCCGGTCGTGTTTGACCACTTCACCGAAGGCGACGGTCACTTCCTTGTCATGCAGTTTATTCCCGGCAAGGACTTGGCCGAAATGCTGACAGCGCAAGGCGGACCTTTTCCTCCCGGACAGGTCGCCAAGTGGGCCGACCAACTGCTGGATGCGTTAGAGTACCTCCACGGGCGTACGCCGCCCATTATTCACCGCGACATCAAGCCGCAGAACGTCAAACTAACGCCTGAAGACGATATCGTTTTGCTTGACTTCGGTCTGGCTAAGGGCGACCTATCAGGCGACGCCGCGCAGCAGCAACGTAGCCTGGTGGGCTATACGCCAATTTTCGCGTCGCTAGAACAAATGCGCGGCTTGGCGACCGACCCGCGCAGCGATCTCTATTCGGCGGCGGCGACCATCTACAGTTTGTTGACCGGCCAACCGCCGGTGGACGCGCTGACGCGGGCGGACGCGCTGCTGGCCGGTAAACCCGACCCACTGCCCTTAGCCAGCGATGTCAACCCGCAAGTGCCGCGCGCCGTGGCCGAGGTTGTACGGCAAGCCATGGCTGTGTCGCGTGATGAGCGCTTGGCCTCGGCGAAGGACATGCGGCGACAACTGCGGGCAGCCTTCAGAGGGATACGGGCTGGGACGGACGAACTGGGCGCGACAATCATCCAACCCCACGTAGTCGCGCCACCCCCTGCGCCATTGGTTGGCGCTTCAGCGGCGCGTTCGGCCCCGGCCGGCCGTTTTTGTGTGGCCTGCGGTGCCTCGCTTGTTGAAGGGGCGAAGTTTTGCATGAAGTGCGGCAAGCCAAATCCCCCTGTCGCCACGCCCCCAGGCCTGCCACTGTCTGCTCCTCCACCGGTCAGCGCGCCGCTGGCGGCGACCGCACCGTCCGTCCCGCCCCAGAGGCTAGGCGGTACAGCACCTTTTCATTCGTCTGCGTCGTCACCGAGCGGAGCGCTGACGGCAAGTGAGATCGTGCTGCTGTTTGGTGATTTCTTTGCGCCGCCAGCAGCAGCTTCCCAGCCGTGGACGAGGCTGCTGCACACACCGACGCGCGTCAGCGCAGCGGTGCTGGCGCAGGCCATCTGGGCGGCGGCCTTTCTCGATTGCGAGCGTCAGGGAGCGATCACCCTGACGCCGGTTGCAGCAACAGGCGGCGCGGCGGAGTTAGCCTATGCTCTCAAAGCGCCGACGGTCGGCTTTGCGCCCTACAGTTTGGAAGCCAACATCATAGAAATGGCCCAACTGCGGTTGGGTCCGCCCGGGCCGTTGTCGGTCGCCGCCGTCATTGCCGACATCATTCGGTTCGATTCACGCAACGCTTGGCGGCACACCGCCGGGATGGTCAAGTTGGGCCTGAACCGTCGCAGTCTGCTGGCAATGACCCCCTCCCCCCTTCATGCCCCGTTTCCGGTTGGGCGTTTTGCGCTCACGCCGCACGTCATTGAGCTTGCGCGGCGGGCTTCGCCGGAGCCGGTGCAGCGGCTCCTAGCCGCCGCCCAAAGCCAGTCGGCGCGTTGGTCGCTTCTGATTCAAGCCATCAACCTTGGCCTTCAACGGCGAACCAATCCAATGCTGACTCACCTACCGGAATTGGATCAGGACGCCTAAACGGCGGCTGTACCGCCGATTTCAGTTTACCGATACATCGTCGTCACATAGCTCCCCTATACGAAAGTCCCGGTATAAGGAACCACGCCTTACGCCTTGAAACATCAAGGTTTGTTTGTGCGATGCAACGTTGTTCGCCGTGGCGCGGCCACCGCCACGGCGGTGGGGCCGTCAAATGGATTCCGCCGGAAAGGGGACGCATGTCACATACAACGACCCTCAGCATCGTCAAGCCGGGAAGCGCTTTCAATCACGGATTGCGCACCGGCGTTTCGCTCCACTGCCACACCAAATTCTCCCGCGAAGCGCTTGATTTCATCCCCCACTACGCGGCGAAAATTCCCTTCGTTGCAGGGCGTTTTGCCCGGATGTGTCAGCGTTATGAAGCTCGGCATGGTCGTCCCTTGGACTTCACCAAAGCCTGGTGGACGCCGCCGGTAACGCCGCGCGTCTTGCATGACGCCGAGGTGCGGCATCTAGAAAACACACTGGGTGTCCGGGGCATTGTTTCCATCACCGACCACGATGAAATCGAGGCCTGCTGCGGCTTGCGGGCAACCGGCGAAGACACCCCGATTTCCACAGAGTGGACGACGCCGTTTGGTGCCGCGTACTTCCATGTCGGCGTTCACAACCTGCCGCCGGAGCACGCACGCGCCATCGCCGATGAGCTGTTCGCTTTCACCAACGACCCGGAAGCGCGCGCCAAACCGGAGGTGCTAGAAGAGCTGTTCTCAATGCTCAACGCCCTGCCGGGCGTGCTGGTCGTGTTGAACCACCCTCTTTGGGATATTGAAAACATCGGGCAAACCCGACACATGGCGGCACTGAAGGCCTTTCTTGACCGTTACAGGCGTTGGTTGCATGCGCTCGAAATCAACGGCTTCCGGTCATGGCGTGAAAACTTGGCGACGGCACGGTTGGCACGCGACCTTGGATTGCCGTTGGTCTCCGGGGGCGACCGCCATGGACTTTCCCCCAACACGGTTGTGAACCTGACTGACGCGACGACCTTCGAGGAAATGGTTGAGGAATTGCGCGTTCAACGTCGCAGTCACGTTGTTGTCCTCCCCGACTATCAGGAAAACATGGCTTTGCGCATTTTTGAAGCGGCGGCACAGATTCTCGACCATTACCCGGATTATCCCGAAGGACAGCGCCACTGGACGGAGCGCCTGTTCTTCCTTGACGAACAGGGACGGCCATGTTCGCTCCACGAATGCTGGGCCAGTCACAGTCCGCTATGGGCGCGCGCAGCAACGTGGGTATTCAGACAACTTGGCCGGCGGCGTTGGCGTCCGGCGCTGGAAATGGTGCTGCCCAAACCCCAACTGGAACTGAGCGAACCCTGACCGCCCACTTGGCATCCGGGCGTTGGGAAGGCGGTGCTTTGGCGGCGGCCGACCAAACGCCGCATTCCGTACCGACGCGCTTCATGATGACCGACGCCCTCCGCGTTGCCCTGTTTCCGGACTCCTACCACGAAGCCAACGGCGTGGCCCGCACGTTTCGGGCGCTCGTTGGCGTGGCTCGCCGGCGTGGGCTGCCGTTGCTGATTGTTCGCTGTGGCAACACCGCCGGCCCACAAACGGACGGCTCTGTGAATGCGATTGAACTCCAGCGCGGCGGTTGGTCGTTCCCACTGGATGCTGACCTGAGTTTTGATCTGTGGCTGTGGCGCTACGCCCGCAAGGTCCGTGAGCAGGTGCAAGCGTTTCAGCCACAGGTCGTCCACGTGACCGGCCCCAGTGACATTGGGCAACTGGGCGTGTATGTAGCCAAGTCGCTGCACCTACCGCTCGTGATGTCGTGGCATACCAACTTACATGAGTACGCCGGGCAACGCTGCTCACGGTTGCTTGACTACGCTTTTGTGCCTTCATTAGTGCGCGAGCAAACGAGTTTGTGGGCGGAAACACAATCACTCTGGGCAACGATGAAGTTTTATGAGTACGCGGATGTTTGCCTTGCGCCAAACCCGGAACTGGTCGAACTCGTGGCGCAAAAAACCGGCAAGCCGACCTATCTGATGCAGCGTGGCATAGACGCCGAGGCGTTTCATCCAAACTACCGGACTCGTCCCTTGGACGCGCCTGTTGTCCGGCTGGGATTTGTTGGGCGGCTCAGCGCCGAAAAGAATGTCCGCTTTCTAGTGGAGCTTGAGCGCCAACTTTTGGCGCAAGGCCTGACGCAGATTGAGTTTCGTATCGTTGGAACCGGTAGTGAACGCGACTGGCTCGCCGCCGCCATGCAGACGGCGAGCTTTGCCGGCGTACAACAGGGCGAGGCGCTGGCGCGGGAGTACGCCGACTTTGATGTGTTCGTCTTTCCTTCCCGAACTGACACCTACGGCAACGTTGTCCTCGAGGCCGCCGCGTCGGGTGTCCCCTGTGTTGTCACCAGCGCCGGCGGGCCAAAGTTTCTTGTTGATCACGGGCGGTCGGGCTTGGTCGCCCATAACGACGCCGCCTTTGTCGCAGCGGTCGCTGATTTGGTGCGTTCCCCAGAGCGTCGCGCCGCAATGCGCACAGCGGCGCGGGCGCGGGCGTTGCAGACCTCGTGGGACGCCGTACTGGATGAAGTGTACACGGCGTACCAAGCCGCCTACGCAACCGCCAAGGCGATTGGTTGAACATAAACTTAGGTTGCAACGCACTTTTCGAGCGAACGGCGTGAGTGACCTGCCAGTCGCGGCGGCGGAAGGGCGGTTTGCATCAGGCCTAGCCAAGCCTGACGGTGGGAAAGGCTAAGCTTTCTTTCCGCCCTGTCTGACGGAAATCGCGGCATGTCGCCCGCTACGCGAGCTAGGGGCTTGGTGAGCCGCCGATGCTCGCCAACTGCCACGCTGGGGTTGTGGCGCTACTTTTTCGGAAACCGCTCTAGAACTTGTATTTTCCAAGCCCGCATCTGTCGAGCAGCCCCTGGACGTATTTCGCCTGCCCGTCAAAGTAATCGCGGCTGCGACCATATTCACCGCCTTTGAGCATTGGATTGAGCGCAATGCCTTCCAGCAGCGCCTTGCGGTCAAGGCCGTCGGCGATGCACCAGAGCGCCAACTGAACCGGCGTCAAATCAAGCTTCTGCGGCGGAAGCTTAGAACCGGGCGGTGGCGGGGGAGGTTCAGCGGGGCGGTTGGTTGCAAAGCAGGTCACGAACGTGTACACGTCACCGCCGGTCAAGTTGCCAAGCGTATAAACCGTCTCGCGCGTCATCGAAAGCTTGCGCCGCGACAACGAGAAAACCTCTACTTCGCGCTGGGCAGACTGACCAACGTCAAGCGCGATTTCCTCGCGGCTCGTCACCACCAGATCGGTTACGGCCGGGTCTTGACTGCGCAGGAGTTGTCCCGGTTCAAGAACAACCAGTAAGGGTTTAGAACTCGTGTTGCGGACGGCGATTTCAATAATCCTCCCAAAAAACGGCTGCTCTGGGCGGAGCGTCATGCCGAGCCGTTCCAGCTGCACTTCGCCGCGTGCAAGACGTTCGAGTAGGGCTGGGCGTGCAGCGCTTTCATGGGGATGGCGCGGCGCTTCGCGGCAGGCCGCCGTCAGCAGCCCCGCCAACACACCGGCCACAAGCCATCCAGTACGGCGCGGGCGATTGGCAAGCGCCGGCCCCAACTTGGCGTTAGGGTTCACCATCGCAACGCCATTGCGCCCCACGTCACTCCGGCTCCAAACGCCGCAAAGACGAGCAAGTGACCGGGCTTGATCCGTCCCGCCTCCACACACTCGTCAAGCGCAATCGGGATGGAAGCCGACGACGTGTTGCCCATGCGCTCAATGTTGACGTAGATGCGTTCGCGCTCAATGCCGAGCCGTTCGGCGACCGCATCCGTGATGCGTTGATTCGCTTGGTGCGGCACGAACAAATCCACATCCGACGGCGATAAACGTAACTCATCGAGAATCTGGCCGACGGTGTCCGCCATGCTGCGCACCGCCACTTTGAATAGTTCATTGCCGCGCATCTTGATGTAGTGCAACCGTTGCCGGACGGTTGTTTCACTCGCCGGGTAGCGCGTCCCACCGCCGGGCGTGTAAAGCAGCTCAGCATAGTCACCGTCGCTCAGGATGCGGTGCGCAAGAATGCCGCGTCCAGCTTCGACAGGACCGACCACGGCCGCGCCTGCGCCGTCTCCAAAAATGACGCAAGTGGCGCGGTCGGTGTAGTCCACAAAGCGCGAGAGTAGTTCCGCGCCGATAACCAAGACATACCGGCAGTGGCCGGCTTCAATAAATGAGCGCGCCGTCGCCAGACCGTAGATAAAGCCTGAACAGGCCGCCACGAGGTCATACGCCGCCGCCCGCTTCGCCCCCAGTTTGGACTGGATCAAACACGCTGTAGAGGGCAGCATCATATCCGGGCATACGGTGGCGCAAATGATGAGATCAAGATCATTCGGCGTCAACCCGGCGGCTTTGAGCGCCTGCTGCGCAGCGAGCGTTGCAAAATGGGACGTGGTTTCGTCGGGAGCGGCGATGCGGCGCTCGCGGATGCCGGTGCGTGAAACAATCCACTCGTCGCTCGTTTCGACCATTTTTTCGAGATCGGCGTTGGTGAGCGTGCGTTCCGGCAGCGCGCGTCCAGTGCCTAAAATTCCGGCGGCTTGCGTAGGCATGGGTGACTCCGGTTTCAGGGGGTGGCTTTAGTCTGGGTGGCGTCCATCAAGAATCTCAACGGCAAGCAGGCTCACGTCGGCGGTAACCCCGGCGGCGCGGCGGCGTCAAAGCCTTCCAAGGCGATGATGGCGGCCCGTACCTCGGCGGGCAGCGGCGCTTTACGCTGGTTTCGGTAGTCGTAGGACACGATAAGACCGTCACCCTGCGCCGCAACTTTGCCATGGCGGTGGCTGACGACTGTAAAGCGCATGACGAAACGATCCTCGCCGAGACCAACGACGCTCGTGCCAATCGAAACCGTGTCGGGATAAGTCAGTGGAAACCGGAAGCGACATTGGGTTTGAGCCAGAATCGGGCCGACCGATTCGGTCAACTCCAACCCAAACGCGATGCGTTCGAAGTACGCAATCCGTGCGTGTTCAAAGTAGCGAAAATAGACCGTGTTGTTGACGTGACGGGCGGCGTCCATGTCGCCCCAGGCGACCGGACACGTCACAATCACAGCGTAACCTTCCAGTCCTTCTGGGGTGGGTGCTTTGGAACTCAACATGACGACAACTAAACACCGCCGGAGAACGCCGGTTGTGGCCAACGCCTTCCGGCGAGTGAATGCAAAAATCGGTAGCAGGATGTGACGCCCACACCGTATCGTAACGCCGGTCAGAACGCCACCTTTGATTTGCAAGAAAGCGCGCTGACGCTTAGCTTGATCAACCAATGTCGGAAGTGTTACCCCGCGCCGTCAACGTCAATCGGAGTGAAGGAACGCTCTCGGTCGTCTGGCCTGACGGCGGCGCGACGACGATTCCCCTGATGGAGCTTCGGCAAAACTGTCCGTGCGCCACCTGCGCCGAAGCGCGCGGTGAGAATCCGCATCCTGGCCTACTTGAAGCGCCGCCGCCGCCCAAACCCAAGTCGCGCAGACTACCGTTGCTTGGTGACGTACGTAAGTTCCAGATCAGTGGGCTGCGCCACGTCGGACGCTACGCGCTGGGCGTTACTTGGGCGGACAATCATCAGAGCATCTACACGTGGGCCTCCTTGGCCGAGATGAAAACGCCGCCTGCCTAACATACCCGGACAGGTCGCCGTTTGAGTCACGAAACGGCGAAGTCAGGCGTGAGCTCATCGGGGGAGCTGCGCGCCGCCATTTCGGAGGTCATTTTTTCAAATACTAGCGGCCCACTGCGGTAGGACCTGCGGCGCATCGTACCACGTCATGAGCGGTAAGGGCAGGTGATACACGCCTTCGAGGCGAATCACCTCCGAGCCGTCCAGTAGCATGCACGGTTCGGGTACAATTCCGTCGCCCCACACGTCGCCCGGTGCAGCGAGCAGGCTTTCGTACATTGCGTAGGCCGCCCGCTCAGCGAGCGTGCCATGCCGGTTGCCTTTGATGTAACGGCTGATCACGCTGACATAGCGAATCTTCGGCGCGAAGAACGCTCCAGGGTAGTGTTCGTTTGCCCAGCGCGTTGAAACCGAACTGGCTGCGGCCCAACTGTGGTGTGGCGTTCCAAGGCACACTAGCGTGTTGACGAAACGATGGCCCGCATAGCAGCGACCGCAGTAATCATCCTCACCCAGAAACTTCCGCGTGAGGCGTCCACCGGCGCTGTGGCCGATAACCGTCACTGGCTCGCCTGTTTCATCGGCGACGCGCTCGATACACTGCGCCATCACGTCAAGGACGGGGCGGAAGTTCGCACCCGACGATTGCCACCAGTGGTATGGCTCAATAGGCGCAATCCACACGCGCCGGTTGAACGGTTCGGACTGAAGGCGCTTGGCTAGCGGCAAATACGCCCGCCATTCGAGGAAGTGACCGGCGATGATGACAATCGGCGACGGCATGGGGGAGGTTTAGCAACGGTCTGATTTGCGTTTTTATGCTCTATGGTTGAATATACCGCACGTTGACCTTCACCGCCGCCGAAAGTTCATTAGGCGACTGACCGGCGGCTTCAAACTTTTCCGCGTTTACAGCAAGGGTTTTCGAGCCAGGGGGTGTCCAAGGGCAGCTTCCGCTGGAGGTGGCAGGCTTGTGACCCTCGATACCGTCGTGCACGGGGATTGTTTGGCTGTTTTGCGCCAGCTGCCGTCCGAAACGGCCGACCTGACGTTCGCCGACCCGCCTTTCAACTTGGCTAAGAAGTACCACAGCTATGATGACCGACGCGGACAGGAGGAGTACCTTGCGTGGTGTCGCGAATGGCTTCGCGAGTTAGTGCGGATTACGAAACCCACAGGGAGCCTGTTCGTCCACAACATTCCCAAGTGGCTGACGCACTACGCTGCCTTTCTCAACACACAGGCGGACTTTCGACACTGGATCGCGTGGGATGCGCTAGGCATGCCGCTGGGCAAGACGCTTATGCCGCGTCACTACGGGATTTTGTTCTATGCTAAGGATAGGCGGCGGCAGAAGTTCTATGAAATCCGGCATCCGCACCGGCGCTGTCGCAAGTGCGGCGTTTTGCACAAGGACTACGGCGGGAAAAAGCATAGTTTGCATCCCTTTGGGCCGCTGGTTTCGGATGTGTGGAGTGACTTGCACCGCATCAAGCATGCCTCGCGCCGTGACGCGCACCCTTGCCAGCTTCCCGAAACCGTACTGGAACGGCTCATCCTGATGGCGACTGACGAAGGCGATGTGGTGGTGGACCCGTTCGCTGGGACGGGCACGACGCTCGTTGCAGCGAAGAAGCTTGGTCGGCGCTACCTTGGCATCGAACTCGACGCCGGTTACGTCGCTATTGCCCGTGAGCGTTTGGCGCGGACGCCGGCCGCGTCACGCATCGGCGATGTGTGGGTCAGTCAAGTGCGCGGTATGCTGGTGACGATTCGGGATTGCGACTGGCCGCGGTTGCAGGCGTATTATGCGATTCCGGCGACGGCGGCGGCGATTGAAACCTCGCCTATTGTCTTTGACCGACGGTTGGCGACGGTAACGCCGCTGCCAGCGCCGGCGACGACGGCAGTGCTGGCGACCGGCTGCCGAAAGACCGCCTGACCATCGTTTCTACGTGGGAAACCTTGAATTCTTGCCGACCCATCCCACCGTTCCCGCCGCCGTTGGCGCGTGTCCACCTCGCTTGTGCTGGGCGGTGTTGATATTGGCCAGCTTGTTCCCCCCTTGGTGCGCCTTGGGGCAAGGTTTTGATCTCAACGACGACGCCTACATTACGCTGACCTACGCTAAGAATCTGGCCGCCGGACGCGGCTTTGTGTTCAACCACCCGCCGGCCACGTTCGGTACGACGACGCCGCTGCTGGCGCTGCTGGTTGGTGCGCTAGCTGCTCTGCTGCCCAACGCACCGGTGGATGCGCTCGCTGTCTGGTTGACGGCGGCCGCCTGGATCGCCGCCGGATGGATATTTTTCATCTTCCGCCGTGTCTGGGGGCTTGGCGATGCCTCAGGGTTACTGGTCGCGCTGGCGGTCTTGTTCGGCGGCTGGACAGGGCCGCTGGGCGTGCTTGGTTCCGAGACATTCTTGTTCCACGCGCTACTGGCGTTGGCGCTGTCGCTGCATCTTGCCGGGCGGGATGTCGCCGCCGGCTTGGCTGTCGGCCTGCTGTTCCTGACGCGCGGTGAGGGGGTGCTGGTGTTGGGCGTGATTGGAGCGTCCTTGTTTGGTCAGTGGCGCTGGGCGGCACGACGCGCGTCCGACCAAAGCCAGCATGGGGCGGCGACGGCGGCGCAGCGTTTGGGATGGTCGGCGTTCGGCTTTGGCGTGCTCTTCACCCTGTGGGCGCTCTACGCCTACCGGACGTTTGGGCAGGCGCTTCCGGCGACCCTAGCCGCCAAGCGGGCGCAGGCGGCGCTCGGCTGGCCGACCTTCACCCATGAACTGACGAACAGTTGGTGGCGTGCCTGGGGCGGCCCGGCGCTCGGTCATCCGCTACTCAGTCCGTGGTGGGCGCTGGTCGGCGTCGGTGTGGTTACTGCTGTTAGGTCGCGTTGGCGGTGGCAGCTGTGGTTGCTCTGGCTTGGCGCGTACGTGGGCGGCTACGCGGCGCTCGGCGTCGCCGGCTACTGGTGGTATCAGGTTCCGATTTTTCTCGCCCTTCAGCTCTTTTTCGCGCTGGGACTCGTCACGGTTTTTGAATGGCTGACGGCGGGCGGCTCGGAAAAGCGCCGCTTGGCGGGGACGGCCGTGGCAACGCTCGGCTTGCTGTGGAGTCTCACGACATCGGCGTGGGCGGTGGCGGCGTACCAAGGCGACTGGCGCGCGGCGTCCTATCGCGCCCTAGCGGCGTGGTGTCGGACGCACGCGCAGCCGACCGACCGGGTGGCCTTCCACGAAGTCGGTTATCTGGGTTTTTACAGCAACCAGCGGATTGTAGATTTGTGCGGCCTGACAACGCCGGAAGTGCTCCCCCATTTTGCCCAGCGCGACTTGGTCTGGCCGGTGAAAACGCTGTCGCCGGAGTGGTACGTCGCCAGCCCAACGTGGGATATTCTCCCGGCGCTGCGCGAAGGCGGCTGGTTTGACGCGACCTACCGCCGCGTCGCCGTCCTGCCCGCGCCCAACGGCGGCGAACTCCAGATTTTTCAGCGCATTCGCGCGAATGACGCCGGGACGCCATGACAACGCCATGACGACGCTGACGCTGGGCTATTCGCCTTGCCCCAACGATACCTACATTTTCGGTGCGCTAGCCCTTGGGCTGGTTCGCGCGCCGGGCATGACGTTCGACATCCGACTCGCCGACGTGCAGACGCTCAACGAGTGGGCGCTGGCTGGCAGGCTGGATGTCACGAAGCTGTCCTTCGCCGCGCTGCTGACGCCGCCGATTGCCGAGCGGTATGACTTGCTTGACGTTGGCGCGGCGCTGGGCCGCAACTGCGGCCCGCTGGTGGTCGCCCGCGAGCCGTTTGCGGCCGAAGAGCTGCGGCGTAAGCGCCTAGTCACGCCGGGAAAGCTCACGACGGCGCACCTGCTGATTCGACTGTTTACCGACGACGCGCCCATCGCGGCGGAGTCGCCGTTTGAGCGCATCCTGCCGGCCGTAGCAGTCGGCGACTACGACGCGGGCGTGATCATCCACGAAAGCCGCTTTGTTTACCCGACTTTTGGGCTGACGCGCATTGTGGATTTGGGAGAGTGGTGGGAAGCAACGACAGGGCTGCCGCTCCCGCTGGGCGGGATCGCCGTCCGTCGAACGCTGGACGCGGAGACGCGCCAGGCCGTAAGGCAGGTGATTCGGGAGAGTTTGGCTTACGCCGATGCGCACCCAGAGGCCGTTCGTCCGTACATCGCCGCGCATGCGCAGGAAATGTCGGCCGACGTTCAGTCCCGGCACATCGCGCTGTACGTCAATGAGTTCACGCGCAATTTGGGCGACGAAGGCCGCGCCGCCGTTGAAGCGCTGCGTCGGCAGGCGCAGCAGCTTCGACGCGGAGTGGCACTGCTGTAGCGCGGTCACTGCTCGGTCATCATCGTACACCGCCGCACAGCTGTTCGCCGGGCGTCAAGCGCCGTCTCAATACCGCTGACCGCTCTCACCACCACCGTATCGGGCGCACCTCTGGGATTAGGCCGTGCTTGGCGGCCAACCGCCAGTAGTGTGTTAGTCCGGCGACGTCTTCGGCGTCCAGCCCGTAGTGAATGTTTTCCGTCAGGTACGCGACCAAATCCTCCACCGGCAAGCCAAGCATCGGGGCATACTGCACCGCCAGCGCCGACCGGGCGCGCAAACCAGCGTCGCGCGCGGCGGCAAAGTCTAATATGCGTACCTGTTCGCGCGCTTCGGCGCGCACCGCCCAGATTGCGAAAACGAACGGTAAATCCGTCCAGCGCCGCCATTCGGTGGCAAGGTCGAGCACTTCAAGCCCCTGCCGATCAAAGGTCAGCGCCGGATCGCCGATGATCACGGCGGCGTCGTATTCGGCGAGCATGCGTGGCGCGTCCGGCGGAGCTGGGTGGAATACAGCCGCCCGACCGTAGAACTCTGCAAACAGAATGCGCGCTAACGCCGCCGACGTACGCGACGACGTATCTAACGCGACCGTCCGGACTTCCGACAGCGGCTTTTTCAGTGCCAGCACAACGCTGCGAACGGCCTGCTTCGCTCCAATAGCAACGCCCGGCACGGCGTAGAGGTTTGGGATGCGTTGATACTCAATAACGGGGATAAGCGCCGCCGCAACTTCACCCTGCCGCAATAACTCGGCGCACCGCGACGGGGCGGCGTCAGTAATCAGCCGGCAGCGCGTACGTTGTTCGCCGACTAGAAAATCATGCATCAGCACCGCCGAGTTGAGGTAATCCGATCCGGCGATGCTGGGTAAAGCGTGAGCCACGGGTGAGTCACCACTTGCCTTCGCGCTTGAGTTTCTGAATCTTGCGCCGAATCATCTCACGCCGCAGCGGGCTGGCTTTATCAATGAAAAGGCTGCCTTCCAAGTGGTCGTATTCGTGCAGGACGCAGCGCGCTTCAAGATCAAGAAAATCACCTTCAAACCACTCGCCCCGTAAGTTTTGAGCGCGAACGACAACCCGCGCCGCGCGTTCCACTTCAAAGTAAATGCCGGGGAAGCTCAGGCAGCCTTCATCGCCGCTCTGCCGGCCTTCGGTCAGGACAATTTCGGGGTTGATAAAGACAAACTGACGGTCGCGTTCTTTACTGCAATCCATAACGAACAAGCGTTTGGAGACGCCGACCTGCGGCGCCGCCAGCCCAACGCCCGGCGCGTCGTACATCGTCTCGAACATATCGGCGACCAGTTGGGCCAGCTCGTCATCAAACGTCGTCACCGGGGCGGCTTTCTCCGTCAGAATCTTCGCCCCGTACTTGACGATTTCTCTTTTCATGTCTTGTCAATCCTCGCATTCCGGCTTGTTGTGCGCCTTGATCATTCTCGGTGAAGTGTTCGCCGACGTTTGGTATGCAGCAGGATAGCACGACGCGCAATGCGTTCCGGCGAATTCGCCGTTGCTTCGCCAAGAAGCGTTTCCGTCATGTTCTGAGGACTATAGCGCCACAAACGTCAGCCTTGTGATTGTTGGTGTATGCTGACGGCGACCACACCGAAAGGCTTCAGAGCACGCTACACTGCAAGGCGTGGCTGTTTCTCACAATGGGGCAAGCTCGAAGCCGCCTGGTGCGGGACGCTGCGCCGTCACAAAGCGGCGGAACACCGCCGCACTCCTGAATGGCAGGCTAACCCACAACATTTTCAAGGCTTTGCCGCCTCATCATCCCCAAGCGATTTCAACGCTGGATCGCCTCGCACAGTCCTATGCCGCCGCGATGTCTTGGGAACAGGACGTGCAGGCTTATCAGCAGTCTGGATAAACTGGCTTGGCTGTATTGTGCTCAGAGGCGGTTCGAGGAAGCCGAGCGCGTTCACAAAACAAGCCATTGAAAACGCCGAGCGTCGCTATGGCTTTGAAAGCTTGCCGGCGCCGGTCGGCTTGAGTCGCTTGCCGCCCTCTATGTCGCAAGGGGCATACGCCCAAGCCGAACCTTTGTCCCGATGGGCGCTAGGGATTCAAGAACAAGAAAAGCCTCCGAAGCGCAAACTGCTGAATGCCTGGAGCTTGTGTCCACCCTGCACTTGCTGGCTTCCGTCTACAGTTTGAGCGCGCGGTACGCACAGGCGGAGCCACTTTACAAGCGCGAACTGGCGATTCGGGAAAAGGAAGGGCCGGCGTTGAATGCCGGTTTTCAGCCCGCTTTGATCACTTTGCTCGAAAGTCTTGCCGAGCTGCATCGAGCGATGGACCGCGCCAAGGAAGCCGAAGCTATGAAACGCGCGCCACCGCGGCTGCACCGCCGAGGGTTGAAGTCACTAGGCCGGCGAAGCCTCCGTCATGCCGGCCACGCTCGTCGCTGGTTGGGTCGTCCTTGGCACTTCCACCCAAGGCTGTTAGACTGTTTGCCGGCTTTTTGCATAACGCGATTTGCTCTAGCCTGCTTAAGAACGCAAGGCGCTTGTCGGCGCAGTCTTCGGCGCGTTAGCTTACGATATTCCATCGCGGAGGCATCCAGCACATGTGGGAAAGGTTGAAACGCCTGTTCCGTTCCATTTTCGGCGGTATGATTGATGCAGCCGAGGACCCAGAACTCATTCTGCAGCAAATCATCCGCGACATGCGCGACCAAGTTCCAAAGCTGAATGAGAACGTCGCGCAAGTGATGTCGAACGAAAAACTGCTTGAACGTGAGGTGGCGACGCTGGAACGCGAAATCACCGAGCTGGATGGCAAGATCAAAGCCGCCATCAAGATGGGACGCGACGATATTGCGACGACCTACATCGCCTCGATGCAGGAAAAACAGAACTCACTGGCGCGCGCCAAAGAACAACTGGTTGTGGCGAGGAAAGCCTCGCAACAGGCGATTCGCTTTCGTGATGAGTACCTGCTCAAGATGAAGCGGAAGCAAGACGAGGCGACGCAACTCATCAGCGAAAGCAAGCGCGCACGCATGCAGGAGCAGTTGGCGGCGACGATGGCTTCCTTCCAAATTGCCGACACGGCCGGGTCGTTTGATGAGATGCGTGAAAAAATCAATCGTCGTGTCGCCGCCGCTGAAGCCAAGATGGAACTGGCTAACTCCGGCGTGGATTCGCAAATGGCCCAGATTGAGCGCGAAGCCTATAACATCCAAGCTCAGGAGACCCTTATGGCGTACAAGCGTCAGCTGGGCATCATCCCCGATGAGCCGGCGGCGCTGGCCGAGTCGCCGGGCAGTGAACGGACGCTAGGGCCGGCCCAAAGAAAGGCCCTTGAGTAGCTTTGTCCTGACCCCGACAAGACGTGCCGGCGACTCCCGCCGTGGTTCACAGCGGAGGGTCGCTTTTTTTCGGTGCTGTTTGTCGGGAATCCGAAGCGACCGGCGGCCGGCGAAACGTCGCTATCACCGGTGCATGGTCGGACGGACGCGCTTTGCTGCGTTCCGCCACGTCTATCCTTGCTTCAATGCAGACTTCCGCCAAAGGCGGCGTCGCCCAGATGTGATCAATCCGCCAACCGCGATTCCGCGCAAAACCGCTGCTGCGGTAGTCCCACCAGCTGTACAGGCCTGTTTCGGCTGGATGCCGTTCGCGGACGACATCCCGCAAGCCCCACCGCCGCCAGCGTTCAAGAAACGCATGCTCCTGCGAGTGAAACATCACCGTTTCGCGGTTGCCTTCCGGATCGTAGAGATCAATGTCCGCCGGAGCAATGTTGTAATCGCCGCATACCAGCAGCGGACGCTCCGGCGTCAGCGCGCCGGTGAGAAACCGCGTGAGACGTTCTAGAAATTCAAGCTTGTAGGCGAACTTGGGTGAACTGACCGCCTCGCCGTTGGGGACGTAAACCGAGATGATGTCTATGCCGTGCAGCGTCGCCATCAAGAAACGCCGTTGGGCGTTGGGTGGATCATCGGGCAGCCCGCGCCGAACGTTGCTTGGATCGTCAAAAGACAGCAAGGCCACGCCGTTGTAGCTCTTCTGTCCAAAAACCGTGGCGACATAGCCGAGTCGCTCAAACGCTTCAAACGGAAACTCGTCGTCCGGCACTTTGGTTTCTTGCAGGCACAGTACGTCAGGTTCGTACCGTTCAAGCCAGTCAAGGACGTGCGGCAAGCGGACGCGAATGGAATTAACGTTCCAAGTGGCGACGGTTAGCGTGGCGCTCATACTCGCCAGACTATGCAACGCTGGACAACGACGCAAACCGGTTTTTCAAGACTGTTCATGGGGTTGGGCGCTTGCCGACGCGAACTCGCGTCGCTAGGCTTGTTCAGGAATGAGTCATCAGGTTATCGCCCGCAAATGGCGGCCGCAGCAGTTTGAGGATGTTGTTGGGCAGGACGTAATCACCCGCGCGCTGCGGAACGCCCTGCGAATGAAGCGGCTTCATCACGCCTACCTTTTCGCCGGCCCGCGCGGCGTCGGTAAAACAACCTGCGCCCGTCTCTTTGCACGCGCCCTAAACTGCCGTGAAGGTCCGACGCCAACCCCCTGCGGCGTTTGTCCTTCCTGTCAGGAGATCATGACAGGCGAATCGCTCGATGTTTTGGAAATTGACGCCGCCTCCCACACTGGTGTGGACAACATCCGCGAGGTCATCATCGCTACAGTCAGCAACCGTCCGGCGCGGGATCGTTACAAGATTTTCATCATTGATGAAGTCCACATGCTCTCAACCAGCGCCTTCAACGCGCTGCTCAAAACACTCGAAGAGCCGCCGCCGCACGTCGTGTTCATTCTGGCGACGACGGAGCTCTACAAGCTGCCCGAAACCATTCTCTCGCGCTGCCAGCCGTATGAGTTTCGCACCATCGGTGTTGAAGTCATTGCCGACCACCTACAACGGATCGCCGAAGCGGAACGGATTAAGATTTCACGCGCAGCGCTCATCCAGATTGCGCACGCCGGGCGCGGCAGCATGCGCGACGCGCAATCGGCGTTTGATCAGGTGCTGGCTTTCGCCGGCCCGGACGCCGTCATTGACGAGAGCGATGTGCGCGAATCGCTGGGGCTGATCGGCGCAGCGTTGGCGGCTGAAGTGATGGACGCGCTGGACGCCGCCGACGCGGCCGCGATGATTCGTCATATCGCGCGGCTTGTACGCGGCGGCTACGACCTGCGGCAATTCCTGCGCGAGTTGATGACCTATGTGCGGCATCTGCTGGTGGCGCACGTCGTCGGCGTTGACCGCGAACTGCTGCCGCTGGCGGAAAGCGAACTCAACTTGGTCGAACGCCAATGTCAGCGCTTTACCGTCGCTGATCTGATTCGCTTTTTCTCCCTGTTGGTCGACCTTGAAGCGCAGGCGCGGGCGGCCGAGGATGCACGACCGCTCGTGGAAGTCGGTCTGGTCAAACTCACCCAGCTTGGACGACTCAAACCACTAGAAGAGATTCTGGCGCGACTTGAGGCATTGGCGGCCGGCGACAACGAGCCGCCGACGCCCAGCGGGAGATTGGCGACGGCCGTCAAGGCGACGCCGCCGCCCAAACCGCCGCCGCGCGCCGTCGAGACAACCCGGCGTTCCACACCGGCGCCGGTTGAACGGCAACCGCTACGCCTTGTGCCGCCGCCGGAGCCGCCCGTCGAAGATGCGCCTCTGGACGATGACGCGCCTGTGGGCGATGCATCGAACCTCACTGACGCCGACGCCCTGTTCAAGCGCTTGAAAGCGCTCATCGAAAAGGAACGCCCCCTGCTTGCCGTTCACCTTGACGCCGTGACGGCCGTCCATTGGCAGGGCAATGCGTTCGAGTTGGTGTTTGGGCCGCAGTCCAAGGCCGCCGAGGCGTATGTTGCACAGCCCTCCGAGAAACTGCTCCTGCGGGAGCGGCTTCAAGCCCTGACCAAGAAAACACTCAGCATCGTTACGCGCCTTGAACGTGACCGGTCCAAAACACCGCTATCCGAGCCACAGGCGCGCGATGCGGCGCTCCGCGCTGAAGCCGAGCGGCATCCCACCGTTCAGGTCCTCCAGAAGACGTTTGGCGCCGAACTGATTGATGTCAAAGCGCCGGATGAGAAATAAGTTCATCCAGCGTTCGCCTGACGGCGGCGAAAACTGCGTCCAGCATCGCCTCGGTGAGTTTGCCCGTCAGCGTGTTCTGTTGGCTGGGATGATAAGCGCCGAAAAGCGTGACGCCGTCGGTCAGCGCATAACGCGCGCCATGGGAAAACTTGGGCTTCGGCTTTGGAATGGCGACGCCTTGTTGACGTAGCGCCTTGAGCGTGTACTCAAAGGCGAAGCCGCCCAGCGCAACGATGACGCGCACCTGCGGCAGCAGACGCATTTCGCGCACAAGAAACGGTAGGCAGGCTGTGGCCTCCTCCGGCGTCGGACGGTTACCCGGCGGTGCGCACCGCACCGCCGCCGTGATGTAGCAGTTAGTCAGCGTGAGACCGTCGTTTTGATGCGTCGAAGTGGGTTGGTTGGCGAAACCAGCGCGGTGCAGCGCCCGAAACAGCCAGTCACCGCTCCGGTCGCCGGTGAACAGCCGTCCTGTGCGATTCCCGCCATGCGCCGCCGGCGCAAGACCAACCACCAGCACCTGCGCCTGTGGATCGCCGAAACCGGGTACGGGCTTGCCCCAGTAGGCTTCAGACTGGAAGCGACGGACTTTGTGCCGCGCGACATCCTCGCGCCATGCCGTCAAGCGCGGACAAAGCCGGCAGGTGGTGATTGCCTGCCGGAGTTGCGCCAGTTGGTTTGAATCAGGGATGTCAGGTAAGTTAGACGGCTGTGAGCCATTCGTGGCGGTCTTCACGTTCGCCGTTGATGATGCCAAAGTATGCATCCTGAAGCTGCTTCGTGATCGGCCCGCGCTTGCCCTCCCCAATCTTGATTTTGTCGAGGGTACGCACCGGCGTGATTTCGCAGGCTGTTCCGGTGAGAAATATTTCGTCAGCGATGTAGAGTTCTTCGCGCAGAATACTCCGTTCGATGACCGGAATGCCTAAATCCTCACACAGGCGCATGACGGCGTCGCGGGTGATACCAGGCAGTACCGCCCGTCCAATCGGCGGCGTGATGACCGTCCCATCGCGCACCATGAAGATGTTTTCGCCGCTGCCCTCGCTCACGTAGCCAGCGGCGTCAAGGGCAATGCCTTCCGCATAGCCGTTGACAATCGCTTCCATCTTGATGAGCTGCGAGTTCATGTAGTTAGCCCCGGCCTTGGCCGTAGTGGGCAGGGTGTTCGGCGACATCCGCGCCCATGAGGATGTGCATAAGTCAACGCCCGCCTCAAGCGCGTCTTCTCCAAGGTAGCGCCCCCAAGGAAAACAAATGATGTAGGTTTCGACTGGGGCCGGGAACGGGTTGACCCCAAAGGCTCCATAGCCGCGAAAGACAATCGGACGGACATAGCAGTGCTGGAGCTTATTGACCCGTACGGTTTCAATACAGGCCGTGAAGATTTGTTCCATGCTGAAGGGAATGTTCATCCGATAGATGTGGCAGGAGTCGAACAGACGGCGCACATGCTCCCGCAGACGGAATAGTCGTGGACCGCGTGGGGTTTGATAGCAGCGAATGCCCTCAAAAACTGAAGAGCCATAATGGATGACGTGCGACATAACATGAATGCGCGCGTCCTCCCACGGGAGCCATTTGCCGTTGTGCCAGATTTTTTCGGACGTTTCGAGTGCCATGGTTGGTTCCTCCGTGGGAAGCAAGACCGAGCCGGCCGTGCGTCGGCCGTGTCTGGAACCAGCTCGCCAAGCGCCCCGAAAAAGCCTTACAGAATTTTTTTGCCCAGTGCGGAGAGTAGGAGTTCCGCGCCAAGCTCACCGGTTCGGTTGTGTGCGTCAAGAACGGCGTTGATTTCGACCATTTCGACCGAGAGCATTTTGCCGGAATCGTGAATCTTCTCCATTGCGAGGTGACTTTCACGATACGTGCCCCCGCCCGGAACAGGCGTGCCGACGCCGGGCGCATAATACGGGTCAACGAAGTCCATGTCGAACGTCGCGTGGAAACCAACGGTATAGCGCGTCACCCACGCAATGGCTTCATCCATCACGGCGCTCATACCGCGCTCGTCCAGATCGCGCATCGTGTAAATGCGCAAGCCCAGTTGACGCGCTAGCCGGCGCTCACCTTCATCAATTTGACGCACCCCAATAATGGCGCAGTCTTCTGGGCGAATCTTAGGCGCGAAGCCGCCGATGTGCGTCAATTCCTTCGGGCCATAACCCAGCAGCACCGCCAGCGGCATGCCGTGGATGTTGCCGGATGGCGAGGACTCCGGGGTGTTGATGTCGGCGTGGGCGTCAATCCAAATGATGCCTATGCGCTGCCCCTGTCGCCGGTAATGTGCAGCAACACCAGCGACACTACCGATGGCGATGGAGTGATCGCCGCCCAAAACAATTGGGATCGCGCCGCTTGCCAGAATCGCTTCCACGTGGTCGGCCAAGATTTCATTTGATTTCGCCACTTCAGCCAGATACTTATGCCGGGCGTCGGCGGCGTCGGCGCGGCGCGTTTCAGCCAGCGCGACCGGAACATTGCCAATGTCTTCAACAAGATAACCCAACTCCGTTAGCTTGGCGCTCAGGCCAGCGATCCGTACGACGGACGGCCCCATGTCCACGCCGCGCCGATCAGCGCCAAGGTCCATCGGGACGCCCACAATTGTGACTTTGCGAGGTGGAGAAAAACGGCTTTCTGCCATAGGAGAACCTCTGGCGGACTTTCGGTCGGAACACGCACCACGTGGCCGACAAGAAGGGCAAAGGGCGGCTAGAAGGCTTTGACCTTACGGAAGCGCCAGCGATGCAGCCAGCCGGCAAGGCGCGTCCACAAACGACGCCAAAAGGTAGTCAAGTCACGCCGGACGCCGTTGCTTTCAATCCGTAAGACACGCCCGACAACATTTGAGACAGGGACGGATACGTCAAGTTCTTCGGCGGCGTCGCCACGGGTGACGACGTAAAGGGTCGCATGGCGCTGCTCAAAGCGCAGGATACGGTGAACGATCGCCGTTTGACTGCTCGTGCAGAGAAGGACAATGTCGCCAACGCCCAATTGGGCAGTGGAAACTGGCTCAATGGTCAGCCAGTCGCCATCGGAAATGGTGGGGCGCATGGTACTGCCATTCGCCCGAAACCGATAGACGCCTTCACGCAGGAGCTCTGCGCGCGCCGTTCGTAAAATGTCAGGTGATTCAAGAGTGTGCTCTCGGATGGGAGAGGCTTTGGTTTTGCCGGTTGTCCGCATGCGTTACGCCCCACCGGGAAATCAAGCCGGGTATGACGTTGGGTTGAGTAACCACTTTTTCATCTTAGTTTGAGCAAGGAGGGTATTTCAATCGTATCCATAGGCTTGACCACAGCGTCGGTTAGAGCGCCGGACAGCCGCTATGAGACTTCACAAATGGGCCGGCGGCAAGCGGCAGCGTCAGACCAAGATTTGGCGGAGGATAGAGTTGGACGAAATGCCGAAGTCGAGGACATAACGGCGCTGGGATGCTGGACGCAGAAGGCTGAATATGCCGCCTTGGACTGCGAACACACGTTGGCTAGCGTCGTTTGGCGTGCCGGGTAGGGGAAGGCCCGCGCATGCAATCAAGGGCATAAAGCCTGTTAGGTCGCTGGCCAGCGTTGGTAGAAGGTCGGAAGCCCCGGCAGGTGGAGCGTGCGGCTCAGTTCTAGCACGCGCGCCTGACAGTCTTCTCCTGAGCCTTGCGGCGGCGGGTGGAGGCGAGCATCACCGCGCACAACGGTTTTGACGAGTGTTAGGCCGCGGCGTCCGCCGCGCCGGGCATACCAGTGGATGTACAGGCGCAGGACGTTCCAGGCAATAAACACATTCGGCCCGGGCAAGAGGCCCAGCAGCAGCGTGACTGGCAAAAGGGCGATATTGAGCCAGACGCCGCGTTCGTGAGTGGTGATGCGGGTTTCAAGCCACTCGATCCAGCGGCGTTGAACAGCGTCGTCAGTTAGTTCTCCGTCGTGAATGAGTTCAATGGTGTCGGCGTGCCCAATGGCGCGCAGTAAGCTTTCGCCAGGGTGCGTCCATTGTTCCAACCGGTGCCAGATGCACTGCACACCGCGCCAAAAGCGGTTGGGCGGTTCATGAATCAACAGCAGGGCTTCATCGTGAATGCGGTGCACACGGTAGAGCAACTTGGCCCAGAAACCGGTCGCTGGAGTTTCATCATACGCCGTCAGCATTTCCGGCGGTGCGTAAAACACCCAGCCCCGCCTCCGGCAGCGGATGATGTAAACGCGAATCACACGCGGCGGCTTCATTTGACTCCGGAGGCTTCGGTCAGGTTGCGCCAGATCGCAGCCAGTCGCCAGACATCATGAAAACTGTTGTAGAGCGGGGCCACAGCCAAGCGGATGATATCTGGTTCTCGAACGTCAACGATGACGTCTTGGGACAGAAGATGGTCTGCCAGTTGGCGCGGCTTGGCGACGCGCCACGAAAGTTGTCCGCCGCGCGCCGCCGGATCGCGTGGAGAAATCAGCGCCGGGCCCTTGTCGCCGAGAAGCGCCAGCAGATAAGCGGTCAGACGCATGGATTTTGCTCGCAGGCGCGCCATCTGCGCTTGGTGAAAGATCTCCAGTGAAGCGCGCAGTGCGGCCATAGAGAGGATAGGTAGGTTGCTGAGTTGCCAGCCGGCGGCGCCGGGCGCAAGTTCATAGGCGTCGGGCATGAGGAAGCGCGTATCGGCGCGGTGCCCCCACCAACCGACAAAGCGTGGGAGGTCAAACCGTCGAGCATGACGGGCGTGGACGAAAAAGCCGCCGACTGCGCCAGGGCCAGCGTTGACATACTTGTAGTGACACCACACGGCGCAGTCCACGTCCCAGTCATGCAGCGCTAGCGGTACGTTGCCTATGGCGTGCGCTGCGTCTATGCAGACAACGCACCCTTTGGCGTGGGCCAAGCTCACGATGGGCGCAATGTCAAAGAACTGTCCGGTGGCGTAGTTGACTGCGCCAAGCAAAACCAAGGCGGTCGTCTCGCCTTCGCGTTCAAGGTATTCGAGGATGTCGTCCGTCCGCAGCAGGTCTTCGTTCGGGCGGGGACGGATTTCAACCACGGCTTCCCGTGGATCAAAGCCGTGAAACGCCGCTTGACTGGCGGCGGCGTAGCGGTCGGAGGGAAAAGCGCGCGCCTCGATAAGGATTTTGAAGCGTTCGCGCGTCGGACGATAAAACGACGCCATGAGAAGGTGCAGGTTGACGGTCAGCCCGTTGGCGACGGCGACTTCATCAGGCTGTGCGCCGACAAGTTCAGCGACGAGCGGACGCAGGTCAGCGTCGTAGTCCGCCCACGGTCGCGGCGGCGTGAAATGTCCAGCGACGCCCAGCGCGGCCCAGCGGTCGAGTTCATCCAGAACACTTTGTCGAACGGTCTTCGGCTGCAAACCAAGCGAGTGACCGCAGAAATAGAGTTGGGGGGTTCCTGTCGTCGGGTTGACCGGCAAGTGAAAACAGTCACGGAAGCCAGCGAGTTCGTCGGTTTGGTCAAGAGCGTGGGCGAAGGCTTCGTCAGGGCGAAACTCAAGGAGCATGGGCACTGTCCACCGATCTATGCGCAGCGACAACTCACGCAACGGACGACCGCTGCAGCTACAATGTAGGCGCTATGTCAACGACATTAGGTGAACTCGTCAAGGAAGGCGCTCGGATCCTGGCGTCGAACGCGGTCGCAGAGCCATACCGGACGGCGCTGCATCTCGTACGGGCAGTGTTGAAGATTGACGCCGCAACGTTGCTGGCGCATCCCGAACGGACGGTCGCCGCCGGCGACGCCGCGCGGGTGCAACAAGCGTTTGTGCGCCGCGCCAACGGTGAGCCGCTCCAGTACATCACCGAGACCCAAGACTTTTACGGACGCGACTTTTACGTAACGCCCGCCGTGCTCATTCCGCGCCCGGAAACGGAGCTGCTGGTGGAGGCAGTCATCAACCACTGCCGCGCTCAAGCGAAAACTACTTTGCACCTGCTTGACTTGGGGACGGGTTCCGGTTGTTTGGCGGTGACGTTGGCGGCGATGCTGCCGACAGCACAGGTGATCGCCGTGGACATTTCACCGTCGGCGTTAGCGGTTGCCGAGGCGAACGCGCGCCGTCATGGGGTTGCGGAACGGATTGTGTTTCTTGAAAGCGATTGGCTGTCGGCGCTGCCCGCCGACGCCCCGTTGTTTGACGCCGTGGTTGCCAACCCACCCTACATTGCTGAGGCGGAGTTAAGTGGTTTGCAACGCGAGGTGCGCGATTACGAACCACACGTCGCTCTAATCGCCGGGCCTGACGGGACGGAAGCCTACGTGCGGCTCTTCGCCGACTTGCCGCGTCATCTTGCCGACGGCGGCTTTTTTGCATGCGAGGTCGGTTTCGGTCAGGCGGACAAGGTCTGCGCCTTGGGGGCGGGGCATGGTTGGCGGCTTCAACAGACGCTTCATGATCTGCAAGGCATCCCGCGTACGCTGGTCTTTACACACGCTGCCGACGTGGCGGACAATCCAAGCCGGCGTGCTTGTTCTCCTTGAAAGTGCCGTTGATATGCCAACCGCAGGGGAAGCTTATGGAAACGAAACCAACGCTTGAAACCATTCTCGAACGCCTGAACACCCTCGAATCGAACGTACTTGGTCGGGTCGGCGCGCTTGCGGAACAGGTCAATGCGCTGACGGAACGAGTCAACACGCTGACGGAGCAAGTCAACCAGCTTACCCTTCGGGTTGACAATCTTGAGGCGCGTTTGGGTCGCCTTGAGGAACAAGTCGCCGCCGGTTTTGAGGCGGTTCGGGCTGAGCTGAAAATGATGAATCGCAGGTTGATGATTTTGGCCAAAACAAGCCTCGACCATGAAGCGCGGCTTGACGAACTCGAAGAGTTGGCGGAAGCCGCGTTGTCGGCTTCAAATGGCAAGAAAGGAGAAACCATGTAGCCGTTTCACGGATGTTTTGCCTTATCGGCGTTGGGGTACCCTTGCCGGCCCTTGCGTCACGGAAAACTCAGCTTAGGAGGACACCCTATGGAGACCAAGCCGACCATTGAAACGTTGCTTGAACGCATGAACTTGATGGAATCCCGGATAACCGCCCGAATAGATGATATGGAGGCGCGTCTAACGACGCGGGTTGAAGCTCTTGAGGGGCAGGTCGCGGGGCTGGTGACGCGGGTTGAAGCTCTTGAGGGACAGGTCGCAGGGTTGGTGACGCGGGTTGAAGCCCTTGAGGGGCAGGTCGCAGGGCTGGTGACGCGGGTTGAGACCCTTGAAGGGCAAATATCCGGGATTGTAACCCGACTGAGTACCCTTGAAACACAGGTGACGGAAGGCTTCCGGCAGATCAATGCCGAGCTAAAGCTCATGAACCGTAAGCTGGAGGTCATGACGCAAGACAACATGGATATGCGCGCCCGTGTCCGGGATGTCGAACATCGGATGGATGAAGTCGAAAGCGAAGTCAAAGCCAAGCTGGTGGGCTAACGTGATGGTGGTCGCTTTTCCCGTGTTTCTCCGGCCTACGAAAAGCTTCCAGAACGCTTCCGTTGCTTCCTTTCCGCCTTCTAGACCAGTCTACAAATCTTCAAGTCGCTTGAGGACGTTCGCCGCCCAATTCAGTGTCGCAGCGCGTTCTTCGGCCGGTATTTTGTCCCAGGCAGCGTAGATCATCCGCATGCGTTGGTTTGAGAACAGCTTTTCCCGCTGACGGTCGAGGAAATCCCAGTACAGGCTGTTGAACGGACATGCCCCTTCGCCGTGACGCCGCTTTGGGTCGTAGGCGCAACCCGTACAGTAATCGCTCATCCGGTTGATGTAGGCGGCGCTCGCCGCATATGGCTTTGTCGCCAGAAAGCCGCCGTCGGCGTAAAGCGACATGCCCAGAACGTTCGGTAGGGTGACCCACTCGTAGGCGTCCACATAAGCAAGCCAAAACCACTCATTGACCTCTTGCGGACGGACGCCCGCCAGCAATGCGAAGTTCCCCAGCACCATCAGTCGCTGGATATGGTGTGTGTGCCCGGTTCGAATCAGTTGGGTGACGACTTCGCGCAGACACCGCATGCGCGTTTCGGCGTCCCAGTAGTAGTGCGGCAGCGCGCGTTCTGCGCCGAAGAAGTTCGCCTCGGCGAGTTCCGGCATCTTCAGCCAGTAGACTTGATAGATGAACTCCCGCCAACCAATGAACTGCCGAACGACGCCTTCCACCGAGTTGAGCCGCGCTCTGCCTTCCCGATACCGTTGCTCGGCCTGCCGCGCCGCGTCGAGCGGATCAAGCAGACCGACGTTGACATAAGGCGACGCCAGCGAGTGATAGAGCGCCGGTTGCCCGGCGACCATCGCATCTTCGTACGGCCCGAACCAATCCAGCCGGTGGTCAAGAAAGTCACGATAGAAAGCTTCGGCGTCGGCGCGCGTAACGGCCCAGCAAAACGGCTCAATGTCGCCGTAGCCGTCAGAGAAGTCGCGTCGGACCCAGTCTATTACCTCACGTGTTATGGCGTCCGGCGCATACCGCGGCAGCGGCGGAAAGCGATGGCCGCGCGGCGGAACCTCACGGTTTTCACGGTCGTAGTTCCACGTCCCACCAGTCGGCTCTCCATTGGGTTCGATTAGGAGGCCGGTTCGCCGCCGCATCCAGCGGTAAAAGTGCTCTAGGACAAGCGTTTTTTTGCCGCGCGCCCAGTCGGCGAATTCGCGTCGGTCGCTGAGAAACAGTACCGTCGGCAATATGTGCAGCGTGATGGGGTGTGCGGCGGCGGCGCGCTGAAGCCGCTCCGCTACACCATACTCCGTCGGCTCCATCAGCCATATGCGCGTCGGCTGGTATTGTCGGACATGCGCCGCAAGTCCAGTTTCAAAGTCGGGCTGCTCACGCTGGTAATCCACGCGCCACCCCAGCGCCCGCAGTTCTTCCGCGTAGTGCCGCATGGCGGAAAACACGAAGACCAGCTTTTGTTTGTGGTAGCGCGTCCGGCGCGCATGCGCCGCTGACTCAATCATCAGCACCACGGCGTCGCGCGGCGTCAGGCGGTCAAAGGCTGGATGGCGGCGCGTCAACTGGTCGCCCAGTATCCAAATGGTTTCCATACCCGTCACGTAGTCGGCTTCGCCCGTCTGGGTGAGAACTTGACTTTCTGCGCCGGGGATTGGACGTTGGAAGGGAGGCATGTTATTTCAGCCCGTTTAATGGTGGAGCGCAAGCCGCATGTCCCCTTCTTACGCAACGGCGCAAGACCGAATTCGTCAGTATTTCGACACGGTTGGCTTTGAAAAATGGCAGCGCTTTGCGCGCGGCGAAGCGCAGAACCGCATTCAGGCGAGCATTGTCGCCGGACGCGAACGCACGATGGCGACCATCCTCGCGTGGGGCGGCGACTGGCGCGGACGCAGCGTGCTTGACGCCGGTTGCGGGACAGGAGCCTTTGCGCGTCGCTTGGTGGACGCCGGCGCAGTCGTGACCGGTATAGACATTTCCGCCCGCGAAATTGAGGCGGCGCGGGAGCGCGTCCCAGAGGCCGTGTTTCGGCAGGCGGACTTCTACGCCGTTGCGGAGACATTCGATGTTGTTGTGTGTTTGGACAGCCTGATCTACTACGCTGAAGACGACTTGATCAGCCTGCTCCGCCACCTTGGCCGACATGCACGAACCGCGCTTTATTTCACCTTCACGCCCAGCACCGTCTTCTTTGAAGTCATGCATGCCGTCGGGAGGCTATTCCCCAAGGGCAACACCTCGCCGGCTATTGCGCGGATCAAAGCCAAGCGGCTTTACAAGCGTATCGCTGAAGAAACCTCACTACATCTGACGCAAACGACGCACATCAGTTCAAGCTTCTACCAGACGACATTGGTGGCGTTACGCCGCGTTGACGAAGATTCCTCCCCGGCCGAGGGTCGCACGAGCGGTTTGCCCGTGTGAAGGAGGCGAACGTGAAGTGATGTCGGAGCGCTTTCAGGCGGAAAACGGCTGGAACGCCGCCGTCCGCCGTGTCATCTTCCACGCCGCTGGTTGGACTGACTCATCTGGCGGACTCAACGGATGGATGGCGGACTACCGGTGTGCAGACGCCGTACGTCAAACAGCGGGGGCGGGTCGCCGTCAATGACCATCCGGGCGGCTAAGCGTCCGGCTTCAAGGCTGAAACCCATACCGTGGCCGTGGCAGGCAATGGTAAACCACGCTTGTTCATAGCCCGGTAGGCTTCCCATGAGCGGCAAGCCGTCACGAGTGAAACCCATCACGCCGGCCCAGCGATACTCAACCGGTACGTTGGCGAGTTCTGGAAAGTGCCGGTCTCTAAAGGACTCAAGAAAGCTTTGCACGGCGGCGGTCGGCGTTTCATCCGTTCCAACTTCGGTGGCGGCGAAAGCGCGGCGTCCACCGCCGAAGAGAAAGCGGCCATCAGGCAACTGGCGGAAGTACTCGTAGCCCTCGTTAGCGTAAACGACCTTGTCCAACAAACGGCGACCGTAGGGAGCAGTCACAAAAATTTGCCCGCGCTTTGGAAACACCTTGTCGGCAAAGAAGCCTGCAAAGCTCGGCGCTTCGCCGTTGAGCGCCAGCAAAACACGCACGGCGCGCAGGACACCTCGTACGCCGTGCACAAGTAACTCACCCTGGTTGGCTTCGAGGCCTAGAACCGGCCAGTACTCGAAGACGGCGGCCCGGGAGACGGCGGCTAGGGCGCGAACCAATTTGACCGGATGCACGCCAGCGTCATGTGGATTGTGGATCGCCGCGTGAAAGCCCCGTCTGAGCGGATCGGAAGGTATGAACGTCACGTCAAAACCGTCTTCGCGCAACAACGTCACCGAGTGCGCCAGCGTTTCCGCTTCGTCGGATGTCCCCGCCAGCAGGAGACTACCGCACGGTGTGTAGTCACAATCCACTGTCGGATGCTGCGCCAGAAAATCACGGATGCGCCGGTGGCTGGCGACCGTCAGGGCAAACACATCGCGGGCCGTCGTCCGACCGTATCGAGCGACGGAAACTGCATAGTGGTCGGCTGTACCGGCAAGGAGAAAGCCAGCGTTGCGTCCAGTGGCACCGCCGCCGACCTGCCGCCGGTCCACCACAGCCAACTTCCAAAGTGGTTTCAACTGCGCCAGAGCGTAAGCCGCCGAGATCCCGGCGACGCCGCCGCCGACAATAAGGCAGTCAAACGTTGTGGGTTCTAAAACAGGCGGCCGCCATGCGCCAGCGGTCGCCTGCCAGAAGGAGGTCGAGGGCATAGGCAGGTCAGCGCTGGCGGTAGGCGTTGGTTGGCGTTTGGCGGGCGTCAGCGTTGAGTGGTTCGGCGGGTACAGCGTCCAGAGCAAAGGCGCGGCGCAAGTCCACCTGCTCCGAGCCGCGCTGCGCCGCTTCGCGCAAACCAAGAATGAGCGGATGCAGGGTTTTGTTGACGATGCCTTCCAGTAGAAAACGCCGAATAGCGGTTTCTTGCTCCGGCGTTAGCGGGCCAAGGCGCTTCCGCTGGCGCTCAAATTCCGCTTCGCAGATCTCAGTGAGACGTTCCTTGAGTGCAGCGATAGTCGGACCGATGTCCAGTCGGTCAACGGACGTGAGAAAGGCGACCGTTTCCGCTTCGACAATCGCTTCGGCGCGTTCAGCTTCACGCCGCCGTTCGCGTTGGTTTGCGGCGATGACCCGTTGCAGGTCATCCAAGTCGAACACAAAAGCGTTGTCAAGCGTGCCGATGTCAGGCGCAATTGTTCGCGGCACTGACAGATCAAAAAACAAGAGAGGGCGGTAACGCCGACGTTCAAGGGCCGCCTGCGCCATCGAACGGTTGATATGGTAGGTTGTTGCGCCGGTCGAGGCGACGATGATGTCCGCTTCGTGAAGTCGCGCTGGTAGTTCGTCCAAACCCAATGCGCGTCCGCTGCCGTGAAAGTAATTGGCTAGGTTTTGAGCATGCGCGAGTGTCCGGTTGGCGACAAGCAGCGACGCAATCCCAACCTCAAAGAAGCATTTGGCGGCGAGTTCAGCCATCTCGCCCGCCCCGATCAGTAGCAAGGTCTTATCATTGAGTTGATCAAACACCTTGCGCGCCAAGTCAACGGAAACCGAGCCAAGCGACACGGCGTGTGCGCCGATGCCGGTCTCTGTGCGAACCCGCTTAGCGACGGCGAAAGCGCGTTCAAACAAACGGTGCAAGTGTCGCCCGACGGCACCGGCGGCCGTAGCGAGGGCGTAAGCGCGCTTGACTTGACCAAGGATTTGCGCTTCACCGACCACCATCGAATCTAGGCTGGAGGCGACACGCAGCACATGCCGGACAGCGGCACCTGCTTGGTGAACATACAGGTATGGCCGGACTTGCCAACTTGGGAGGTTGTGGAAGTCACCCAGGAACAGCGTGATGGCTTCAACCGCTTCAGCAATCGGGAGGCATGGAACTGCTGTCACTTCAACCCGGTTGCAGGTTGAAAGAATGACGGCTTCACTTACGCATCCGTCGGCCAGTAGTTGCTGGAGTGCCGCCGCTAAGTTGGCTTCGGAAAAGGCCAGTCGCTCGCGTACGCCCACTGGCGCCGTCGTATGGTTGAGTCCGACGAGAAGTAGATTCATGAGCGCGTGACCCCAACTGAAAGTGGTGGGGGGCAGTGAACACACCGCGCGACCGCAAACGTTGCTTTGCTCCAAACGGCCGCGAAACCAAACCAACCGGGATCAAATCCTAACTGATGGCGTGGAAACCGTTAAACCAACCAATGCCAACCAAGCTCACGATGACAATAGCGAAGCCGACAATGCCCAACCAAGCCGCCCGTCGCCCGCGCCAACCAGCGGTCAGACGGTAATGAACCACACAAAAGTATATCAGCCAAGTCGCCAAGGAAAGAAATTCGAGTGGGTCGCCGTGCCAATAGACGCCGTTGAGTCGGCGTGAGCCGACGATGCCCGTCAAGATGCCCAGCGTGAGCAGGACAAAGCCGATCATCAACGCCTTGGCGCTGACATCGTCGCAGGTGTCAAGCGACGGCAGGCGCGACCAGAGCGCCCCAAACCGCTTCCGCTTGAGTTGACGTTCCTGAACGATATAGAGCAGGGCGGCGACGAACAGAACCGCAAAGGCCGCATAGGCGAAGACAAACAGGACGGCGTGCAGGGTCAGCAGCGACGCTGTTGGTCCGTAGAACTTGAGCACCGCGACCGTGTCGTTGGGCGTCGGCAGGAGCCAAGCGGCGAGCGCAAACAAAAATACCATCGGCATGGCGAAGGCGGCCAGAGCTTGCGACCGATACCAAACGTAAGCGCCGAGGAAGTAGGCGGCGATAGCCCAACCCAGAAAAGAACAGACCTCCTGGTAGGTCAGGAGCGGACACCGAGCCGCCTCCCAGCCGCGAACGACCATGGACGCCGTATGTACGCCAAAGCCGACGACCATCAGCCACAGCGCCAACCGAAACCAGTGTGGAGGAAGCGCCCGCCACACAGCGGCAATAGCGTAAGTTGCGCCAAAAGCATAACATGCAACGGCGACGAGCAGCAGCGTGGTCATAGGCGAAGCGCATCGAGAAGGGCGTGCAACGTCAGGCCGCCTCATGTTACGCCCGATGGACAGGGCGCTCAATCCAGGCCGGCTTGAAGCGGACACAAGGCATACAGCGTCGGAAACGACCGGAGCGTTTGAACTTGAAGTGAGTGTGTCATGAAAGAAAACTTCCAAGGTTGTTTGCTTGGCGCCGCCATTGGCGATGCGCTGGGATTCCCGTTCAAGGGGATGACCGCCGCAGCCATTGCCGAGTACAGCCGTTTTGAGTCCCTGCGCGAATTCCAACCTGCGTCGTCCGTTCGTGCGGAACCGGGTGAACTGGCCGACGAGGGACAACTCCTGCTGCTCACGCTGGAGAGCATTTGTACGCAACGGGCGCTCGATGTCCCGGATATGATCCGCCGGTTGAAGGGTTGGTTTCGGAGTCATCCGAAGGACATGACGCCGCTGGTTCGGCATGTGCTTTGTCGCTTGGACGCCGGTGAAGACGCGGCGGAAGCTGCTGAGGGCGCTTCGTTCGAGTCGCAATTCCAACCGGCGGACGGCGGGCATCTCACGCGCTGCTTGCCCGTCGCCCTCTACCGTGTCGCGGACGCCGACCGCCGTCGCTCCGATCTCATCACGGTGGCACGCTTGACCCATTGGGATCCAGTCGCCGTACAGGCCGCGTTGGTTTTGGGTGAACTCGTCGCGCAGCTTGTTCAGCGCCGACACTTTTCTCCGGAAGCATGCCTGCCGTCTGACGCCTTACCGGAAGTTCGAGACGTGGTTCAGGCTGCTCCGGCGGCCGACCGTTTGGATGTATCGGGCAGTGCGCTAGGCGCGTTGGAGGTTGGTTTGTGGGCGCTGAGGACGGCCAAGACGGCTGAAGAGGGGTTGGTTGAGGTCGTTGCGCTTGGCGGCGCTACTGACACCAACGCGGCGGTCGCGGGTGCATTGCTGGGGGCGAAGTTTACACGCTTGGCCCTTCCCCAACGCTGGGTGTATCGGCTGGAGGGCCATGCGCGCCTTGAGGTCTTAGGGGCGCGCTTGTTCGAGTTGGCGGGTGTGAAGTAACGAGCGTGAAGTAAGCGGTACCGGCGCGCTTTCCGAAGCGATACGACGGACCGAACCGGCCGCGCTCCAAAAGCGGTTGAGGCGGCGTTTCACAGCGGGACGCCGCGACGCTCAGTGGGCCGGTTCACGAGCTTCCCGGTTGAGGTTCGTGCGTTGCTTCGTCGGATCGAACAACCAGTGCTTGATCCGGCCGCCAGATGACCCGAACCGTCGCGCCGACTTCCCACGTATGCGATGGGTTGTGGCGGAGTGCGGCGACCAAAACCTGTCCGTCAGGCAGGCGAACCGTCCAGTGCATCTCCGATCCAGCATAGGTTCGCTCAATGATATGTCCCGTCAACCCGGCCGGCTGGTTGTCGCCGTCCGCCTGTTCGAGGTGGACGCACTCCGGCCGAATCGCAATTGTGACTCGTCGCCCGGCGACCGGCTCATCGTCGCGGACGCCTGCTTGAGTTGGCTGTTCTCCGATGAGAACGGTGACCGTCTGCCCATGGCGTTCGTAGACCTTGCCTATGAGTAGGTTGCAGTCACCGATAAACGAGGCGACGAAGGCGGTTTCAGGCGCGTGGTAGAGCGTTTGGGGCGAGCCGACTTGCGCAATCCGTCCATTGCGGAGAACGGCGATGCGGTCGGACAGCGTCAACGCTTCAGTCTGATCGTGCGTGACGAAGATAAAGGTCGTGCCAAGTTGATGCTGGAGCGCTTTTAGCTCGCGTTGCATTTGTCGGCGAAGCTGCGGGTCAAGCGCCGCCAGCGGCTCGTCCAGCAATAGGACGGGCGGTTCACAGGCTAGGGCGCGCGCCAGCGCCACACGTTGTTGCTGTCCACCCGATAATTGATGTGGGTAGCGACGTTGGACGCCCTCCAACCCAACCAGAGCGAGCAGCGCTTCTACACGTCGCCGGATGACGGCTGGCGGATGGCCCCTGCGAGCCAGCCCAAAGGCGATGTTATCGTAGGCGTTCAGGTGTGGAAACAAGGCGTAGCTCTGGAAAACCGTGTGCACCGGACGACGATAAGCCGGCAGATGCGTAACATCTTGTCCGGCAAGGCAAATCCGCCCGGCGTCCGGTTGGTCAAAACCGGCGATGAGGCGCAGGAGGGTGGTTTTGCCGCAACCCGAAGGTCCTAGCAAGGTGAAAAACTCACCCGCCTGAACAGATAGAGAAACGCCCGCAAGAACGGTCTGCGAACCAAATCGTTTGGTGAGTGAGAGAGCTTCGACAGCGGACGACATCAGTAAAACCAGAAAGCTGTGATGACTCACACGGCGTACAAGCTCGCCACCGCTGACCTAGGGGTTGCGATCGTCAAACGTCGAAACAAACACCACTAAAAAACGGAAGCAGAGCGCACCGTTTCAAAACCTTTGCATGAAACAACCTTCCTGCAAAGGTTCAGCCGTCACGCCACTTGACTCAGTGCGCCCCGCTTCCATTGAAGTCCACTTCTTTCTCAGGTTTGTTGTTTCACTGTTGCGGAGTTCCTCGCCAACTCAAAAAAATGATGGGGTATGGGTAGGTGGTCGAACGTGCCTTAGCTTGGCAGTTTGGGCGACCAGGCTTGCCAGGCTTGGGGCGTTGCTGGCGGAGCGGCTGAACGTCTTTCGTCCCTTGAAGCTCGCTCGAACATGCTTGGCGTTCCTATCCCGAACCAGATGGTGAAAAAAGATTAGGGCTTGACAGCCTTTCCTGATGCCTCGTAGTATAGGCGTTTCGTCACTCGAAAAACCGTAGGGTCGCTTGTAAAGCGGTTGCCGCGTGTTTTGGAGTGGCAGGTCGCCAAGTTGCGACCGTTTGTTTTTTGCGTTGGAAAGACTTAGGAGGTTGGCGTGCCGACGATCAACCAGCTTGTGCGAAAAGGAAGGGAAAAGGTCAAGTATAAGACCAGTAGCCCGGCGCTTCAGGGATGTCCACAGAAGCGTGGTGTTTGCACGCGCGTTTATACCCAAACACCGAAGAAGCCGAACTCCGCCTTGCGTAAGGTCGCTCGTGTGCGGTTGGTTAACGGCATTGAAGTCACGACGTACATCCCTGGCATTGGCCACAACCTTCAGGAACACTCCATTGTGTTGATTCGTGGCGGCCGTGTCAAAGACCTGCCGGGCGTCCGTTACCACGTCGTCCGCGGGGCGCTGGATTCAGTCGGCGTCGCCAACCGTCGTCAGGGACGCTCGAAGTACGGCGCAAAGCGCCCCAAAGAGACCGGCAAAGGCGTACCGGCGAAAGGCCCCGCCAAGAAGAAGTAGCTGTTCGACGGGAACGCCTACAGGCGCTTCCTGGTTTGAGGGAGTTTTAGGGTATGCCGCGCAGACGAGTCGTTGAAAAGCGGGAGGTGCTTCCCGACCCGATTTACAACAGTGAGATCGTGACGAAGTTCATCAACTGTTTGATGTGGGACGGCAAGCGATCTGTCGCGGAGAAAATTTTCTACCGTGCCATGGAGAGTATCCGCGCCAAGACGGATGACGATCCGCTCAAGGTCTTCAAGAAAGCCTTGGACAATGTGCGCCCACGAGTTGAAGTGCGTTCACGGCGTGTTGGCGGCGCAACATACCAAGTACCAATTGAAGTCGATCATCGGCGGCGCGGCAATGCCTTGGCGATTCGCTGGCTGATTACCTATGCGCGCCAGCGCAGCGAAAAGTCCATGATTGAGCGGCTTGCGAATGAGCTTCTCGACGCTTCCAACATGCGTGGCGGAGCCGTCAAGAAGCGTGATGAGGTTCACCGTATGGCGGATGCCAACCGCGCTTTCGCACACTATCGCTGGTAAGTTTGTAGGGGTGGTAAAAAGGTTATGGCACGGAAAGCGCCGCTGAGCAGGTTTCGTAACATCGGCATTATGGCGCACATTGACGCCGGTAAAACGACGACAACTGAACGCATTCTGTACTACACCGGCCGTAATCATAAACTGGGCGAGGTGCACGAGGGTGCGGCGACGATGGACTACATGCCCCAGGAACAGGAGCGTGGGATCACCATCACGTCCGCTGCGACAACGTGCTTTTGGCGGCTTGGCGGCGCGGCGGAAGGCGAGCAGTTTCGCATCAACATCATTGACACTCCCGGACACGTAGATTTCACCATCGAGGTCGAGCGTTCCCTGCGTGTTCTCGACGGCGCGGTGGCGATCTTTGACGCCGTTGCTGGCGTCCAGCCGCAGTCTGAAACCGTCTGGCGACAGGCAAACAAATACGGCGTCCCACGTATCGCTTTCATCAATAAGATGGATCGTGCCGGCGCGGATTTTTACAAGAGTGTGGACTCGATTCGCACTCGTCTCAATGCGCGTCCGATCCCGGTCTGTCATCCCATCGGCGCGGAGGACACCTTTGAGGGGGTGGTTGACCTAATCACGATGCAGGCAGTTCGGTGGGATGAGGAAAGTAACGGCCAGAAAATGTTCTTTTCCGCCCCGACCGGCTCTCTTCTGGATGAAGCCAAAGCCGCGCGCGACCGAATGATCGAACTGATTGCTGACGTTGATGACCAAATCGCTGAGAAGTACTTGGAGGGTGCGGATATATCTGAGGCAGAGCTGCGAGCTGTACTGCGGCGGGAAACCATCGCTATGAACGTTGTACCCGTTCTGTGCGGTTCGGCTTTTAGAAACAAGGGTGTCCAGCAGCTTTTGGATGCGGTTGTGTATTATCTGCCGTCTCCGGTGGATATTCCGCCCGTGAAAGGTGTTTTGCCGCGCACTGGCGAAGAAGTGGTGCGCTATGCCTCTGATGACGAGCCGTTTTCTGGCTTGATCTTCAAGATTCTTTCCGACAAACACATTGGCCAGCTTGCCTTTTGTCGAATCTATTCTGGGGTTTTGACGACCGGCTCTTACGTATTGAACTCGACCAAAGAATCTAAAGAGCGCATTGGTCGGATCATGCAAATGCATGCCAACAAGCGTGAAGACCTTGAAGAGGCCTATGCTGGTGAAATTGTAGCTGTTGCAGGACTGAAGAACGTTATTACTGGTGATACTATTTGTGATGAAAAAGCTCCTATTATATTGGAGTCAATAGAATTTCCAGTACCGGTCATTGAGGTCGCCATTGAGCCTAAGACACGGCAGGATCAGGACAAACTTGGTATTGCTCTAGGTCGCTTGGCTCAAGAAGACCCATCGTTTCGTGTCAAAACCGACCCTGAAACGAATCAAACGCTTATCGCCGGTATGGGCGAATTGCACCTGGAGATTATTGTTGATCGTCTCAAACGTGAGTTTAATGTAGACGCAAATGTTGGGCGTCCACAGGTAGCGTACCGTGAGACAATTCGTACGCCGGCGGATGGTGTCGGGAAGTATGTTCGTCAGACTGGTGGTCGCGGCATGTACGGTCATGCTGAGATCAAAATCTATCCACTTGAACCTGGAGGAGGCTTTATCTTCGAGAATAAAATCGTTGGTGGCGTCATCCCACGTGAGTATATTCCGGCCGTAGAGGCGGGCGTTAGGGAGGCTATGGAGCGTGGGATTTTAGCCGGCTATGAAGTTGTTGATGTAAAGGTAGAGCTTGTTTTTGGCAGCTACCACGAAGTGGATTCGAATGAAATGGCCTTTAAAATCGCTGGCTCGATGGCGTTTCAGGAAGCGGCAAAAAAGGCGAAACCGGTACTTTTAGAGCCGATTATGGCTGTGGAGATTGAAACGCCAGAAGAGTACTTTGGCGCAATTACCGGTGACCTAAGTGCGCGCCGGGGGCGGATTGAAGGTTTTTCGGATCGAGCCGGCTCACGGGTTATTTCAGCGGCCGTACCCTTGTCGGAAATGTTTGGCTACTCGACCGTGCTTCGCTCAATGTCTCAGGGGCGTGCGATTTACACCATGCACTTCAAGGCTTATGAGGAAGCGCCTAGGTCTGTCGCCGAGGAAATCATCGCCAAGGCAAAGGGAGCGGCGACCAACTAAACAACCTTAAATTCTCATATCTTTACTTGCTTGGGAGTAAGTCATGTCGAAGGAGAAGTTTGACCGGAGCAAGCCGCATGTCAACATTGGGACGATAGGGCATGTGGATCACGGGAAGA
>JANWUV010000014.1 GCA_025057975.1 Chloracidobacterium sp.
CGTCTGTCGTCAATCGTCACATAGTACGGAACCTTCAACACCGACTCATAAATGTCCCACTTCCGCAGCAGTTTCCGATCCTCCGCCCACGCCCCACGCCCATACTCAGCCAAGTCGTTGCGGCGCGTCTGCGGCGACAATGCCTCGACGATGATGAGCGGCGCGCGCCCTTCATCTTCCACGACATAGCTTGCCCGCGTGCGCTCGCCTCGGTACAGCGCCGGCACGCCGACAACGCCCATCCAGTCGGGACGCAGCCCGCGCACAACGCCCTCGTGCAGGAAGTACAGGTACAGGTCAATGGCGCAGAAGTAGTGGTCAGGGGGGACGGTTGTGGGGCGGAAGGTTTCGTACAGGAGCATAGCGAACAGGAGGTGGAACTCACTGGGCAAGGCTTCTTCGTCCTCAAACTCGCTGGGGAGGTCGTCCATGGTGAGGACGCGGCAGGTGGGGAGGGGTGGCGTCGGCGTCGGTGGGTAGGCGGGTTGTGGAGATGGCGTCGTCATCGGGTACCTCCTGAGCGGCTGAGATGAGTAGGGGAAGGCGTTGATGGCACAACGGCAGACAAAAGTACAGCCGGCGCATACGCTTGGTGTCGTCAGGGTAACAAGCTGGCGGACGCGCACTATGAAAGCGCTCTAACCAGCAGAGCTTACAGCCAAGCGCTAGAGGTTGGCGGGCGTTTGATGCTAGACAGCGCCGCGTCCAACCCTCTGAACTCCTCCGGCATAGGGCTTCAATCACCGGTATGGTTACCTAGCAGTTGCTCACGTCGCCAGACACAGGATTGGGAATGGTCATCATGGCTTTTTGATGAACTTCATCCATCAACTACTGGTACTGGGTAACACGACCGCCAATTCCCTGTGCCCACAAGGTGGACACCAGGACCTAGCGGGCGCGTTGGATTGTCGCCTGCCGTCTAAACCACGCCGCCGCCGCCAAGGTTAGGAGGTAGGGCAAAGCGAGGAAGACCTGGTACGGCACGGCATCCAGCCCCAACGCCTGCAGGCGAAATTGCAGGTCGCTGGCTGCGCCAAACACCAGCGCGGCCAGCAGGACGCCGGCCGGATGTCGCCGTCCGACAATCACAATGGCGAGCGCAATGAAACCACGCCCGGCGGTCATACCTTCAACAAAGGTGTTCGACAGCCCCAGCGCCAGATACCCTCCGGCCAGCCCACAGGTCAAGCCGCTGAAGAGCAACGCCGCCCAGCGCAACCACGCCACGCTCAATCCAGCTCCAGCCGCCGCCGCCGGATTCTCTCCGGCGGCGCGCAACCCCAACCCGTGGGGCGTCCGAAAGAGCCAGTACCAAGCTCCGACGCCGAGTGCCGCCGCCACCGGAGGGACGCTCCAGAGAGGCAAAGTCGGTACGACGAAGGCAGCGTTGGAGTCGCCAACCAACGCCCGCCGCGCAACGGCCGTCGCGCCAAGGGCGAAAATGTTCAAAGCCGTACCGACCAGCAGCGGATCGCGTGCGCCGTTGACGGTCAGCGCGGCAAATACCGCCGTCAACAGCAGCCCGCTTCCGACAGCGGCCGCCATCCCCAACCCTGGATGAGCCGTCAGGTAACAGACAGCGACGCCGACAAAGGCGGCCATCAGCATAACACCTTCAATGCCGATATTGACCACCCCAGCGTGTTCGGAAACAGCCTCGCCAAGCGCCGCCAACATCAGCGGTGTTGCCATGGTGACGGTGCTGACGACAAAGGCAAGCAGCATTTCCATAGCGACCGACGCCCACGTCGGGAACCGCGTTCCACGCAACGTTTTCCTAAGAGGAGCGGCGTCCGAAACCATTTGCGGCGATCGAGTCGCTTGATACAAACAAAAAAAGCGGCATCGAAACAACATTCGACGCCGCAAAAAGCCAGACTGGTAAAGCTCACCCGGCTTGCCATTCTAACGAGGCGCGTTACCAACGTGTTGCTGGTGAGTAAAAGTTTTTTGCTTGCCTTGGAACAACGCCTATGAACGCCGGTCGCCGGGCTTGGGCGTCTCAGCTTTTGGCGACTCGGCGCTCGAACGCGACTCGCCTGCTGGACGCGGGCGCGTCCGTACTTCCATCGGAACGGGCTTGGCCTCGGACGTTTTCGGTTCCGCCGTCGCTGGTTTTGGGGTGGCCGCTGGCTTAGGCGGCTCTGGCTGACGACTTGCCGTCGCCGACTCCACGACTGAACCAAATGCGCTCATACTCCGCGCCATGCCGGTCGCCACAGCCTCAAAGGCCAGAATGCCGTTGGTCAGCGTCGCGTTGATCAGCTGCGCCGTCAGCGTCGGCAGCTCCGCAACTCCCTTTTCCTGAACGGTTTCAATCCCGTTGAGTATGGCCGCGTAGCCATGGCGCGCGTGGTTGAGAAAATCCTCCGACGCGGCCGCCACCATGCGAAACCAAAGCTGAAGCGCTTCGCTGAAGGTCAACTTCTCGAACTGCGCAGCGATGTCGAACCGCTTCGCCGCCGGCAACGTCAGGGACAAATCTTTTTGCACCCGCGCACAGCACGCCAACCGCCGTCCCGCCGCCAAGTCGTCGGCGTCAAACCAGCGTTGTTCTTTGGCGCCCGGCGCAGACAATGCGGCTGCCGCCGCCGCATCCACGCGAATTTCACAAGTCTGACAAATGCCGTAGCCGCCGCAAAAATGAAGCAACGGCTGACCGGCTTGCTGGGCCGCGCTAAGCAGCGTCGCGCCGGCCGCCACTTCGACCTTTTGCCCGGACGGCTGGAACGTCACGATTGGCATAAGCGATGCTCACCAGATGAAAAGTACTAAGCGGGGACAAGGCGAATCTTTTACCTACGCAGCCAAGCCTACCTTAGCAGCGTAGCGGTTTGGAAGCCGTGAAATCACTAGCGCTTCCTGCTACAACATCCGGTTCTACGGCGCGCGCCGCATTCTCGCTAAACCTGTAAAACCATGCCTCACGACCTACCGAAAGCTTACAATCCGCAAGACGTCGAGCAAAAATGGTATCCGTTCTGGGAACAGGGCGGCTATTTCCAACCTCAAGGCGATGGACAACCCTTCTGTATTGTTATCCCACCGCCGAACGTCACCGGCTCGCTCCACATGGGGCATGCGCTTCAGCATGCTCTGATGGATGTCCTGACGCGCTGGCGGCGCATGCAAGGACGGCGGACACTGTGGCTGCCGGGCACCGACCACGCTGGCATCGCCACCCAGATGGTCGTCGAGCAACAACTCGCTAAGGAGGGCATCAAACGAACCGATCTTGGGCGCGAAGCCTTTGAAGCGCGCGTTTGGGCGTGGAAAGCCGAATCCGGCGGGATGATCCAGCGCCAGATGCGGCTGGAAGGCGTCAGTGTGGACTGGTCACGCGAACGCTTTACGCTTGATGAGGGCCTGAGCCGCGCTGTGCGCGAAGTCTTTGTCCGGCTCTACGAAGAAGGACGCATTTACCGTGGCGCATACATGGTCAACTGGTCGCCCAAGCTCCAGACGGCCGTTTCCGATCTCGAAGTGGAAATGAAGGAAGTACGCGGCAAACTCTATCACCTTGCCTATCCAGTGGTGGACGCCGCTGAAAGCGTCGTTGTCGCCACGACGCGCCCGGAAACGATGCTCGGTGACACGGCCGTCGCCGTCCATCCAGACGATGACCGCTACCGGCGGCTCATCGGGAGGCGCGTTCGGCTACCAATTGTCGGCCGTGAAATTCCAATTATTGCTGACCCGCTGGTGGAAAAGGATTTCGGGACGGGCGTCGTCAAGGTCACGCCGGCGCACGACCCGAACGACTTTGAGATAGGGAAGCGGCACAACCTTGAATTCATCGTCGTCATCGGCAAAGACGGCGCGATGACCGAAGCCGCCGGCGACGGCTTTGCCGGCCTTGACCGCTTTGAGGCGCGTGAAAAAATCATTGCACGCCTCAAAGCCGAAGGCGCGCTGGTCAAAGTCGAGGACTACACGCACAATGTCGGCCACTGTCAGCGGTCGGGCGTCCCGATTGAGCCGCTGGTGTCGGAGCAGTGGTTTCTGGATGTCAAACCGTTGGCGGAAGTCGCCGTACAGGCTGTCCGCGACGGGCGGACGCGCTTCATTCCCGCGTCCTGGGAGAAGGTCTACTTTGATTGGATGGAAAACATCCGTCCGTGGTGCATTTCGCGGCAGTTATGGTGGGGTCATCGGATTCCGGCCTGGTACGCCGCAGACGGTCGTTTCGCCGTCGCCCGCTCGGAAGCCGAGGCGCGGCGCAAGCTCGGCCTTCCTAATGACGCGCCGTTGACGCAGGACGAGGACGTACTTGATACGTGGTTCTCTTCGGCGCTGTGGGCTTTCTCGACCTTCGGCTGGACGGGCGATCCGGCGCAGGACGCCGCCAATGAAGACCTGAAGACCTTCACGCCGACTGACGTGCTGGTGACCGGCTTCGACATCATTTTCTTCTGGGTCGCCCGGATGATGATGATGAGCCTGCATTTTACGGGCGACGTGCCGTTTCGGACGGTGTTCGTCACGGGACTCGTCCGCGACGCGCAGGGACAAAAGATGTCGAAAACCAAGGGCAACGTTGTTGATCCGCTTGACGTGTTCAGGAAGTACGGGACGGACGCCGTACGGTTTTCGCTCGTCTCGGCCGTCACTGGCGCGAACGACATCAAGCTTCAGGAAAGTAAAATGGAGGCGGCGCGCAACTTCGCCAACAAGATTTGGAACGCCGCGCGCTTTACGCTCGGCAACCTCCCGGATGAAGCCACGCCGTTGCCAATAGACGCGCCGCAGACCTTGGCCGACCGTTGGATGGCTTCGCGCATGATGCGCGTTATAGGGGAAATCCATGATGCTCTTGAAGCGTTTCGATTTCATGACGCGGCGCTAACGCTTTACAAGTTTTTCTGGAACGACTTCTGCGACTGGTACATTGAGCTTGTCAAGCCGGTTGTTTCCGCACCGGAGGACACGCCAGAACGGACGGCTGCGCGTGGACGCCTCGCTGCGACGCTCGAACAAGCGCTGCGTCTGCTGCACCCTTTTATGCCCTTCATTACTGAAGAACTCTGGCAGCGCGTCAGCCCGTATGTGTGGCCGGCGGCGACGCGGCCGTCCAGCCTGTGCATTGCGCCCTACCCGCAGCCGGACGAAACACGACGCGACGCGGCGGCGGAGCGCGCTATGGACGCCGTCATCAGCCTCATTACGCGCGTCAGGAACATTCGCTCTGAGATGAACCTTCCGCCAAGTGCCCTTGTGGAGCTGCATGTTGCGGCTGACGCGGAGCGACTGGCGATTTTCGCCGAGCAGCAGGCGGCCATTCTGCGGCTGGCGCGGGCGAAGACGCTCATTGGCCACGAAACGCTGCCGGAGCTTGGCTTTTGCGCGCGCAGCGTGACGGCGGAAGGCGTCCGGTTGGCTGTGCCGCTTGCTGGTTTGGTGGACGAGCAGGCGGAGCGCGCGCGGCTTGAGAAGGAACTCGCCAAACGGGAGAAAGAACTGGCGCAGTTGCTTGAGGTAGTGAATCGTCCGGGGTTCGCCGAGCGCGCCGCGCCGGAAGTCGTGGCGGAGAAAGCCGAGCAACGGGCGGCGCTGGAGATGCAACTGGCGGCGCTCCGCGAGACGCTGGCGACGTTTGGGCGCAAGTCGTGAATCTCACCTGGGGCGCAAAGTGATTCACCGGCTTGACCCAGTGCAAAGTGCAAGTAGTCAGCATTACTGCACTTGGCATAAAACGGTGCGGCTGCGTTGGCGGCTTTTGGGGCTGACTTCACAACTCGCTGTGCAACGGCTCGCATTCGGCGTCGGCAAGGATACGTTGCGGCTGCGGGACGTAGTGCTAGGCTAGGCGCTCCAACGTCAACCCAAGGCCCCCAACAATGCGACTTTTTCGAGGAGTTCCTATGACGGCAACGGCTGTGGCGACAACGACGGGCGGGCGACCGCGCGTCGTCATCTGCGGCGGCGGCCTAGCGGGACTGGCGGCCGCCAAAACGCTGGTGGATAACGGCTTCGAGATCGAGCTTCTGGAGCAGCGCCCGATTCTCGGCGGCAAGGTCTCCGCGTGGAAAGACGCCGACGGCGATTGGATCGAGACAGGCTTGCATGTGTTCTTCGGTGCGTATGTCGAGATTTACGAACTGATGAAGGAACTCGGCATCTACAACCGCATCCTGTGGAAGGAACACAAGCTGACTTACACGCTCGCTGGCGGCGAACGGTTCAGCTTTCGCACCACGAAGCTGCCTTCGCCGTTTCACCTGCTGCCGGCCGTTTTTGAAAACCACTACTTCTCCTTGCCGGAAAAGCTGACGTTGGGCAAATCGCTGTTCCCGATGATTTTCGGCAACGACCAGTACATGGCGGAGCAAGACCGGTACACGTATCAGGAATGGCATCGGCGCTGGGGGATCAACGACCGCATGCTCAAGAAGATGTTCCTGCCAATGACGCTGTCGCTGAAGTTCATGCCGCCGGAGGAAATCTCCGCCAAGGTCGTGCTGGATGTCGCCGGAACGTTCCTGCGCGAGCCGCATGCGTCGCGCATGGGCTTTTTGAAAGGTTCACCACAGGAACACCTGACGCAGCCGCTGGCGGATTACATCACGCGCAAGGGCGGACGCATCCGCGTCAACTGCAATGTCAAGACGCTCATCCTCGATGAACGTCGCCGAATCGCCGGCGTCGAACTCATCACTGGCGAGCGCGTCACCGGCGACTACTACCTGACGGCGCTTCCGATTCACAAACTCCAGCGCGTCATCCCGTCGGAACTCAAGGAAGACCCCTTCTTTGGCAATCTCGATCAGTTTGAAGGGGTGCCGGTTGTGACGGTGCAGATGTGGTTCGACCGGCAGATTTCGTTTATTGACAACATCCTGTTCTGTCCTGACGGCATTATCCCGGTCTACGCCGATTTCGGTAACACGACGCCGGAGTACTTCCTCGACCAGAAAGCCGAAATGGCGCAGCGCCGCTCGCGGATGGAGTTCGTTGTCGCGCCAGCGCGCGATATCATCGGACAAAGCGACGAAGAAATCATTGGGCGCGTCTGGGAGGATGTGAAGTCGTGCTTCCCAAACACGGCCCCAAAAGCAAAGGTGACTAAGGCCGTTGTCGTACGCATTCCGCAGTCGGTGTTTGCCACCAAGCCGGGCATTGACCGCCTGCGTCCGACGCAGAAGACGCCCGTGCCGAACCTCTTCCTCGCAGGTGGCTACACGCAACAGCGGTTTTACGACAGCATGGAAGGGGCTGTGTCAAGCGGACGACGGGCGGCGGCGGCGATTCTTGAGGCGCATCGCGCCACAGGCGCATTGGCGCGTGCGTGAGTCTTTCAAGATGACAGCCTCCAACAACGCATCTTGCGTGTCGCTGCCGCGACTGTCGGCCCTTGTAGCTTGGCTGCTGGCGGCGGCGGTCACGCTAACTGTAGGACAAACACGCAACCTTGAAACCGTTGACATCCTCGTGCGCGGCGGAACGGTTGTCACCATGGACGCGCAACGGCGGGTCATTCCCAACGGCTTTCTGGCGGTGCGCGGCGAGCGCATCGTCGCCGTCGGCGAGGCGGCCGAGGCCGCGCGCTACCGGGCCAAAACCGTGATTGAGGCGGACGGCAAGGCGGTGCTGCCGGGTCTCATCAACGCCCACACGCACGCCCCGATGACGCTCTTTCGCGGCCTCGCCGACGACCTGCCGCTTCAGGCATGGCTGACGCAATTCATTTTTCCGGCGGAAGCCAAAAACGTCACCCGCGAGATGGTACGCGCCGGGACACGCTTGGCCTGTCTGGAGATGATTCGCAGCGGGACCACCTGCTTCGTGGACATGTACTACTTCGAGGGCGACATCGCCGAGGTGACGGAGGCCGCCGGACTGCGTGCCGTTCTGGGTCAGACCGTCATTGATTTTCCTGTCCCCGACGCGCTGACGCCGCAGATAGGTGTGGAAAACGCCGAGCGGTTCATCCAAAAGTACAAGACGGGACATCCGCTCATCACGCCGGCCGTCGCGCCGCATGCGCCCTACACTTGCGCGCCGGAAACGCTCGCAGCGTGTCGCAAGCTCGCCGACAAGCACGGCGTACCGCTCGTGACGCATCTCGCAGAAGCCGATACCGAAACGCAGACCATTCTGGAACGCTACGGCCAGCGCCCGATTCCTCATGTCGAGCGGCTGGGGCTGCTAGGGCCGCGCACCATCGCCGCCCACGTCGTGCAGATTACAGCGGATGAGTACTCGATTCTGGAAAAGCGCGGCGTGGGCGTCGTTCACTGCCCGCAGAGCAACATGAAGCTGGCGGCCGGCGTTGCGCCGATTCCGGAGATGCTCGCCGCCGGGCTGGCGATTGGGTTGGGCACGGACGGGGCGGCGTCCAACAACGACCTCGATATGTTTGAGGAAATGGACACAGCAGCCAAGCTGCACAAAGTCGTCCGCCGCGATCCCGCGGTCGTTCCGGCGCAGGCGGCGCTGGAAATGGCGACCATCGGTGGCGCGCGCGCCATTCATATGGCCGACCGGATTGGGTCGTTGGAAGTCGGTAAGCTGGCGGATTTCATCGTGGTGGATGTTTCAAATCCGCGCCAGCTTCCGAACTACAACCTTTACTCGACGCTGGTGTACGCCACCAAAAGCGGCGACGTGGAAACGGTGGTCGTCCACGGTAAGGTACTGATGCGCGATCGGCGCGTGCTGACGCTAGACGAAGCGACGATTCGCCGCGAGACGGCGACATTTCGCGCGCGCATTCTTGAAAGCCTGAGGAAGGGGCGGTAGTCGGGTCGCTCGCGGACTCTGCCGATAACGATAGAAACCATCCCTCTGCTTGCGGTCTTCAGCGGCGACGGCGGCGGTAGAACGGCGGACGACGGCGACGCGCCTCCGCTTCCTGCTGCTTCGCCCGGTTGTACAAGGCCTCTACGTCGGGATGCAGTCGGCCGGGATGCTCTTCCTCAAACAGCGGTTGCAGCCGGCCGTCTGGGTGAATGAACGCCGTCCTGAGCGGTACGGGGCGCTGTGGATGCGCCACCAGCCGACACTCGACGCCGCGTGTCCACGTCACCCATTCCGCCAGCTCGCGCGCGTTGCCGACCGTCGCCGACAGCATCAGTAGGCGCGTCGAAGCCGGCGTGTAAATGATGGACTCCTCCCAGACGACGCCGCGATGCCGGTCGCCAAGGTAGTGTACCTCGTCAAACACCACTAAGTCGGGCGCACCCATCACCCCCTCGCGCGTCATCGCGTCGTACAGACCGTTGCGGTAAATCTCCGTCGTGGCGATTTTGAGCGGCGCGTCGGGGTTGACTCGTCGGTCGCCCGTAATCAGCCCAACGGCGTCGGGGCCGAACTTGCGTCCGAACTCGCGGAACTTGTCGTTGGACAGCGCCTTGAGCGGCGACGTGTACCACGCCGTCCCGCCGCGTTCAAGCGTCCGGCGAATCGCCTGCTCGGCGATCCACGTTTTGCCCGATCCGGTCGGCGCAGCGACGATGACATCCATCCCTTGCTCAGTCACAATCTCCACAGCCGCTAACTGAAACGGGTCCGGGACAAACGGTTGCGGGTCGGGCGTACCAATCCCCTCCAGCAGTTTCTTGAGCGCCATGCGGCGGTGACGCTCAACTTGAAACTCGTGGTAATCGAGATTTGGGCGCGGTCGGCGGCGCTCAAGCTCGCGCAGTTCCTCAATGACCGTCGCCAGCCCAATCGTCAGCAGACTCACCACCTGCTGGGCGGGAATCAACTCACCCGGCTCCAACGACGCCGTCAACAGCCGCAGGATGCGCTCGCGTGCAGCCGTGTCCAGTTCCGGGGCGGCTTCAGCCAACCATTCCCAGACCTGCTCCGGGGACAGCCGGGCGGCCTCATAGAGGCGATGAGCTGTCGCGGTATGTTCCCGCGCTTGTTCAACTACCTGCTTGAGCAACGCAACCCGGTTGCCGGCCGACCGGGCATGCGCGCCCAACACACCTCGTAAGTGCAACGTATCGAGGGTTTCTGCTAGGCGACGCAGTCGCTCTTCCGTCAGTTTGAGCATTGTCTCCAGCCAAGCCGTTTCCGCACAATTGCGACGCCGGATGGTGATACGGCACTATGACCCAAGCAACGTAGGACGTGCAATCCGCACCAAACGACCCTGTCACCCCTAACCGTACGCTTCGGCGACGCCTGTGAGGAGAGAACACCACCATGACGACCGTCCGTTCAGGTTGGGCCGTAGGGCTAGGACTGGGGCTGGCAAGCTTGCTTGCCGCCGGACTGGTCAGCGCAGATGTCAAGTACCGCCTCTACTGCGCCAACGGAAAACTCGAAGTGGACACCCGAACACCGGAGCAGATGCAGCGGGCGCGCGGGCAGGTTTGTCTGTTAGGTGAGTATGATACGCGCGCGCAAGCCGAAGCCGCCGCCGAACGACGTGGTGGGAGCGGCGCTCCGTGTACGTGTCCGTAACCCGTTGCATGTGTGGTGCCGTGCCCAGCGGACGGCGCTACGGCGCGGCTAGCCGTTGCCGCGCCTTTTCCGCTTCCGGCGCGTGTGGGTACTGCTGCACGAGCCGCCGGTAAGCGGCCCCGTCATAGCAATATCGCCTGCGCGCCGGGTCATAGCGAAACTTCACGCCCAGCCGGTGGTAGCGATCCAACGCCGGATCGTTGTCGAAGTAGGCGGCTTCGTCGGCGTTGCCTGAGGCTGTGCGCCGACGGACGCGCGGCTCAGCGCGGCGCTGGATGGCTTCGGCTTCAGCGTCAGCCGTCTCACCAAGCAGCAATAACACAGCCGGCGTTTGCGACGACCGCCGAAACAACATCTCGAACAACCGACACAACCGAAGCCGTTCGTAGCCGCCGGTTTCAGCGCGGGCCAGCGCCAGCAGGCGGGCGTCATCGCCGCGCCGGTCGGCGCGAACCACTGCCCGCTGGTCAAGCCAACCGCGCGTGCGCCGCGTGACGGCGACAAACAAGTAGGTTCGTCCGTCAACCACCCGTGGACGGCCGACAACGTACACCCGCCGCCCCACACGCAATCGCTGTTTGAGGTCGCCGTCGGGCCTTGGCACAGTGCGCAGCGCCGCCAACCCAGCGTCGGCGACAAACGCCGCCCGCGCGCTAGCGCGCACCGTCCAACTTGGCTTTTCTTCAGGCGGTTCGTCGGATGGGTCCTCCTGCGCCAAGGTTGCGCCGCCGCACAGCGCAAGCAACACAACAAGCAGCCACGTCGCAAGGCACCGCCAAGCAGCAACATAAGCAGACAAGGCCCGATTCCTCACCCTGTCACCTTCACCCTTCGAGGGGCAGCGATTCGGTCACAAGTTCAAGAATAATTTGCCGGAGCGCGTCGGCGTCAGCCGGGACGCGACGCGGCGCGTTGGCGAAGGTCGCCGCAATCCGGCCTTCCGCGCGCGTCAGGCGCGTGTCGCGCTCGGCGTCGGTAAAAAGTTGCCCGGTGTGGTACTGCACAGTGAAATCTGGGTCCTTGAGCGCACTGCCCGTCAAAATCGCCACCACGTCCTCCTCTGGGTGGACGACACCCTCGGCGACTAAACGGCGCAGTCCGGCGACCGTCGCGGCGCTGGCCGGCTCGCAACCAATACCGTCGCGGCCAATGACAGCTTTGGCGTCGGCAATATCCTGCTCGGAGGCCGTTGTGCAGACGCCATCCGTCCAGTCCAACGCCCGCACTGCTTTCAACCACGACACTGGACTGCCGATTTGAATCGCCGTCGCCAGTGTCTTGGGTTTCGTGACCGGCGTCAGGTTGCCCACACGTCCTGCCGCGTACCACTGCGCCAGCGGCGCTGCGCCTTCCGCCTGCACGACCGTCAGCCGAGGCATCCGCGCAATCAAGCCCAAGTCATGAAGCTCCTTGAAGCCCTTGCCTAGCGCCGAAATATTACCCAGATTGCCGCCCGGTACGACCACGCGGTCGGGGACGCGCCACCGCCGCTGCTGCAACAGCTCAAACGCGATGGTTTTCTGACCTTCCAGCCGGAACGGATTGACCGAATTGAGCAAGTACAGCGGCGTCGTCCGGGACAGCTCGCGCACCAACCGCATGGCGTCGTCGAAGTCACCCTCAATCTGTAGCGTCACAGCGCCGTAGTCGAGGCTCTGCGCCAGCTTGCCGTAGGCGATCCGTCCGCCTGGAATGAAGACGATGCCGCGCATCCCGGCCCGCGCCGCGTAAGCCGCCAGCGACGCCGACGTGTTGCCCGTACTGGCGCAGGCCACCGCCCGCGCACCCAGCCGTCGCGCCTGCGCTATACCGGTCGTCATCCCGTTGTCCTTGAACGAACCGGTCGGATTCATCCCCTGATGTTTGACTGTCAGCCGCTGGAGGCCGGCGTAGCGCGCGCTGCGGGGCGCGTCCCACAGCGGCGTATTACCCTCGCCAAGCGTAACGACTTGGCTTGGAGAAGTCGCAAAGGGAAGAAGCTCGCGGAAGCGCCAGACGCCACTGATGTCGTGCGGATGGTAGGAAGCGCGTCGCGCGTCAAAGATCGAGAGCACATCCATCAGGGCCGCTCGCCGCCACTCGTACTGCACATCCAGCAGGCCGCCGCAGCGTTCACAGGTGTACACCTGCTCACCTGCGTCATACGTGGCGTGGCAGGTCGGCTCAATGCACTGCAGATAGGCGACAGCGCGCGGAAAGGCTTCCATAGCTATGGCGTATCAGGCGGACGCGCGGCGATAAGACAGACGCTCCACTGTTTTTGGCAATACCTCAATAACCCGCGCGATGTCGTCCGCCGTCGTTTCACAGCTTAGGCTGACGCGAATTGAGCCGCGTACACGGTTGGGAGGCAACCCCATCGCGCGCAGGACATGGCTGGGTTCGGTCGAGCCGGATGAGCAGGCCGACCCGGTCGAGACGGCGATGCCCGCTAAGTCCAGCGCAATGACGAGTCGGTTGGCGTCAAGACCATCGAAGGCTAAGTTGGTAATGTGCGGCAGGCGGGGCGAGGCGACGCCGTTCACCACCATGTTTGGAATCCGCTTCTGAAGCTCGCGTTCGAGTTCGTCTCGCAGGGCGCGAACGGCGTCCATGTGGTCAAGCCGTTCGGCGGCAAGTTGGGCGGCGCGACCCAGCGCGACAATATTGGCGACGGCTTCCGTCCCGGCGCGGCGGTCGCGTTCCTGATGGCCGCCAAGCTGTTGCGCTGCGAGCCGGACGTGTTTGGCGACGTAGAGCGCGCCGACGCCCTTTGGGGCATGCATTTTGTGGCCGGAAATTGAAAGCAAATCCACCCGCAGTTCGTGAACATTGACAGGGATTTTGCCGACCGCCTGTACGGCGTCCGTGTGGAGAAAAATCACTTGGCCGCGCCGGCGGCGTTCAGCGACCAGCGCGCCGATGTCAGCGACGGGCTGAAGCGTTCCGACTTCATTGTTGGCCAGCATAACGGTGACAAGCAGTGTGTCGTCCGTAAGCGCGGCGGCAACGTCATCCGGCGTAACGCGCCCGGCCGCGCCGACCGGCAGATAGGTGACGCGCCACCCAGCCGCCTCAAGCGCGCGGCAGGGTGCAAGGACGGCTGGGTGCTCAAAGGCGGTCGTGATGATATGGCGGCGGCGGTCGGACCCATACGCGCCGACGACGCCCTGAATAGCAAGGTTGTTTGCCTCCGTCCCGCCGCTCAGAAACGTGATTTCAGACGGCTCCGCCCCAATTAGGGCCGCCGTTTGTCGCCGCGCCTGCTCGACGGCGGCACGGGCGCGCTGCCCGAAAGCGTGGATGGACGAAGCGTTACCGAACTGCTCGGTCAGGTAGGGCAACAGGGCGGCGGCGACCTCCGGCAGGACGCGGGTCGTCGCGGCGTTGTCAAGGTAAATTGGCGGCGCAGCAGACACGGCGTACAAAGGCAGGCTAAGCGTTGGCAGAGCTAAAAGAAGCTTGTCGAGTGGCTTTGCCTAAGGCGTCACGCTCAACATTCGGTGTCGGTAACAATAGGCCAATCTTTACCATCTTTGATCTGACGTACAGCATATAGTTTTCCCAAGGCGTAATCCCTGCAATCCTCACTAGCTAAACCCTGAATCAGAGCAGCTTCCGCGCAAGTAGGACGATACTCCGCGTGAACAGCGCCATGGGTGGCGTGCCATATCAAGCGCCTGACGCCAATGGCGCGCTAACCCGCGACGTTTCTCGGAAACTCCCTAGCCAACGTAGCGCCGCAGCGCTGCATACAAGCGAGCCGCCTCTTTCGGACGCGGCAACCCGCCTTCAACCACCTCACGGCTGGCGACTGTGCGACCGTAAACGGCTTTGTTCGCCTCGTCATCCACTTGCAATGTCGCGCCTTCCAGGGAAAGCCCGGCGAAAACACCCTGCGAACGAGAATAGGCTAAAATCTCAGCCTGCATCTGGATGTCCGTCCCAGCTTTGAGATTGCGCCCGACGGGGCCAGCGGCTACGGAAGCATCTGCGCCGAGCTGGAACTTGTTGGAGGCCAGTTTTTCAATGCCGCGCCGGTTCATCACCAGCAGAATAATGTCGCTGCTCTGACCGCCGATCTGAAGGCCGAAGCTGCCGCCGCCAAGCGTCACAAACCCCGGCGGCCCCCACTGGCGGTTCGGCTGGCGAACAACCATGACGCCGCGCCCAAAATGACCGCCGACAATCAGCGCCCCCTTCTTGACGCCCGGAATAAACACCAGCCCTTCACACCGGCGTAAGAAGTCAGGCGAAATACCCTGATCCGGCGCACGCATAATCTCAGTGAGAATTTCGGCCGCACGGTCAAGACGCTCACGCACTTTACGGTCAATGTTGGTTACGGCGGCGCTGGCCGGGGGCTTGCCGGTCAATAGCAGCGTACCGATGAGCAGTCCGACCGCCGCCGCGCAAAGGAAGCTGCGCATTACCGAGGACCTCCCGTGAAGTGTACGCCTCCAAACAGTTTGGAGCGAGGCTGAAAACTTTCAATGATGTAGGCAAAGGGCTGCGATGCATGCAGCAACAGCGGTCATTCGCCTAGCGACAAGGGTGAAATGCTATACAAGGCTTTCCGTCGGCTTCAACGCTGATGTCGGTTCGGTAGCCGTAACTCATACGAGGCAAAACACTTATGACGACAACTGTGCCTGCCAAAGGCAACTGGAAGCAGACCCTTGAGCGGTTTTTCATGCTGGATTTGCTCAAGGGCTTTGCGTTGACGTTCAAGTACACCAAAAAGGTGCTGACCGAGCCGCGCGGCACGGGCGGCAATCCGCTGCGCGGCGCTTACACGGAGTTTTATCCAGAGGAGCGCCCCAAGGTCAGTGAGCGGTTTCGCGGGGCCCCACGGCTGAATCTTGATCCGGTGACCGGCGACACCCTGTGTATCGCCTGCAACCTATGCGCCTTGGCTTGCCCAGAAAACTGCATCAACGTCGGGGCCGTCAACCGCGTGGTGATGGAAGACGGCAAGCCCAAGAAGAAGAAGGTCCTGGCGACCTATGTCTATGACACGTCGCGCTGTATGTTCTGCGACCTGTGCGTGGAAGCCTGTCCGACAGACTGCATCGAGTTGACGCAGGAATTCGAGTTGGCAAGCTACAACCGCGCTGGGATGGTGTGGGATCGCGAGCAGCTTGAGAAAGGACGCGAGATCGTCCGCTACGGTAAGCTCAACTAATCATTCCGGCTGCATCCGGCGTTCCTGTGGGATGCGCGCGGCGGCGTGCATCCCACACTTGCTTTGCAGTCAGGTTTGCTGGTTGCGGTCAAGCCCCGCATAATCCAACGGATAAGCCAAACTTACCCAAATGACGGCCGGACCTTAAGTTGGCATGCCCCGCCGATCTTCAGCCTCCACGCCTCGTTTTGTCGTCATTACTGGCCTGAGCGGCTCCGGCAAGCAATCGGCGCTCAATGCGTTGGAGGACATGGGTTACTTTGGCGTAGATAACCTGCCTGTTGCGCTGCTGCCGACCTTCGCTGAGTTGTGCCGACGTTCGGAAGGTGGCATTGCGCGAGCGGCCGTCGTAGTTGATGCGCGCGAGCCAGCGTTTGTCGCCGCCTTTCCCGCCGCCTACGCCCGCCTGCGGGAACTGGTGGGGGATGTCCGGCTGCTGTTTTTTGAGGCAACGGATGAGGTTTTGATGCGCCGCTACAGCGAGACGCGCCGACCGCATCCGCTTGACGCCGCTGGCCGCCAAACGCGAGGCTTGCGCGCCGCCATCGCCGCCGAACGCGCCTTGCTGTCGCCAATTCGAGAACTCGCCGACCGCGTCATGGACACTTCCAGCTTAACGATCTACGACCTGCGGCGGCGGCTCGGCGAAGCGCTTGGCGACGGACGCGCGGGACGGATGCGCGTTTTGCTCCTGAGCTTTGGCTTCAAGCACGGCGTGCCGACGGAAGCTGACCTTGTACTGGACGTGCGCTTTCTCAAAAACCCGCACTATGTCCCCGAACTACGTCCGCTGACCGGTCGAGATGCGCCGGTTGTGGAGTTTTTGTCAGCGGACGAGGAAGTGGAAGAAACGCGGCGGCGCTTTGCGGAGTTGCTGACGTTTGTTGTGCCGCGGTACGCCCGCGACGGGCGGAGCTACTTGACCATCGCTATTGGCTGTACCGGCGGACGCCATCGTTCCGTCATGATGGCCGAGGCGCTTGCCAAGGATGTTCGCAAGCTGCACTTCGCCGTACGTATTCGCCACCGCGACATCGCTAAGTAACGTGCACAGCCGACGCTCGCCGACGCAAACCTTTTGCGGTGCTGCGTCACCCAAAACGGCTATCGGCAGGCCGTCCCCGGTTGGTTATCCAAGATTTCACTGATAGTCCGCCCGACTGCACCGTTAGGGACGGTGACGCCCAGCAAAGCAGCCAGCGTCGGCGCAATGTCCGAGGGACTGACCTCAGTGTAATAGACACCGGGACGCACTCCCGGCCCCATTAGGATGACTGGAACGTGCGTGTCGTAGGGGTACGGCGTGCCGTGCGTCGCAGCGAGCGTGACTTCCTCTTCGCTGAAGAAACAAAACGGCTCCGGGACGAGAAACACGTCACCGCTGCGTTGTGGGTGAAAGGCCATTTGTACCCGCTGGCCGATCGGTGTTCGGGGCAGCGCGCCGGAGAGGATTTGCGTTCGGGTGAAAGCCGCCGCCACACCGGGGACAGTCAACGCCGCTTCCGCCGCCACTTGTTCGACGGCAGCGCGCTCAAGCTTTTTCTCATCCAAAGTCTTGAGGTCAAAATACACCGACTCCGAGGAAAAGCCGGCGAACCACCGCCCTTCGCCGAATTTGGCGTCTAAGGCGCGCTTAACGGCGACGGCCACCTGCTCGAACACCACGCGCCGGCTGTTGAGCCGCCGACGCTGGGCGTACTCTGGCACGGGCGACACGCCGTGGTCGGCGGTGAGAAAGATCAGCGTTTTATCCAACCCTACCTTCTGGTCAAGTAGATCAAGCAACCGCGCCAGCGTCCGGTCAGTGCGCACTGTGATATCCAGCGTCTCATGGCTGTTTGGCCCGAAGACGTGGCCGACAAGGTCGTTGGCCGAAAAGCTGATCGTCAGCAGGTCAGGAACGGCGTCTGCGCCAAGCTTTTCATTCTCAATGGCCGCCGCCGCAAAATCCACAAGGAAGTCATTCGCCCAAGGTGTCATTGTGAACTCGTCGTAAAACCGCGCATCAGGTTTGTCGCCGCGTCCAACAACATGAGGGAAAGCCGGCCCACCTCCGGTGAAACGCCCTTCATAGGGCGCGTCGTCGGCGTCGCAGCAAGCATAGGCGCTTTCCGGTAAGGACTTCTCCCACGCCTTGCCAAACCACTGGTCAGGCAGCCGGCGGGCATTGAAGGCTGTCACCCAGTCCGGCAGCTTTTGCATGTAGTACGTACTGGTTTGCATCCACCCGCGTTTGCTGTCAAACCAATAGGCGGCGTCGGCGGCGCGGCCGGCGGGCAGGATGGCGGCGCGGTTTTTGAGCGACAGCCCAATGACTTTCGCCCGTCCGCCAGTTGCGGTTTTGAGTTCATCACCAAGTGTTGAGACCAAGAGGCGGCGTGGGGAAGCCCCCTTGCCGTCGGGGACGCCGACCGTCTCATCGTCTGTGATGCTCTCGACCGACTTCCCGGTTTCGCGGTCATACCACTTGTTGCCGATGATACCTGTGACGGCCGCCGTCGAGCCGGTGGTGACGACGGCATGGCCCGGTGCGGTGTACGTGCAGGCGTGCAAGTAATAGGCGTTGGGGAAGTACGCGCCGTTTGCTCTGAGCCGTGCGAAGCCCTTTTCGCCGAAGAGATCGGCGAAGCGCTCCAAATAATCGGCGCGCAGTTGATCAACGATAATGCCCACAACTAACCGGCAACGCTGAGACATTAGGCGAGTTAGCGCTGGCGCGCAGGCTGCCGGTTTGGGAAACCCAATCAAGGGGAGCAAGACGGACGCTAAAACAAGCGCGCCCATGTAGGTTCGGCTATGTGAGAAACGCATTCGGGAAGCCTCAAGAAAAGACATTTCTAGAAACGGCGCGGAGTGACTCGCCTGACAGGCTGCGTAAGCTTGCGGGAAGCGTGTGACGCGAATATGTCACGTCGCCTCCCGGCGTAGGAACTGTGACGTACACGGTGAACGCCTTTGAAAGGCGTCTTCGCAGTGTGCTTTTCTTCACAAAATCCGCTATCTTCATCCCCAGCGCGTCCAAAGTTCCTATCAAACGTACTGGGGTACTAGCGCCCCAAAAGAAGCGTCTCCTATGAACGCAACCGTCGCGGCGGCTCCAAGCAAACGTCACGAGATTGTCAATCGGCACGCCATTCTGGAGGCCATCCGCAGCATTTCTGCGATTGAAGAGCTTGTTGAATACGAGCAAGGCCAGGGCTACAAGTTCGGCGTCGATCTGGAAGTGGCTGTCTACGGTCGCAACTACGGACCGGGCAAGAAGGTCGGCCCATACATACGGATGTACGACTACCCACCGGGGCTGGAAATTGTCCGGCAGGGCGACTGGGACACCAACACGTTCTTCATCGTCGTCTCCGGCGCGGCGGAAGTGTTCATTAGCGGTGTGGCGGAGCCGGTCGCCGTCTTTGAGGCTGGAAAGCCCTTTGGCGAAATGGGCGTTCTAGCAGGTGCGCCGCGCAGCGCGACTGTCATCGCTCATCGTCAGCGCGGTGCGCGCCTTCTCGAAGTGCAGCGCCCGGCGCTGCGCATCTTACGTAAGCTCAAAAAGTTTGGGGCGGCGCTCGACATTACCTACCGCAACAACGGTCGCGCCGCCGCCGCCAACCAGCTTCAGGTTTCAGACGAGCTGAGAAAAAAGATCGCCGACATCGCCGATTTTCGGCTGGTGGCGCGTGGTCACGTCTTGACGAGTGAGGGTGAACCGGTTCGCCGCTTATTATTTATCCGCGACGGTTGGGTGAAGCGCACCGGCCAAGCGCAGACTGGTGAAGCGACGGATTATCTCGGTCCTGGCTACATTCTGGGCTTTAATGCGCTGAGCGTCCGCGACGCCCGCTTTCCCTACCGAACCGTGGCGATGAGCCGTACGGAACTGCTGGAAGTTCCGGTGGAAGACCTGTACCGCGACCCGCAACTGCTTGACGCCATTAAGACGGCCTTAGGCGTGGCTGGCGAGATTGGGACGCCGCTGCAACCGGCCAAGCCCCTTCAGTTCAATCCGGCGGTCAGAGCCGCCCAGGAACGCCTGCTGGACAAAGGACTCGCCGACGCCAACAACCTGCTGCTGATGGACATGGACCTGTGCGTTCGTTGTGGGAACTGCTCCCTAGCCTGCCATCAGATTCACGGACACGCCCGACTCAAGCGAACCGGCATTCAGGTTCTACGTCCAAAAACCCCGACTCACACGAAGCTTGACCAGTCGTTGCTGATGCCGTCCGTGTGCCTCCACTGCAAAGACCCGGAGTGCCTCACGGGATGTCCGACCGGGGCTATTGCGCGTTTTGAGGGCGGGCAGGTGGACATCCTCCCTAGCCTATGTATTGGGTGCGGCGATTGTGCGACACAGTGCCCCTACAACGCGATTTCACTCGTTCCGCGCAGCGAACTCAAAAAAGCTAAGTCGCCGACCGTGGCTGCGCCATCCAAAAACGGCCAAGGTGGGTCCGACAAGGACAAAAACGCTGCGTCGGAAGTTGGGTCGTTCGATCCTTTCGCCGCCTTCGGGCTGCGCTTCGACCCAAAGCCTGCTCCGGTCACCCAAAGCGAAGACTTGGTCGCCATCAAGTGCAACCTGTGCAACAACACACCGCTGAACCCTAAAGACGCGGCGGGCAAACCGGTTTACGCCACACACAAATACAACTGCGAGGAAAATTGCCCGACCGGGGCGCTCAGGCGCGTCAAGCCCAACGAGTACTTCAACGAAATCGCGCAGATTCACGGCACAGCGTTCCGATTGACGTCAGGGATGATTGTTGGGAATCGGTTCGGCCATACCGACCGCGCTAAGCTGTTGGCGCACATCGTGGGCGTCGCCTTCACGCTGGTGCTCTGCGGAGGAACGATGGCCGGCATTGTTCAGTACGGGCTGGGGACGCCGCTTTTCAGGTCTAGCTGGTTCAACTTCCGGTGGATCACCGGTTTGGTCGGCCTTGTCGGCATCGTCGTCGTGATGCTTTACCCTGTCCGACGGCAGATGTGGCGGCGACGCGCCGGAGCGCTCAAGCTATGGATGCTGGCGCACACTTACGCCGGCGTTATCGCAGGCGTCATTTTGTTGCTCCACGGCGGGACAAACCTCGGCGGCCCGGTCACAGCGGCGCTGATGATTGCATTTGATTTGGTGATTTTGACCGGACTAGTCGGCGTTTTGCTCTACCAACTCGGGCCGCGCATGCTGACCAAAATCGAAGGAGAACCGTTACTGGCCGAAGACCTGATGCGTCGCCGTGACGAGTTGTACCAAGAAATTGCCGACCTGACCATAACGGCGCAGGAGCAAGCCGACAAGGAAGGACGCGGCGCACAGTTCCGGCAGACCTTCCTTCCAGCGCGCGACCGCGTGATTCGCGCGGTTTTGTCGCTTCGTTTCCTGTTACGGCAGTACGCACGCCGCGAGACGCTGGAGGCTCTGCTAGCCGACGCTCGCAAACGGTTCGGCGACGCCATCGCCCAGCAGACTAACGCCGCCGAGCAGGAGATCATGCGACAAATCATTGACGCAATCGCCACCATTCGGCGGATTGACGCTCTGCTGTACATCCACCGGGCGCTCAAGCTGTGGATGCCGCCGCATGTTATCTCGACATCGGTGATGTTGGCCCTGTTGGTCGTGCATATCGCCCAAGTTGTGTACTATCTGTGGCGGTAATGCCTGTCGTGTGCCTTCTGCGGTGACGCCCCCGCCGCCTGCAACGCCCCTCGGAAACCTTCGGCTCATGGAGTCGCCGTGGCAAAACGCAGCCGTTTCACGATTCAGCGTAAAGACCTCTTGGACAAGGGCGATCTTGTTCTTGAACTGGAAGGTCTAGTTATCGGCTCACAGGCCGGCTGTGATCTGCTGCTCAATCACCCAACGGTATCGCGCATTCACGCCGGCATTCGGGAAGTGGACGGTCGGTGGTGGCTGACGAACCTTTCCAGTACGAACGGCACGCAGGTCAACGGCGCGCTAGTCGAGACGGTTGAACTCCAACCCGGAGATGTGATTCGCATTGGCGTCTTCGTCCTTCGCCCGACTTTCACGGAAGGGACGATGACGCTTGATATTGATCGCCATGTGGACGCTTACGCGGCGTCTGAGCAAAGTACGCGCCTGTTGGGCGACCCGCTACAGGCGACGGCTGAGGGCAAAACGGCGCTGCTGCCAAAACTGACCAGCTATCTGCAACAACGCGGGATCACGCGGCGGCTGAGCGACCAAACCCAGCGTTTGACGGAGACGCCGCCCCTAGCAAATGTCCCCGAAGCGCCGCCGCCGAGCGCTACCGGCTTGCTGCAGGCAGCTCGATTACAGCGCAACCTGACGGGGTTGTTGACCTCGATTCTGTCGCTGCCAGAGCAGGAGCAAAAACGCTTCCAGCAGGCGATGAACGTCTTTTGGGAGCGGCGTAAGGCGGCCATCAAAGGCGAGCAGAAGCTTGATGAACAATCGCCGCTTGAACCCCGCGAACCGCCCGAAGAACTCAAAAAACACAACCTACACTTGGGCAAGAAGCGGTTTAACTGGACGCCGACCAACGACCTGATTCGCCCATGGCCGCGCGGGTATCTGTATGTTTTTGGCGCAGTGGCGGCCGTTTTGTGCGTCATTGCTTTCTTTGTGTGGGAAGCGGCCTATTTGCCGGGTGATACGTCGAACCCGCACGCACTGCCGGCTGCGCAACTACCTGCGCCGATTCAGGAGCGCCTCCGCCTTAAGCTCGTGGCGAATGCACCCGTCGCAAACAAGTGCAGCGCCTGCCACGCCGCGACGACTTCCATGCAGAACAAGTGCGTGGAGTGTCACGAGACCAACCACTTCAACACCACGATCATTGCCAAGCACGAAGCGGCCAACATCCAGTGCGTTGACTGCCATACTGAGCACAAGGGCGCAGACTTCCGTCCTGGTGTCGTCTCGCGCAGCATGTGTATTGACTGCCACCGGGATAACCCGACCCACCCCAAAGCTGTAAGTTTGAAGGACGGCTCACCCTTGCGCGAGCCGCATCGCGGTTCATTCGGTTACCCGGTGGAAAACGGCGTCTGGTCATGGCGACGCCCAATGAATCCAAAGTGGGACAGGCTTTTTTCGGAAAGCAAGACGCCGCTGGAGCCTTCCACGAAATTCCACTTGATCCATGCCGCCGTCGCGCCATCTGCAAGCGCTTGGAAATGCAGCGAATGTCACGACGGCGCATTCGCCAAGGGCGCAGCTGAGATCAAAGTCATCAACCGCGACAAGTGCGCCGTTTGTCACGGACAAGCCTACGTCCAAAAAGCGTCACTTGAGGAGTTGGATACAAACGCGCTGCGGCTTGGCATCAATTGCAACTCCTGTCATGCGCAACATCCGCAGTCGCAAACGCTGACGGCTGCCCGCCGCGCACCGAGCGGTGGGCCTGAACCTGTCATTTTCACCAAGGATCGCGTCTATCGCGGCGGCAAAGATTGGCAGTGGACGAGTCTGGCAGCTAAGTTTGGCGGCTTCACCATCGGCGACTGGGCGCTCTTTTTTAGCTTGATTCCGCTGACGAGCCTTGGCTTTCTCACCTTCGACACGCTGCGCAAGCGCCGTGAGCAAGCTGTTCTCAAGGGACGGGTGCTCGACTTGGCGAATCGGCATCGCAAGTTTACCGACACACGCTACGCCGAGCGGTGGGAATCTCCCGCCCAGATCGAACGGGCGCGCATCTCGGCAAGGGAAAATCCTGTGCCGCATCCGGTCATCAATTACGAAACCTGCATTGGCTGCCACGCCTGCATTCTTGCCTGTCCGCAGGATGTACTCGGTTTTGATGACCAAGAGCACCACGCCATCGTCGTCAACCTCGAACAGTGCATGGAAGACACAGGCTGTCAGCAGGCGTGTCCAACCGTGCCGCAGTCATGCGTCCTGATCAACACGCGGCAGAACATCCGCGAAGCGCCAAAGCCCCTACGCAAGGGCGCAAGTGAGGGATTCGAAGCCGAAGGCGTACCGAGCGTTTACTTAGTCGGCGATGTGTCGGGCGTCCCGCTGATTCGCAACGCCATCAAGGAAGGTCGGCTGGCGATTGAACGTATCGCCGAGAAACTCAAAGTAGAAGGGCCGGTCGCTGGGGCGGAGTACGATGTCGCCATTGTCGGCGTCGGGCCAGGCGGTATTTCCGCCGTCGCACGGGCGGCGGAACTGGGGTTGCGTTACGTGGCGTTGGAACAGGGCCGCCGGTATGCCACCATTGTTGACAAGTACCCAGCTGGCAAGTATGTCGCCTTCAATCCCTTCAACCCAAACGAGCCGCCGCTGGGCGCGATTCGGCTGGAAGGCCCGGGCGACTTGAAGGAGACGATGCTTGCGTGGTGGGATGAAGCCGTCGAAAGGCTGGGGCTTGTCATCCACGAGTACGAGGGTTGTAAGGCCATCGTCCGGGAGGGCGACTACTTTTTGGTCAAAACGACCAAGAACGCTCAAGGCTACAAGGCGCGCAAGGTTGTGCTGGCGATTGGCAACGCAGGTGAACCGCGCAAGCTCGGCTGTCCCGGCGAGGTAGAGGGGCGGGTGATCTACCGCCTGCAAGACCCTGGCGCATTCAAAGGGAAGCATATCGTGGTGGTCGGCGCAGGCAACTCGGCGGTCGAAGCCGCCGTAGACCTCGCCGGACAGCGCCAACCGGATGGAACAGTTAAATTCCCGCCCGACGCGGAAGCCAACCATGTCACGTTGGTCATTCGGTCGGATTTCCCAAAGGATTTGACGCTCGAAAACAAGATGTGGGTCTATTACTGCATAGACGCCGGACGGATTACGGCGTACTTTGGCGCTGGCATTCGGGAAATCACTGACCGTGAGGTTGTTATTGAGAGCATCCGCGACAAGCGTGAAATCGCCCGCATCCCAAACGACTACGTGTTTGCTTTGATCGGCAGCATTGCGCCTAAGGAGTTTCTAACCAAGCTGGGCATCAAGTACGCCGGGGACGACAAGCAACGGTGAGGCGTCACATTCACCTCCCGACGGCGGGCGGCGCGCGTCCGGTTCAAGACTAGAACACATTGTTTGCGTCACCCTATGAGGTGGAAAAACCCTCTGAAGGCTGCTGGTTGTGTAAATGGGTGATGAGCGCCTCGACGGCGCGTGCGCGGTGACTGTACCGGGCTTTTTCCGCCGCCGTCATTTCCGCGAAGGTGCGTGTCTCACCTTCGGGGATAAACAGTGGATCATAGCCAAACCCCAGCTGACCGCGCGGCTCCGCCGCTATGACGCCGGAGCAAAGTCCGGTGAAACAGCGTTCTTCCGTATCCGTCACTAACGCTAAGACGCACACAAACTGCGCCGTCCGCTGGTCGGGCGGCACGTCGCGTAGGGCGGCAAGTAACTTGGCGATGTTTTCAGCGTCGGAGGCCTGCTCACCGGCGTAGCGGGCCGAGTACACGCCGGGAGCGCCGTCTAAAGCATCCACGCACAAACCGGAGTCGTCCGCTAAGACGCAGCCGCCGGTTGCAGCGCGCACCGTTCGCGCTTTGATCAGCGCATTTTCCGCAAACGTCGCGCCGGTTTCGGCGACGGACGGTATGCCTGTAAAAGCTTCCAGACCAATCACATGCTCTGTGACGGCCGCCAGTAAGTCACGAAATTCAGACAACTTGCCGGCGTTCCGCGTAGCGATAATCAGCGGTGAAAAGCACAACCAGGCCATTTTGGCCTCCCGCCCAATGAGGAAATTCGGCGCAAAGTCGGCGTGGGAAGGAAACCTTGCAGCGGTCGGCAACGTCCATGAGTGAACGGCGCACGAGGACGCTAAAACGGGGCAGAAAGCTCCGTCACAGAACACACAGAAGTCTTGCCGTGCGACCGGATATACTGGGCCAGTCGTCTTGACCTTGCATTAATGGGTTGCTGAAGACGGCAGGCGCAACATACGCTGACGAGTTGACGTAGTTTACTTATCACGGCGACCAAAGCAAGTCTTTTCCCCACAACCTAACTTAAGAAGACAGCCATGCGACTCGATCTGAAAGAAAACCTGATGGATGGCGACACGGATCCGACTGCCGGAGACGCTCTTCCAACCCTCGACCTCGAAAAATTTCTTGCCGAGATAGATTCCACCGCATCGGAAGAAGATGACTTTCTCCTCGACAGCGAGGTCGAAGAAACCGAAGAACTGGAAGAACCGACAGAGGACCTCGAAAACGGCGCACTTGCGCCGCAGCCAGACCTTTCCGCTTCTGAAAGCGACCGCTCACTCGACGCGATGACCCTTTACTTGCGCGAGATGAGCAACGTCGCGCTGCTGACTCGTGAAGACGAGGTCAATATCGCCAAGCGCATTGAGCGGGGGCGGCTGCGTCTCTACAAGGCTCACTCGCGTTCGTTGATTGTCGCCGAGTACCTTGAAGAGCTGGCGGAACAGCTCAGAGAGCGCAAAATTGGCATTCGCCAAGTCATTGATACTTCCGACTCTGACGCCGAGGACATTACGCTTGAAAACGAAGAGCGGTATCTTGCGGAAACCATCGAACGGTTTCAGTCCATTTCACGCGGCCTTGCCCATATTCGAGAAGAAGCCGCCAAAATCGAGAAGGAACGTAAGCGCAGCCCGCGCAAGGCGCAACAGCGGTATCGGCGTTACCTGCGCAAGCGTGTTGAACTGTCGCGGCTGATTCGCGGTGTCCTTTTTTCGGACCAGATTCGGCAGAAGTTCAACGACCGCATTCGGCTCGTCGTCCGTCAAATCCAGGACGCCGAACGCAAGATCGCCCAAGCGAAGGAATCGCTGGTGCCCAAGCGGCGGCGCGTCCGGATGGATGCCGTTGAGGCGCAAAAACAAATCGAAGAAGCGCAGAAGGTCATCGCCGACATTGAAAAGCGTTACTTAGAGCCGGCCGGACGCATCAAAGCCTCGCTAAGCCGAATCTTTTCCGCTTCGGCCGAAGCCGAAAAGGCGCGCCGCGAGATGATTGAGGCCAACCTGCGGTTGGTGGTCTCCATCGCCAAAAACTATATCAACCGCTCGCGCGGCCTTCAGTTTTCCGACCTCATCCAGGAAGGCAACATCGGTCTGATGCGCGCCGTCGAGAAGTTCGACTACCGGCGCGGCTACAAGTTTTCAACCTATGCCACGTGGTGGATTCGGCAGGCGGTGACGCGCGCCATCGCCGACCAAGGCCGCACCATTCGCGTTCCTGTCCATATGGTTGAAACCATCAACAAGATTGTTCGCACGGCGCGGCTGATGGTTCAGGAACTTGGGCGCGAACCAACCCATGAGGAACTCGCCCAGCGGACGGATTTACCGGTTGCTAAGGTGCGTCAGGCGCTCAAAATCGCGCAAGAACCGATCAGCTTGGAAACGCCGATTGGCGACGACGGCGAATCCAACCTCGGCAGCTTCATCGAGGACCGTAATAGCCTCAATCCGGCGGAAATTATCGTCGGGAAGGGACTGCGCGAGGCAACGTTGGAAGTGCTCAGTACGCTCACGCCGCGCGAAGAGCAGATTCTCAAAATGCGCTTCGGGCTGGACGGCGACGGCCAAGAGCGGACGCTCGAAGAAGTCGGTCGCTACTTCTCTGTTACCCGTGAGCGTATTCGCCAGATCGAAGCTAAGGCGCTGCGCAAACTCCGTCATCCGTCGCGAAGCCGCAAACTCAAGACCTTCTTCGACGACGGCCAGTGACGGCGCTTCAATTTCGGCTGGTTCTTTGAAGGCCGCCGCCCAGCGTTTCCTTCCCTAGGGAAGCGATGGGCGGCGGTATTGTTTTGGTATGCGGCTTGACAACCAACTTGTTGTCGAAACCCCGGAACGTGTCGAACTGCGGTTTGCCCTCGCTAATGTCGGCAGCCGTTTCCTTGCCGCTTTGATTGACCATTGCCTCCAACTCTTCGCAATGTTTCTTCTGCTCCTCGTGGTGGCGCAGATTGGCGAATGGCTGCGCGACTTTGAGCCGACCTTGAGCCATTCCGCCGAACTGTGGCTACTGGCCCTCGCTTTGCTCTTGGCGTTTGTCATCTACTCCGGTTATTTCACCGCGTTTGAGGCTTGGTGGAATGGTCAAACACCGGGCAAGCGCCGGATGCGGTTGCGAGTGATTCGCATTGACGGGCGGCCTATCGGCTTCTTTGAAGCGCTGGTGCGGAACATTCTCCGCAGTATTGATTTTCTCCCCAGCGGCTATGCGCTGGGCGTGATGAGTATCATGCTCCACCGCGAATCACGTCGGTTGGGCGACCTTGTCGCTGGGACGGTCGTGGTCAAGGAACGCATTGGCGCTACGCCCAGTCTGGATCGCGTGTTGGCGACGCATACGGCTGAGGTTCAACTGGGTCAGCAGGAAGCGGTGGTAGACCCTGCCCGTCTCCGAGCCTTGACGCCGGAGGATGTGGCGGCGGTGGAACGCTTCCTGCTCCGCCGGACGGCGTTGCCGGAAAACGCCCGTCCAAGAATGGCCGCCCGCATTGCTAACGCCGTTAGCCAGCGGCTTGGCGTTCCACATCCGTCGCACCCGGAAGCCTTTCTAGAAGCTGTCAATCGCCAGTACCGCGCGCAGGCGAAATATCTTGTTGACTAGTGATATGGACCTCAGAATGGAGCGGCCCTTGCGCGTCTGCCACCGATGTGGGCTTTTGACGCCGAACACCTCCCTGCGATGCTTGGAGTGCGGCGCACTGCCGCCGGAAGTGGAGCGCGAACAGCAAGAACGTAGGCGAGCAGCCAAGTTCGTTGAGGCGGTCTTTTTCCGGCGGGCGCCGATCAGTTACATCCTCATCGGCGTCAACATTGTCATGTTTTTGCTGACGGCCTTCGCCGGCGGGTCCGCCGATCTCGATGTGCTGACCGCCTTTGGCGCATGCAACCAAAAACTGATCGCTCAGGGAGAGGTTTGGCGGCTCATTGTCCCGATGTTCCTGCATATTGGGTTGCTCCACCTTGTGGTGAACATGCACGCGTTGTGGGTGTTGGGGCCGCAACTGGAGTCGCTGTACGGCTCGGCGCGCTTCACAATCCTCTATGTGCTGTCAGGAGTCGGGGGCTTTGTCGCCAGCTGTTTCTTTGCACACCCGGACAGCGTTGTCGCTGGAGCGTCGGGCGCGCTGTTTGGGATGTTCGGCGCATTGCTCGTCTTTGTCTACAAGTACCGAGATGACATTCCTTCGGTGGTACGCACCGCCATGCGACGTGGCGTCTGGCTAACATTGGCAATTAACCTAATCCTGACCTTTTCCATCCCGTTCATCAGCCGGTCAGGTCATTTGGGCGGACTGCTGACAGGCGTCGGCTTGGCGCTGGTGATGCCGTATTCGCCGCCTTCCGAACAGAAAACACCCCTCGGCTGGCGCGTTGGGCAGATTGCGCTGGCGTTGTTGGTTGCGGCGTCCTTTGCCGTTGCTTTTTGGCGTTACCAAGGCGGGCGGCCCTCACTAGAGCGGTTTCTGTCCGGCTCGCACCTGTTCCCAGAAAACAAGGCGATCAAAGGGTTTGTTGAAGCCTGCAACACGGGTGAGGCGGTTTACCGTGCAATCTTGCGGCGGCTGGAAACTGAACAGCCCGTACCAGCGGCGCTGTGGGAAGCGAGCGTCGCCGCTCGCCAGCAGCTCAGGCAACTGCGCCCATTCAGTGACGGCGCAACCCGGCTTGCCAATGAACTGTACGAGTTGTTGGAGACGCAGGCGGCGGCGCGTGACCAACCGCCGGCGCGGCCGATGGTTGAGCAAATGCGGGAGCGACTGGCCGCGTATGAACGTAATCAACAGCGGTGGATCGCTGAGGAAGGCGAACGCTACGGCTTGGGTTTTGTCGCTTCGGATGAAACCGATGTCCAGGCCGACGAGAAGAAGTAGTGAGGAGCGCACACGCTGAGGGACGAGACGGTGTTATGCTGCTTTGCTCGCGGGTTCTTCCCAACCTAGCCAAAGCGGCGTTAGCGCAAAGCCTCGGAGGAAGGCGCGCTGAAACCGAGTAACTGCAAAAGGGATTGCTCCCCCGCCGCACGCAGCCTATGCTCACTGCACTGGTGACACAGTTTCACCGGCCTCAGCATCCTTGGAACACAGCTGCTAAACCTGCTGGAAGAAAGCCATGCCCCGTCAACGTTCGACGTCGCCCTCGCTTGCCGTTGTTCCCTCACCGGGTTCCGGAGAAGAAAGGCCCAAGTCTGAACCTCGGAAGAAAGTTCTCACCATCCAACGTCGCGACGGAGAAAAGTCGCTGCGTCTGCTGCCGACGGTCTCCCCCTCGGAGGGCGGCGGCGTGCGCCCGGCGACGCCGTCTGGCGCGGCAAGGGCGCGTCGCCGAGCAGAGCGGCGCAATGTTTTGCCGACCATCACTTCTGGTGGTTGGCTGTCTGCGTTGGCGGAATACTTTGTGGATGCTGAAGTGGACGCCAAAATGCGGCAAATCCCAACTCCGGTGAATGAGTACGGTTATGATTCCTGGGGACTACATCCGGGGACAGCGCGTTACGGGTACTCGCTGTTTGCGCGGCTTTATCGGCATTACTGGCGCGTACAGACTTATGGCATTGAGCATGTTCCACCGGGACGTGTCCTGCTAATTGGCAATCACAGCGGACAACTGCCGATTGACGGCGCAATGGTCGCCGTCGCCATGTTGCTTGAAGCCAATCCGCCGCGCCTGTGCCGCGCCATGGTGGAACGCTGGTTCACCACGACGCCCCTCATCGGCAAGTTCTTGCAACGCAGCGGCGCGATTGTGGGCGATCCACTCAATTGCGAACGCCTGCTTCAGAAAGGCGAAGCAATTCTGGTGTTTCCGGAGGGAGCGCGCGGGTCGGGAAAGGTCTGGAAAGATCGCTACAAGCTGGTTCGGTTTGGGCTGGGTTTCATGCGGCTGGCGCTGGCGACCAACACGCCGATTGTCCCCTTCGGTGTGATTGGCGGTGAGGAGCAAGCCCCGAGTTTCATGGACTGTAAACCTTTGGCCAAGTTGCTAGGGATGCCGTACTTTCCCATTACGCCGACCTTCCCGTGGCTGGGCGTGTTGGGCATGATTCCTTTCCCGACCAAGTACCGCATCTACTTCGGCGAGCCGCTGATTTTTCGTGGGAATCCCGACGACCGAGACGAAGTCATCCAGCGCAAGGTAGATCGCGTCAAGCGTGAAATTCGCCGTCTGATTGATCGCGGCCTTGAAGAACGCGAAGGCATTTTCTTTTGACCCCCCCAACGACCCTAACGTTTTTCCTGACCACCGCAACCGCCCATGACGGAGACGAAAAAAAGCATTCTCGTCGTAGACGACAATCCCGGCGTCCGCGAACTCCTGACGGATGTTCTGACGCATGCGGGCTATGAGGTCATCGCAACGGATGACGGCATCGGCGCGATGACGGCCCTCAAAAAGCGTGTACCTGACCTTATCATCCTCGATGTCATGATGCCTGTCATTGACGGCCCGCACTTGATGCAGGTCATTCGCGCCGCTGACAATCCAGAAATGTGGCAGGTTCCGATTATGGTGTGTTCGGCGTCGGAAAAGATTGATGAGGTTCTCGCCTCCCCGGAATTTGGTATCAAGCCGGAGGATTGTCTGCGCAAGCCCTTTGAAATCGCCGACCTGTTGCGTCGTGTCGCCGAACGGCTGGCGCGTGATTGAAACGGAACAAAGCCGTGTAACGATTTTGGACTTTGGGAGGTTGCTTCTGTGGGCTGGCTTTCATTTTTCGGGAAAAAGGCGTCGCCGCCCAAACGCCGAACGCGGCCGCTGGCGAACCTCAGCGCTGGAGACGCCATTTTCCTTGCCGAAACAAGCCCCCTTCCCGGCAAATGGACGATTGACAAGGCGCATCGTTTTGTAGACATCGAGCGCCAAATGCTGGCGTTTTGGCAGTTTGAAGTCACCGATGGGGAACAGCGGCGCTTCATTGAAGTGCATCCGCCGGAAGCGCCGACAACGGACGGACGCGCCGTGGTCTCCTTCCCGCTTGACCCAACGGAATACGACGAGGTCGAGGCGCTGGAGCTTGACCCAGATGAGCCGCCGGCGCAGCTGACATGGCGTGGACGCGAGTATCAACTGACGGCTGCGCGGAATCTGCGCTTTTACCGCAACACCGGCGAACACCCACGCGACATGGTGCATTTGGAGTACGCCACCGAGGGCGGACGCCGGACCCTAACGTTTGAGTTTTGGTCAAGCAACGGTACGCCGGTGACTTCCGAAGGTCTGTGTCTGACGCCGGAGGAAATCGAATAACTGTCTGCTTTGGCGCAGCGCCTGAACCACGGTTCCTTGCTTCGCTAGGGGCAAGGTAGTAGTCTCCAACCCCGCACTTCCGTTCCGTCCAGATGGGAGGTATCCGTGAGTCAGGACTTGGAACTCCTTATCGCCCTGCAGGAAATTGATTGTCAACTGGCTGAATGTCAAACCCGCACTCGCCAATTCGCCGCCGAACGCGAACGTCTCGAAGTCGAGTTCCAACATCAAATCGCTGCTTATACCGCCGCCCGAACCGACCTTGAGACCTTGCAGCGGCGGTTGCGCGACCTCGAAATCGAACTAGCCCATTTTCAGGCTCAAGTCGCCAAATACACCGCCGACCTTCAGCGCGTCCGCAATCAGCGTGAGTACGAAACGGCCATTCGGGAAATTGATACGGCTAAAAAATCGGTCGCGCAGTGTGAAAACAGAATCACGGAAACCCGGTCGGAAATCACCCGGCTTGAAACCGAAGTGGCAGCGCGCGCCCCGGAAATTGAGAAGCTGCGTGCTGAAACCAACGCAGCGCTAGCCGCCAATAGGGAGGCGGAAACAAGGTATCTGGCGGAAGTTGAAACCATCCGACAGCGGCGGCGCGAGATGGAAGCTAAACTTTCCAAGGTTTGGCTGACGAACTACACCAGGGTCGCCAAACTGCGCGGCGGCCAAGCGATGGCGCAGGTTGTCAACGGGGCCTGTTCGGCTTGCCGCATGCGCCTGCGTCCGCAGGTATACAGCCTCGTTCGGCAGGGGATTGGCATTCATACCTGCGATAGCTGTGGGCGAATCCTTTTCTACCGCCCGGAAGCCGGCGTAACGCCCTCCACCGAAAAAGCCGCCGCCGCAACCGCTGATACCTAAGTTCACACTGGTTTTGCGGCGCGGTGAATGACGCCGCTTTCGCCGGTGAGGAGGCGTACGATGTTTCAGCGGTTTCTCAACGCGCTGTTCATCACGATGGCGATCGGCGTCGGACTGCTGATTGTGTTCGCCGTCACCGCTTGGCTGACCGGCTGGCGAGTCCCCCCGCTCACTCCGGGTCTGGCGCTCGACATCGGGATGGGCGTCGTCTGTTTCATCTGGCTGTTGCTCATTCTGACTGTTCCCTGGGATTTGCACTTCCAAGCCAAAGCCGTCCAGTTTGAGTTGGAGCGTTCACAGGAGGCGGGGCTAACGGTCAACCCCGACCGTGTGGCGTATGTTCAGCGGATGCAACGGACAACGCTGTGGGCCGCGCTTGGGTTGCATGTTCTTTCGGCCGCCGTCATTAGCGGGCTGGCCTATGTGACACGGGGGAGTCTGGGCTACTGGTTTGCCGGTTTTTACTTGGCCACGATGGTGTTTCGTCCGATTGGCGCGGCATACGACTACTTGCACCGGAAACTGACGGACATCAGTGAGGAAGCCAAATTTCCCCGCGACGACACCCTGAAGCTCAAAAACGACCTTGAGCAGGTCAAGGCCGACGTGACCGAAGTCAAACGTCAGATGGAGGCCCTTGCAAGGCAGCTTGCCGCGTTGGAGGCCGCCGACGCCCGCTCGCACCACGACATCCTTGCTTTACAGCAGGCCGTCGAGCGGGCCGAGCAATCCTTCAAAAGCCGGATCGGACAAATGAGCGACGAAATTGAACGGTCGCTGACACGCGCCTTTGACCAGCAAGACATTGTGAACGGCCTGCGGGCCTTTGCGCGGCTGGTAAAATCCGCCTGAGCCGGAGCCGCAGGAAGAACTCCTACTGAAATTCCTCAAGCAGCGCCGGCATGGCTTGATCGAGAAGCCAAAGGGTGTACCCGATGTTCGCCCCGCGCTCCAGAACAAAGACCAAAAAGTAGTTCTCTGGAAACAGCTTCAGAATGCAAGTCGCCTCATCATACGTACAGATGATGGTGCGGATGTTTTCCAGCAAACTGCGGAGGCCGAACCGGCGGTAATTGCCGACTGTAATGCCATGGTAAGCCGCCAACAACGGGAGCGTTTCAAAGTCACCGACGGTTTGGTGAAAGACAATTTCGCCGTCATCAGCCAAGAAAGCCCATCCGCGTGCGCCGTCCACGCGGTCAAGCACGCCGCGCATAATGGTCTCGAAGGACATACTGGTTGGGAGAAAGGGGTTGCGTTTTCAAAATTTGTACTGCGCACGCTATCTATCCCACCGTACGCCGTCAAATGGCTGGTGACGCCCATCTAGGTCTTCGCTGTCATTTTTAGCGCCGCCGCTTCTGGTTGGGGTCATCTAGCGGCAGAATCACACCCCAGACCGACTCAAGATTGACGGTGGCTTTTTGGCATGCCTTCTGCCGGCTGCTGAGCAACGCCGCCAATGCATTGCTCCCAAAGCGTGGACGTAAAATGCACGGGGGACGCAGTGGGCTACCTTGGCGCGCCGCCAGTAGCCGCACGACTTGCATCCGCCGCCGCGCCAAGGTAGCCATGTCCGCCTTCTTGTAAGTGGTGCGCTTATGCCATTCGACCGCCAAAGCATAGACGATCTTCGGGCGCAGGCTGACATTGTGCGAGTGATCGCCGGCTATGTCCCCTTGCGGAAGCGCGGCGCGAACTACGTCGCCTGCTGTCCGTTTCACCATGAAAAGACGCCGAGTTTCAATGTTCACCCTGGTAAACAGGTCTTCAAGTGTTTCGGCTGTGGCGCTGGTGGGAACGTCTTTACGTTCGTCATGCGGATGGAAGGCGTCGCCTTTGCGGAAGCCGTACGGATGGTTGCCGAGGTCTGTGGTTTGCCGCCGCCTGAACCCCGCGCCACTACGCCTGAAACCGAACGCGAAGCCGAAGAACGTGAACGGCTGCTGCGCTTGCACGAACTGGCCGCCCGTTTCTTTCAAGACCAGCTTGTCCGCCCGGAACACTACGCGGCGCGCGACTACTTGGCCGCTCGTGAAATCGGCGAGGCGACGATCGCCGCTTTGGGGCTTGGTTATGCGCCGGATCGCTGGGAAAGCCTGACGAATTTTCTGCGCGACCACGGCGCTACCAACGCCGACTTGGAACGCAGCGGCTTGGTTTCCCCTAGAGAAGGCGGTGGTCGCCACGACCGCTTCCGTGGGCGCATCATGTTCCCCATCGCCGATTCTCAGGGACGCATTATTGCGTTTGGTGGACGGACGCTTGGCGACGGCGAACCGAAATACCTCAACTCGCCGGAAACGCCGCTTTACGTCAAGGGACGACACCTATTTGGTCTGCATCTGACAAAGGAAAGCATTCGGCGAGCCGGTTTTGCCATCCTTGTCGAAGGCTACATGGATTTTGTCCGGCTTTACCAAGCCGGGGTGCACAACGTCGTCGCCTCGCTGGGTACGGCGCTGACCGAGGCGCAGGTCCGTCAACTGCGGCGATACCTAGAAACGCCCAAGGTCGTCGTCAACTTCGACAGCGACCGCGCCGGACAGGCAGCCGCCCGGCGCAGCTTTGAGCTGTTTTTGGAACAAGGATTCTGTGTCAGTGTCCTGCACCTGCCGGAAGGCAAAGACCCGGACGATTTCGTTCGTGTGCGCGGCGTGAGTGAGTACCGTGAACGCCTTAAGCAATCTCAACCGCTGGTCGAATACCTTGCCGACATAGCGCGTTTTGAATACGACATATCGCATCCGGCCGGGCGCGCACAGGCGGTCAACGCCGTCTTGCCCTACATTGCCAAAATCAAGGATGCGATTGAGCGGGATCTGGCAGCGGAACGGCTGGCTGACCGCTTACAACTGGAGGCAAGCACCATTCGCAGTGAACTGCGGCGTGCCGCCCGTGAACGCCGGGCTGAACTCTCGGCTGAGACGGTCGAAGTCACGACCAAGCTCACCCTGACCGAGCGAAATGTCCTGCTGGCCTTGCTGGCGCATCCGCCGCTGTGCGCCGTTGCCTTTGATGTGCTGGACGATGAACTGATTGACCTTCTACCCGGACGAGTGTTTTTCCGGGCCGTTCGCGAGGTGTATCTGAGCGGCGGCGTCTTTGACTACGCTTCGCTTGCCCGCGCCGTTGCGCGTTGGCAACGAACGGAAAGCCAGCTGAACGCCACAGGACAACGCGACTTCTTCTCGGAAGAAGTCGTCGCAACACCGCTCGATCTGGAAATGGAAAACTATGTTGCGGAACTGCTCCTGCGCGCCGAACCTCCTGAAACCGACGAACAGGCCGACCGCTTGCGGGCGACTCTAGAGGACGGACTGCTAGTTTTGCAGCAGCGGCGGCTTGAGCAGCGGAGCGCCGCGTTACAGCACTTGGTACGGGCCGCGGCGGAATCCAACGACGACGAGCTGGCGCTATATCATGCCCACGAGCGGCTGCGTCTTGAGCGCGCACGACTGGCGGCGCTGCGCAACCGGCAAAAACAATGATGGCAAAGCCCTTGACAACAAACGACATTGTGGCGCAGGTAACGGCGGCGGCGCGCGGCAAAACGTTTTTGTCATTTGACGAACTGAATGAGCTGCTGCCCCCGCGTGTGACGGATGTCGCCGTTATTGAATCATTGCTGGCGGCGCTGGAACGGCGAGGGATACGGGTCGGTGAGGAGCGCGAACGCCCTCAGCGACCGGCGGCGGTGGTCAAGGAAACAGCGCCAGCGGCTTCGGCTCCGGCGTCGCCGACGGCGTTTTTCGAAGATCCACTGCGCCCGTACTTTCAGGAAATGGGACGCATCGCTGTCCTGTCGGCGGAGGAGGAAGCCGCCTTGGTCGCCAAAATCCGACGGGCGGCGTCCCGCTTTCAAAAGCTTCTAGCGCGGATTCCAGCGACGGCGACACTGGCGCTTCAGCACGCGGAAGCGCTCGAAGCTGGACACGCCAGCGCCTTTGACTGGTTTGACGCGCCGGGGGCGGACACGAGCGCGTTTCATTCGCTGGAGGATGCGCCGGACGCCGTACGGCGGGGCTCGTTAGCGGACGCTGTTGGGCGTGTCCGGCGGGCGCTAGAGGCGGTTCAAGAGGAATACCACTTGTCGGTGGTCGCTGGGCAACCAGCTAAGAGTAAGCAGCGGCGGCTGGCGCGCGCACGGATTGCTTTGGCGCGAGCAGTACAAGCGTTGCCGCTTTCGCGGACAGGTTATGCGGCGTTGCTTGAGAAGTTGGAAAGCGGGCTACGCACTGGCGCGCCGTGGTTGACAACAGGGGCGGATTTGGAGGATGTCAAGCGACACCTAACGCGCGCGCGCTGCATGTTCGACGCAGCAGCGGCGGCGCGCCAACGGTTGGTTGAAACTAACCTGCGACTCGTTGTGTCGGTAGCCCGCCATTACTTGCATCGTGGTCTTAGTTTGACCGACTTGATTCAGGAAGGAAACCTCGGTTTGTTGCGGGCGGCGGAGCGCTTTACAGGTCGTCGTGGGGAGCGGTTCGCTTCGTATGCGACATGGTGGATTCGGCGCGCAATGGCGCAAGCGCTCAGTGAGCAGCCGCGCCTGATTCGGTTGCCGGCCGCCGTTCGAGCAGAGTTGACGCGCCTGTTCGAAGCCCTGCATCGCCTAACGCTGGAACAGCGGCGTGAACCGAAACAAATCGAATTGGCGCAAGCGCTTGGCATTTCCCTCGAAAGGGTGCAAACCTTGCTTCAGTTGGCGCAGCCGCCAGTAAGTCTTGAAACCCCAGTCGGCGAGGATGAGGAGGCGAGTTTGGGTGACTTCATCGCCGACGCTCATGCGCCCAATCCGCTGGATGACGCTGCGCAACGGCGACTGCGGGAAAGCCTCGATGCGGCCCTGCAATCACTCAATGCACGTGAAGAAAAAATTCTGCGCATGCGGTTCGGGTTGGGCGCAGACGGCAAGACTTACACTTTGGAGGAAGTTGCCCAATTTTTCGCGTTGCCGCGTGACAGCGTCCGGCGCATTGAGGAAGAAGCCCTGCGTAAACTGCGTCAGCCTGGCCGAAGCCAAAAACTACGGTGGTTCTTGGAAGCGGATGGGTAGTTTGTGCGCCAAACGTCGCCGAGGCATCCAACCGGTGTCGGTGAATGTCCGGCGTCAAAGGCGCCAGAAGGATAGGAGCGCTTTGCAGACCGAGAAAGGAAACGGTTTGGCGTCCTACACATCTGCAGCGCTCCGCACCGGCTTGTCAGATGCCGCCCGCCGGCGAGCTTGCAGCGTTATCGCGGCCGGCACAGTCGCTTACCGCCGAAAACGTGACCAACGCGATGGCAGCAAGCTTACGATTGTCACCCTATGCCGCCTGTCTGCACACAGTGGATCTCTTCCGGCGTCACGGTGCTGCATCCGCTCGGTGGCTGCGCTTACTGCGCACGTTCAAGTTTTGGTGGTTTCAACTTCGGTGGGGGTGTCGCCCGCTGAATCAGCTGCGCACAGGCGAGGCTCTCCAGTATGCTCTGTCGCCGTGTTTCAATCTCTTGGTTACGCGCAGCGATCTACATTTCGCAGCTTCGCGCGGCGATTTCCACATTCCTAGCCGCAAGCTCTTCGTTCCTGCGCGTCACTCTATGCCGTCCGCTCTGCTACCTTCGGCTTCAGTCTCCGAACTCCGCAACGTCAACCGCTACAGCCGCTCAAGCCTGTTCTGCAAGGATCGTTCGGGCGCGGGCGAAACAGGCCTCAGCCTGTAGGCGACGGCCCTGCCGGTCGTGCAGGACGCCCAAGTTCTTGAGCGTTTCGGCGACTTTGGGGTGGTTTTCGCCCAACCGCCGCTCAAAAATATCCAGCGCCCGCTCTAGGAGCGCCTGCGCCTCATCGTACTTGCCGCGCAGATCACACGACACGGCCAAATTGTTGAGCGTCACGGCGACCGAAAGATCATCCGGGCCATGCGCCCGCTCTCGGATTGCCAGCGCCCGGCGCAGCGCTGCCTCAGCCTGAGCATAGTCACCGTCTTGGTCGCACATCCGCGCCATTTCACTCAAAAGCGGCGCAATGTGCAGCGTGTCGTGACCATGCAGCGCCTCGAGGAAGGCGATCGCCCGGTCATAGAGCTTGATTGCCTCGGCAATGCGGTCATCATCGGCCAGCATTTGGGCCAGATTCGTCAGGCTGGTCACAAAGCCACCGTAGCCGATTTCCAGCGCCTTGGCGTCGGCTTCTATCGCCCGCCGATAGACAGCTTCGGCCTGCGCCGTCTCGCCCAGCATGTCAAACGTCATCGCCAAGTTGTTGAGGCAAGCAGCGAAACGGGGATCAGTCTCGCCAAAGCGACGCGCTTCACGAGTCGCCTCTGAAAAAAGAAGTTGCGCCTTTTCGTAGTCGCCGGCCTCAAACGCCTTCACGCCGGCCTTCCAGTACCGTTTCCACTGATTACGCCGGCGCTTCTGATTCTGAACGCGGGCAAAGGCCTCCCGCTGAGCATCCGTTTTGAGTTCCTCTGGACAAACCAGAACGTCAGGCGACTCGCTCACCTTGGTTCAGTCCCTCCTTGTCAGAGCTTCACACACACGTTTTTGAGTTCGGCGTAAAAATCGAGCGAGTGGCGACCGCCCTCGCGCCCGATACCACTGAGCTTCATACCGCCAAAGGGCGTCCGCAGATCACGCAAAAACCAGCTGTTAATCCAGACGACGCCGACTTCAAGCGCCTGCGCCACCCGATGAGCGCGCGCCAGATGGCTTGTCCAGAGCGCCGCGCACAACCCGTAATCCCCAGCGTTGGCAAGCGCGATAGCTTCCTCCTCGTCGTCAAAGGGTGCAACATGGCAGACGGGGCCAAAAATTTCCTCCGTAACGCAGGCCGATTGTTCTGGTAGTCCCGTCCAGACGGTCGGTTCGACGAAGTAACCGTTGTCATAAGGGGGCGGTAGGTCAGGAATGCCGCCGCCCGTGTGAACCTCCGCTCCGGCGGCGCGCGCCGCCGCGTAATAGCTCAACACCTTCTCGCGGTGCGCCGCCGAAATCAGCGGCCCTAGGGTCGTCGTCGCATCTTCCGGAGGGCCGGGACGGAGCTGGCGTGCTTCACGAACCAACGCCGCGACAAACCGCTCAAAGATGGGACGCTCGACATAGACGCGCTCTGAGCAGAGGCAAACCTGCCCGCCGTTGAGGAAGCTTGAGCGCGCCACGCCCGCGACGGCGCGTTCAAAGTCGGCGTCGGCAAAGACAATCGCCGCGTTTTTGCCGCCCAGCTCAAAGGACAGGCGCTTGGTACGGGCCGCCGCCGTCCGCATGATCGCCTGCCCGGTGCGCGTCTCGCCGGTGAACGTAATCGCCGCCACGTCGGGATGCGCCACCAGCCATTCCCCGACGCTTTCCGGGCCGAAGCCATGCACGACGTTGTACACGCCTGGCGGAACGCCCGCTGCCGCCATGACCTCAGCCAGCAGCGTCGCCGTCGCCGGGGTTTCTTCGGACGGCTTGACAACCACCGTGTTGCCCATCGCCAGTGCCGGCGCCACCTTCCATGTCAGCAGCAGCAGCGGCAGATTCCACGGGCAAATGACGCCCACAACGCCCAGCGGTCGCCGCAGGCTGTAGTTGAGCGCCCCTGCGCCGTCGTCCGTGTGCGTTTCAAAGCACTCCGTCCCAAGCCCAGCGGCCAGATCGGCAAAGGTACGGAAGTTCGCCGCACCGCGTGGAATGTCAAGCGTACGCGCCAGTCCGTAGGGTTTCCCGGTGTCAGCGACTTCGGCGCGCAGAAACTCATCAAATCGGGCTTCAATGCCGTCGGCGACACGCCGCAGTAGGCGTACGCGCTCTGCGATAGGTGTTTGACGCCACGTCCGGAAAGCATCTTTGGCGGCGGCCACAGCACGGTCAACGTCTGTCTCAGTCGCCAACGCGACTTCTGCCGCAACGACACCAGTCGCCGGATCGTAATCGGGAAAGGTTTCGCCGCTTGCCCCGTCACCGTACGCCCCGGCAATGAACAGTCGCCACCGTTGACGCATGGGCTGGCCTCCGCGTCACTGGATGTACCGCGCCCAGCGCGGCAGGGTCGTATCGTACCACGCCGGCCGGTTAGGGACGTGCTGGACGCCTTCGCAAACTTCGTTCGTGGCACCTTCAAGCTGTCCGCTTTCGACCGGTACAACGCCGTCGCCCCAGACGTTTCCATCGCCACACACCAGCCGATAACTCTGATAGGCCGCCATGGCTTCGAGTGTTCCTGGGAACTCCCCACGAATGGCGCGGCCAATGAGCGCGACGTAGCGTACTCGTGCGTAGAACGCTCCCGGATAATGTCCGTTGACGAAATCCATCGTGCGGCGCGTCCACGACAGCAGGCTGTGGTGCGGACAGCCGAGCGTCACGAGGGTCGCCGTCCGCCGCCACCCGCCGTAGGCGACGCCATCGTAGTCATCCTCGCCCAGATAGAGCCGCGCCACCACGCCGCCGGCGCTGTGGGTGACGAAGTTGACGAACTTGGCATCGTGCGTGCGGCGGGTTTGTTCGACCGTCGTGTGGGTAAGTTCAAGTAGGTTGCGGTAGCTGCCCGTCACCGAGGCGTATAGCCAACTGGCTTGGGTTAGCGGGACAATGGCGACGGGAACGCGGCAAGTCGTCTCTAGCAGCGTCGCCAGCGGTTGATAGGCCGCCCAATCCAGCAGGAAGCCGCCGACGATGACGATGGGGTAGCGATGCGCCACGGAGTTCCTTGCTCGAAAACGGGTTACTCGCCGTCATTTTATACATTGGGGTTGGCGTTCCCGGCTTCCTATGTGTTTGTTTTTCGGCGAATTTCAACCGTGTGAAGCGAATCGGCTGCGGACGGGTGCTCTGCTCAAAAACGGAACACGCCGACGCCAACAGCAGGCAATCTAGCCCGGTCAAAACAGCCCGCCGCATTACCCAAAACCAATCTTTTCCTAACTATGAGGCCGCTGGCACAGCAGCACGCTTTTCTTTGAACGGCACACGTGGATAAAGGCCCAGCGTTGCTAGAAGTTGTGCGTCCTCATCGTAGTCATTCGTTGGCGACGCTTTGGTTAGCATTATCTTAGCGTCGCTTGAAAAAATCGAATTGGCGCCAGCCAAGAAACACAATGCCTGCGCTTCGTCGGACAACTGTGTCCGACCGGCAGAGAGCCGAATTATCGAACACGGCATGACAATCCGCGCCGTAGCAATGACGCGCAGCGTTTCCCAGAGAGAGACATCGGCTTGGTCGGCCAGCGGCGTGCCCGGTACGCGCGTCAGGATATTGATCGGCACGGATTCCGGGTGTGGCTGCATTGTCGCCAGCGTATGGAGCAATCCGATCCGGTCGTCCACGCTTTCTCCAAGGCCGAGAATGCCGCCGGTACAGAGCGTGACGCCGGTTTTGCGGACATTCGCCAACGTCGCCAGCCGGTCGTCGTATGTGCGGGTGGTCGTGACGCGGCCGTAGTACTCGCGTGACGTGTCAAGGTTGTGGTTGTAGGCGTACAGCCCGGCTTCTTCGAGCCGCCGCGCCTGCGTTTCGGTAAGCATCCCAAGCGTACAGCAGACTTCGACGCCTAGGGCGTTGACGCTGCGCACCATGTCAAGCACCGCCTCAAACTGCGCGTCGTCACGTACGTTGCGCCACGCCGCACCCATACAGATGCGACTGACGCCGTTGGCTTTGGCGCGCTTAGCGATAGCGATGACTTCCGCCTTGTCCATCAGCGGTTGCGCTGTAATCCCAGTTTTGTAGTGCGCCGACTGTGCACAGTAACCGCAATCCTCCGGGCAACCACCGGTTTTGATGGAAACGAGCCGGCACACCTGCACTTCGCGCGGGTCATGGTGGGCGCGGTGGACAGTCGCCGCGCGATAAACAAGTTCCAGCGCAGGCGTATCGTGGATGGCGCGGATTTCCTCGCGTGTCCAGTCGTAACGAAGAGGCAATGATGACATGGGCGAAGCGTTGACCAAACGTGAAAAGATGGCTCAAAACACGACCACCATGGTCGGGTAGAGCGGAGCCGTCCAGACGGGACTGACGTAGTACGGGCTCAGGTAAGGCGTATAGTACACATACGGGTCGGCTATCACAAAGTCGTAGTCATAGACGGTCTCCGTGGTCGTCGTGGTGGTTGTTGTCGTCGGTTGGAGCGCCTGCTGTTCGGCTTCAATTTCCTTTCCGCGCCGCACCAGTTCCAGCATGATTTGCCCGCCGCGCGTCAGTAGGTCATGCATCACGTCATCGGGCGTGACCTCTATCGTCCGGCTGGGGTCATTCGGGTCGGTTGTCGTGTAGCCAAGTTCACAGGGATGCAGATTGGAGTTGACGATGGCAAGGATTTCGTCCCACAGCTCGCCCGACAACACCCCCAACTCCCACTTGCCGTCGGCGTAGTTGTCAAAGCGTCCCTCCATCACAAACGACATAAAGACGATCTCAACCGGATCGAGCTTCTTGTAGATGGCGACGGCGACGCGCAAATCTTCCCACCGCTCTTGCTGGAGATAGAGCCGCCAGCCGTCGTCGTCGAAGTCGTAGTACCGCTCAAAGGCAAACTCGCCAGTCGCCAAATCCACGGCGCAGTAGATGTCATAGACGGTGAGGTACTCTTCGTACCGCTGACGAAACCGACGGACGCGCTCCTTCCCTTCTTCGGTAGGGACGTAGTACGCGCCCTGAATGTCAATCAGACGCTCATTGAATAACGTCTGAATGACATCCTTAAGCGCCATTTCGTCCGGGTCGGTCGGCGCAACGGCGAACTTCCGTCCTTTGCGCACCATTTTGTCGAGCACAAAAATGCTTGCGAACCCGACGCGCTGGGCGTTGGTCAGCGTATAGCGTTGTTTTTCCATAACCTTTCCTTCCTTGACCTGCCTGTTCCGCGCTTCGTCTGCTTTCCAAGACAGTGGAGCAAGTAGCCCCTAAACCAAACCGTTGACGCGGTTCACACCGGGGGCATCACTACACCTATACGGGAACTGCTCTAGTTGCGTCGGCCGCGTGTGTTGAAGTTGCGCGCCGGCGGCGGCGTCGGACGTACGGCGGTCGGCGGCGTCGGACGAGCTATAGGCGGCGGTGTGGCCGGACGCGGCACAGCGGTCGGTGGTGGGACGCTGCGCTGCATCGCTGGTCCACGCCCAAAGCCGCCCGACGCGACCGGGCGATTGTTGTCGCGCTGCTGGAACTGGCGCTGTGTCTGCGGCGGCTGCGTCAGAGGCTGCCGAACGAACGGGGCAACCTTGCCGGCGTTGGGTGAAACAGCCGTCGAGCGAATCGGCGGTTGCGCCGTCCGCTGCGCCGGAACATCGCGGGTGTAGGTCGTCACGGTCGTCCGGTAGGTCGCCACCGGTACGGGCGCATAAGGGCGGTAGTAGGCCGGAAACGCGCCGAAGCTGTAGGGCGAAACATAGAACGCCGGGCGCGGTGCGAGCGCCCACGCAAGGAAAAGCGCCGTCGCAATCGGCAGCACGGCAGAGTAATAGACGTCCGGGCCGTAGACCGTTGGATGCCCTTGCACCTGCACAACAGCTTCCTGTCGCCCCGGCGTCTGCTCGATGCGTAGGTTGGCGACTTCCTGCTCCTGACCGTCCTTAAGCAGCGCTACGAAGGAAAAATTTTTTGTATTACCGCCGCCGTACTCCTGAACGCGAATGTAATCCACGTTGCCGTCTTCATCGAGGTCGAGGTTGTTGATAGAGCCCGGCTGGTTTAGTAAGCGTTCCAGTTCTTCTGCATTTTTCGCCTGTTTGGTCAGACCGATGAGCGCCTGTAAGTCAAGCCCTTGGCCGGGGACGTTGCTCGTTGCTGTGACCGTCGAAGGGTTGGACGGCGGGGCGCTCACTGGCTGCGGTTGATAGGCCGAGCGCGACGAGGAACAGGCGAAACATCCGCCGGTAAGCAATGCGGCAAGTCCCAGCGCAATGCCGCGCATCCACAGGCTGGCCGTGGAAGCCATTGGTGACGTCATGAGGCCAACTCCTTTCCATCCCTTCCCTAAGTCTGAAAACAACCCCGCGCCTATGGCTTAGAACGCGGTGGCGCATCGGCGCAAAGCGCGCCGGTATGCGAAACGCTGAGAAACGGCGGTGCGTTCCCAAAGCCGGCGCGACACCTCCGACAATGACCCGACCCATCGTCTCCAACTGGAGACGCGGCGTCAAACCCCGCCGGAGCTATGAGCAAACGCCTTGTTTCCACAACGACACGCGGAACGCGAGTGCGAGCTCCGCGCTCAGCTTGAACATGGCAAGTGGAAAAGCGCCGCAACTGGGAACTTAGTGACTCCTGTACCGGGGCGACGGACGCCTGCGGTGTCCGTCGTCAAAAAATTCTCACGGCATGGTGGTTGACCGTGGGTGCTGCCACGGTGTGCCCTCTATCAGGGTGTGTGCTTATTAGGTGTTACAGCGTGCGTTGTAGGAGGCGCGACCTCGGCGGCGAGTATTCTATGGCGGCTGACTGTGTTCAGAGCTGGAGGATACGCCGGCGCATCCCTCGCTTGGACAAGCGGATACCGCTCCTCGATCACCTTGTGGCGCGTCTTGAATGTAGTGTGCATTGGATACAGTCCTAAGTGGGTCGCGCCAACATTGACGCCATCGCCGTACGCTGGGGCGATGACGGAACAACTCGGCTCTCATATACGGCCAAGCTGATGACCGGGATTGACAGGCACTCGTCGGCGCGAGTGCTCCCGCTCGAACCATCACCGAAACTCAGCTGTTTCATGAGCTTGAGGGTGGTTCACGCGAGACCCGCACGCACTGGGTTGAACAGGTGGACAACGTGCTGCCTGCCCATCATTTAGTTTATCTGGGTTACGGCATCTGGGGAGCAACGAAGCTGATGGTTTGACCTGTCGCTCGACGGTTGATATCTCGGCGCAGGCGTGGCGGTGATTCTGCGCGCAGGACAACTCGCCGACCTGGTTCGCTGTCGTCTCCAGCGCTCGCCTGCCGATCCGGCGCGAAGTGATGCGCAGGATTGAGCTGAAGCAACGAAGCGGTGCGTTGGGCTTCCAAGCTTGAGAAGATGGATGGACAGCGAGCGACCGCCGCGTCGGCCATATGCAACCCCGACGGCGCACGGCCTTTGCGCGAGTACCCTGAAATGGCGACGGCCGACTTGGGTTCATGACGCGCGCAGCGGCTGGAAGCAATAGGCGACGCGGTGTGGGTTCAGCTCGAAAACAGCTTAGTCTTTCGGAGCGCTTTCAGCGGCTTTTTCCGCTTGGCGGATACGTTCGATGTTGCGCTTCTCCAGCGGCGTCAGCTTGTCGCCTACGTCGTTGCCGGTCGGACGATACCAAGGCTTGGCGTTGAAATGTTCGGCGAGTTCCGGGTCGGAAAACCGATACCCATGCCGCGCCAGAATTTCATTCCGCATCAGACGCAGTTCCTCGCGGGTTAGGTTGCGGAGGTCGTCGTCCGTCAAGTCGCGCAAGGAGGCTTCCGGGAAGTCGCCGGGGACATCCTCCGGGTTGGGTGACGACGCTTCCTGCGACCGACGCGGCGGCCCCGACGGCTTGGTGTACACGCTCAGTCCCCGTTCTCGAATGCGCGCCGCCGCCGTCTTTGCATCGGCTTCGGTAGCGTAAACGCCCAGCGCCACAATGTAGAAACCCGGCTCGAAGTTCGTCCACTCATCCGTCTTGACGACAAACGGCTCGAAGCCGGCCTTAGCGTAGTCGGCGCGTTTGGCTTCGGCGGCTTCCGGCGTCCTCGCTGAAAAGCCGATGACGTACACGCCTTCCGAACCGGGCGCAAGCGGCGGCGGGGGCGGCGGCTCGTCTCCATCGGACGGACTGGACGGTGGAGGCGTAGGGGGCGCATCCACCGGCACGGCGGGTGTCGGCGATGTGGCGACGGGCGGCGGCGGGGGCGTCGGCGTGGACTGAAAAGCCCGGCCTTGAAAGTACATCAGCAGCGCCAGAAACAGCGTCGCCCCCAACACCAGCGCCACGGCCGCCCCGGCGGCCACCCACCACCAACCCTGCGTGCGCTGGTCGGCGGCCGACGTGGACGGCCGGTGGGACGCAGGTACCACGGTTTCAGCCGTAGCCGGCGGAGGCGGTGGGTTGAACACCGGTATGGTTGACGCGGGACTCGCCGCACGCCCATCGGTTGTGCGCTGCACCGGTTGGGTCGCCGGCTCGTTGTTCCCGTCCACAGGCCGGCGCACCACCGGTTGCGTCGGCTGCGTCAGGAGCTGCACCAACGCCTGCCGCATCGCCGTCGCCGTTGGAAAGCGACGCGCCGGGTCTTTGCACAGCGCCGTCGCCACAAAGCGATGGACGGCCGCCGGTAGTGTGGCGGGCAGCGGGACCGGGTCGCGTGTCACAATCGCGCCCATCAAGGCCGTCAAGTCCTGCTGCGGGAACGGCAACCCACCTGTCAACAACTGCTGAAACATCACGCCCGCCGCCCAGAGGTCGCCCTGCTCCGTGCGCACGCCGTCAAAAGCTTCCGGCGGCATGTAGGCCGGCGTTCCCGCGATCAGCCCCGTCCGCGACGTAGCGTGAATGACGCGCGCGATGCCGAAGTCGGCCAAGCGCGGCGTATCGCCTTGGAGGAGGATGTTCGCCGGTTTGAGATCGCGGTGGACGATTTGGCGACCGTGGAGATGCTCCAGTCCGGCTAAAATCCCGTCGAGCATCCTGACGGCTTCCGGCAGCGCCACGCGCCCGCCCTTCCGCGCCAGCCAATCCACCAGCGAGCCGTCCGGGGCGTATTCGCTCACGATGACCACCTGCCCGTCGTAAATGTCGGCTTCAATGATGGGCAGCACATTCGGATGGCCGCTGGCCTGCGCCCAGACGGCGGCTTCCTTGCGGATGGCGTCGAGGTCGGCGTCGTCGGCCAGCGGGATTTTGAGCGCGACACGGGTGACGGCCAGTTTGGTTCGCCGTTCGGCCAACCAGACCTGCCCAAACGCGCCCCGCCCTAGCAGTCGAACAAGCGTGTAGGGTCCGAGAGCACCGCCGGGCTGCATGAACGCCTCCGAACATCGAAAGCTTTGTCGGGCGTCAGTGTAGCGCGTGTTTTTCGCATGCCGAAATCCACATTGAAATCAGCGCGCCAAGTGTTGAGAATGACGCCGCTTTTCCATCTTCGAGTCAAAAACGTTCGTCATCCGAGGTTGAGCGACGTGATGAAAACGCTCCATCGCTGGGCAGCGTGCTGGTGGCTGCTGTGGCTGGTCGTCCAAGTCGGCGCACAGTCGGCGGGAAACGCCGGGACGGCCTCGCCGGTGGTCCCCGCCGAACTACGGGCGACGGCGGCTCGTATTCAGCCAGCCGCGCTGCACGCCCACACCGCCCTGCTTTCCGATCCCTTGTTTGAAGGCCGCGCGCCCGGTACGCGCGGCGGCATGCTGGCCGCCAAATACATCGCCGCGCAGTTTCAAGCTTATGGTTTGGAGCCTGTCAACGGCTCGTACTTCCAAAACGTCCCCATCATCAATCTGCGCGCCGAACCGACAACGATGACGTTTCGCGCCGCCGACGGCGGGCAGGTCGAGCTGGCGTACGGGACGGAGTTCACCGCCCAGTCGGGCGAGTGCGTCCCGGAAGTCAAGCTGGACGCCGTGCCGGTGGTGTTTGCGGGCTACGGCATCGTCGCGCCGGAATACGACTGGAACGACTACAAGGGCGTGGACGTGCGCGGCAAAATCGTCATGCTGCTCGTCAACGATCCGGGCCTGCGCAACCCAAACATCTTTCAGGGACGGACGCTGACCTACTACGGGCGGTGGACGTACAAGTACGAGGAAGCCGCCCGGCAGGGCGCGCGCGGCGTGTTGCTCATGCACACGACCGAAAGCGCCACCTACCCGTGGCAGGTCGTGCAAAGCTCGAACACGGGCGTTCGGTCGGAGCTGGTCCGCGACGCTAATTCGCCGCCGGTCGTGGCGCTCAAATCGTGGATTACCGACGACGCGGCGGTGCGCATCGCCAAGCTGGCCGGCAAAAACTTGGCGACGCTCATTGAGCAGGCGGAGCGGCGCGATTTTCGTCCCGTGCCGCTGGATGTCACGCTGTCGCTCCATCTGAAAAGCGAAATTTCGCGCTTGGAATCCCCGAACGTGGTCGGGCTGCTGCCGGGGCGCGATGAAAAGCTGCGCGCGGAATGCGTGGTGGTGACGGCGCACTACGACCACTTCGGCGTCAAGGACGATCCGGCGACCGGGAAGCGGCTGGTCTATCACGGTGCGCTGGACAACGCCTCCGGCACGGCGGCGCTGCTGGCGATGGCGGAAGCCATGGCGAAATCGGCATGGCGGCCGCGCCGGTCGGTGCTGTTTTTGTCGGTGACGGCCGAAGAGCAGGGGCTGCTTGGCGCGCAGTACTACTGCGAACGGCCGCTGATTCCCCTCGAAAAGACCGTCGCCAACATCAACCTCGACGAAGTGAACGTCTTCGGCCGGACGCGCGATTTCGTGCCGCTCGGCGCGGAACGCTCGACGCTCGGCAAAACGATTGACGCGCTGGCCAAGTTGGAAGGTCTGGTGATGAAGCCTGACCTATTCCCACAAAACGGGTCGTTTTTCCGCTCCGATCACTTTTGTTTCGCCAAGGTCGGCGTGCCCTGCCTGTCGCTCAACTTCGGCGTTGACGTGGAAGGCAAGCCTGATGGCTGGGGCAAGGAGCGATTTGAAACCTATGTGCGGCGCGACTACCACCAGCCGACGGATGTCATTCAGGACGACTGGGATTTTCGCGGCGCGGCGCAGCATGCGCAGTTTGCGTTGCTGATTGTCGGCGTCGTCGCCGAAGACCCGACGCCGCCCGAGTGGTTGCCCGGCGAGGCGTTCCAACGTCGAAAAACGTAGAAGACAAAACCGAAGCGAGTAATCCTTATGACGACCACGCGAGTTGAAGCGCCGGAGGCGACGCATTTTCACCCTTTCGTCGCCAACGACGAGGTCATGCCGGAGTTTACGCTGCGCAGCGTACTGGTCGGCGTCATTTTGGGCATTATCTTCGGCGCTTCGTCGGTGTACTTGGCGCTCAAGGTCGGGCTAACCGTCTCGGCCTCAATCCCGATTGCGGTGCTTTCGATTACGATTTTCCGGGCGCTCGGCCGAAGCTCCATTCTCGAAAACAACATGACGCAAACCGTCGGCTCGGCGGGCGAGTCGGTTGCGGCCGGCGTGGTGTTCACCGTCCCAGCGCTGCTTTTGATGGGGTATTCGCTGGAACTTTCCCGGACGACGCTCATTGCTCTGGCCGGCGGGTGGCTGGGCGTCCTGCTGATGATTCCGCTGCGGCGGGCGCTCATCGTCAAGGAACACGGGAGACTCACCTACCCGGAAGGCACGGCCTGCGCCGAAGTGCTTATTGTCGGCGAAAAGGGCGGCAGTCAGGCCAAGCTGGTTTTCGGCGGGTTCGGACTGGCGCTGCTCTACAAGTTTTTGATGTCGGGGCTGCACCTGTGGAAAGAGTATCCCGCGAAGGCGCTGGGCAAGGTGTTGCCGGGCGCGACGGTCAGCGCCGAGGTTACGCCGGAGTTGATGGGCGTCGGCTACATCATCGGCCCGCGCGTCGCCGGCATTATGCTTGCGGGCGGGGCGCTGTCGTACCTTGTCGTCATTCCGACGATTGTGTTTTTCGGGTCCGGCCTCGCCGAACCCCTTTTTCCGGCGACCAAGTTGATCCGCGACATGTCGCCCGATGCGATTCGCTCCAGTTTCGTGCTCTACATTGGCGCCGGCGCCGTGGCGACGGGCGGCGTCATCAGTTTGGCGCGCTCCCTGCCGATGATTCTGTCCGCCTTTCGGGCCGGCGTCGGCGGCCTCAGAGAAGCGGGCGGCGCGGCCGTCACGCGGACGGAAAACGACTTGCCGATGAGCTTCGTCCTGAATGGCGCCGGATTGCTCTGGGTCATCCTGAGCGCCGTTGTTTACTTCACGGCGGCGGAGCTTGGCTTTAGCGTCCTCGCCGCCGGGATGATCATCGCCTTCGGCTTCTTCTTCGTGACGGTGTCGTCGCGGATCACCGGCGAAATCGGCTCTTCCTCAAATCCGATTTCCGGGATGACGGTGGCGACGATTTTGCTCACCTGCCTGATTTTTCTGGTCATCGGCAAGGTCGGCATCGAAGCCCGCGTGGTAGCGCTGTCGGTCGGCGCGGTAGTGTGCATCGCCGCTGCGATTGGCGGCGCGACTTCACAGGACTTGAAAACTGGGTTTCTCGTTGGGGCGACGCCGCGCCGACAACAAATCGGCCTCCTCATCGGCGTCACGACTTCGGCGCTAGCCGTCGGCCCGGTGTTATGGTTCCTCAACGACACCAACACGATTTACTTTCCCAAGGACGCGCCGGGCTACACAGCTCAGAAAACCGAAGATGAAACCGTCATGCTGGCTGGGAAGACGTACCAGGTTCATAGCGTGACGGAGCCGGTCGCAGGACTGCTGCCCGGACGCTACTTGGTAAACGACGCCGGGCAGGTGCGCTTCGTGATTGACCCCGGCGTGGGCGGCGTTGAAACCAAGCAGCTTGTCGCGGCTGCCGGCCCCGTGGACGGAACGCCGACCGGCGTCATGCGCGGACTGGACGATCAAACCTACACGGTGGTCAGCGTCGGCGCGGGCGACGCCAAGACGGAGTATCTCGTGGACACCGCCGGGCAAGCCCACTACCGCCTTGTGAAGCGCGATTTGCCCTATACCGCCCCAAAGGCCAGCCTGATGAAACTCATCATTGACGGCATTCTCACGCAAAAGCTGCCGTGGGCGCTGGTGCTGTTGGGGATGTTCATTTCCATCACGATGGAGTTGTGCGGCGTCGCGGCGCTGCCGTTCGCCGTCGGGTTGTACCTGCCGTTTTCAACTTCGGCGGCGATTTTCGTCGGCGGCTTTATTCGGTGGTTGGTCGACCGGCAAACGGGCGGTACGGTCTCGGAAGCCGAGGCCGAAGCCGGAAGCGGCGTGCTGTTCAGTTCCGGGCTGATTGCCGGCGGCTCGATTGGCGGGCTACTGCTGGCGGCGCTGACCGTGGTCGCCGGCGCGGCGCTGGCGAAGCTCAACGTAGCGGAGCACGTTCCGGCGCTCGAGCACGGGCCGTTTTCCGATGTCTGGGCGACGGCGGTGTTTCTGCTGCTCGGCGTCGGTCTTTACCGCGTAGCGCGGTGGTCCCTCGTTGGAAAGACATCATGAGCGCAACGACGTGGTTGGTTCGGCGACTGCTGGCGGCGGTCGCCTTTGGCTTCGGCCTGCTGTGGCTTGGCGTTGGTGTGTTGGCGGGCGATGTCTGGGCAGGCGGCGTCGTCACCCGCGACAATGTTCCCTTCAACTACGCCGAAGACCGCCTGCTGATCTACTACGACCCGGCGACCAAGCGCGAAACGGTCATTTTTGAGCCGGCGATTCGCTTTCGAGGCGAAGCTTTCGCCTGGGCGATGCCGTTTCCGGGGGACATTCAGTTGGCGGCCGCCGGGCCGCAGATTTTTCTGCGCCTGAGCGAATACCTTGCGCCGACCGTTATCGAAACCAAACTCCGGTGGAAGCTGGCGTTCTGGCTCTGGGAGTGGCTCAAGCCGAAGCCAGTCGTCAAACCGAGTGAGTCGCTCAAGCCGCAGCCCGGTCAGGTAGTGGTGGCGCGGCGCGTGGTCGAGGCTGGGATTGAAACGTTCCCGCGCGCCACGAAGGAGGAACTCATCAAGGGGCTTCAAAAGGCGGTGACGCGCGATCTCGATGAAATTCCGTTCGATCCAACTAAACCGCCCAAGCCGGAAAAGCCACTGGTGTTGTCAAAGGCGTTTCTTGCGTGGGCTCAACCGCATCTTGATCGGAAGGCAACCTGGGTCATTGTCACGGCGCGGACGGACGCCCCTGATATTTCGCTCGGTTATGATGAGCAGGCCTCCATCCAGCCGTTCGTCGTCTCCTTCACCACCGAGCAGCCGATTGTGCCACTGCTTTGCCCGCCGCCGACGCCGGCGGCCGAGAACGTTCCGCAGTACCGCAACTTCAAAGTGTTCATTGTCGCCAATGAACGCAAAGAAGTGCGCGCCGACGGTGTTCTGTTGTTTGACCCGGCCGCCGTGCCGTTTGCGGATCGTGTCCCGGCTGCCGATTGGGCCAAGCGGGTACTTGCTCCGACACAGCCTGAATTTCAACCGGCAGGCGACACCTTTCTGACCGTTTATTTCCACACCGAGCGCAACCAGCGCGTCTTTCAGACCAACCCGGTCATTGTTCCGGCGACGACGCAAGCAACCATTCGTCCGCCGGCAAACATTGTCGTGCAGGAACGTCCGGTCATCATTCCTGGCGAGGCATTGCTGCTGATGCTGAGCGGCGGCGTAGTCTATTGGCGGCAACGCCAACGCGAACGGCGGTGAGTAGTACGAACCGCCAGTACGCCGCCACGACTTACGCTTGCCCCGCCGAAGGGCAGAGATCGGCAAGGATGCACGCCTCGCAGCGCGGACGGCGTGCACGACACACCGCTCGGCCGTGAAAAATGAACCAGTGCGGCAGCATCACGTAGTGCCGGCGAGGAACAATCGCCATTAGGTCACGTTCGACTTTTTCTGGCGTCGGCGCAGTGGAAAAGCCCAATCGGGCGGCAAGGCGCGTCACATGCGTATCCACCACGATACCCGGCGCTTGACCGAAGGCGTTACCCAAGACGACGTTCGCCGTTTTGCGCGCCACACCTGGCAGCGTAAGCAGCTCTTCCATCGTACGGGGCACTTCCCCGCCGAAAGCTTCAACCAACCGCCGCCCCATCCCCTGTAACGCCTTGGCTTTGTTCCGGTAAAAGCCCGTCGAACGAATGTCCGCCTGAAGGGTCTCAAGGTCGGCCTGAGCGTAATCCGCCGCCGTCCGGTATTTCTGGAAGAGGTCTTTCGTGACCAGATTGACCCGCTCATCCGTACACTGGGCAGACAGAATGGTGGCGACCAACAGTTCGAGCGGCGTCGTGTAGTTAAGCGAACAGCGCGCGTCGGGATACGCCCGGCGCAGTCGCCGAATAACGGTCTGCATGCGGCGGCGCTGAGCCGCCAAGTCGGTGTTGTCCACCATCGGATGAGTTGCTTTCGACTTCATAAGTGCGGATGAAGCGCGTGGGAAACGGCTTGACGTTGACAGGGGTTTGAAGCCAGCATAGCGGCATTCAATCGCTTCTGAAACAGCCTGTTTTCAATACTCCCATCGCTCCAAGACTGACAGCGTATGCCAAAGGTGCTTGTTCCTCTCGCGGAAGGCTTCGAGGAGATGGAAGCCGTGATTGTCGTGGATGTTCTGCGCCGCGCTGACATCGCCGTCGTGACGGCTGCGCTGACTGACAACCGCACCGTCACCGGCTCCCACGGCATTCCGGTCGTCGCCGATACGACGCTGGCCGCCGTGATGGAAGACCACTTTGACGCGGTGGTTCTGCCCGGCGGGTTGCCCGGCGCGACGAATCTCCGCGACGACCCACGCATCGCCGAGATCGTGCGCCGGACGGTCGAACAAGATGGGTGGGCGGCGGCAATTTGCGCCGCGCCGCTGGCGTTGGCGGCCTTTGGGGTGCTGCGTGGGAAGGCGTTCACCTCGCATCCAAGTGTGCGCGACCGGTTGGCGGACGCTGGAGGCGAGTACGATGAACGGCGAGTTGCAGTGGACGGGCGCATCGTCACTAGCCGCAGTCCCGGCACGGCGTTTGAATTCGCGCTGGCGTTGGTCGCCCGCCTTGCTGATGAAGCGACGGCGCGGCGGTTGGCGGAGGCAATGTTGGTTGCGGCTTCGGTCGTTTGAGGTCAGAACGTTCGGAGTAATTCGTTGGTATGAAACCCCTGCCAAAACACTTGGTCTTTGGGACGCTGGCCACTGGCTTGCTGGCGGTCGGCGGTTATGTCTGGCTTCAGGGCCGAACGAGCCTGCCGTCATCTTCAACGCCCGCCTTGGCGACGGATACCGTCGCCGCAAAGGAAGCGGCGGTGGATCCGCTCTTGAGCGAGTTGCTCGCGGATGACTATGCCGACGCCGAGGAACTCGAATACTACGACCGCAACGCCGTCCGGCGGGCGTTGCTGGCCGAACAGACGCGCGCGACCGGCAAACGCGCTGTCGCCGTTGCTTACTTGCTAGCAGCGCTGGATGAAGACTACGCCCGCAATCGGGATATTGTCTTGGCGGCGCTGGAAGCGCGTCTGGCTGATCCAACTGAAGACGATGACGCCATCGAGTACGCCATCTCGCTGTGTAAGCGAGGCGATCAGAGCTTACGGCGACCGCTGTTCGCAGCGGCCGCGCGGTGCGTTGGCGAGTCGGCCGAGCTGCTGGGGACATTCTACGCCGACCTGATTGCCTCTGACCTGGATGGGTTTCTGGACGTACTCAGCCGCTTCCATGCAGATGAACAACGGCGGATCGCGGACCTGATGGCTCAAAGCTTGGTCGTGACACCAGAGGAGCAAGTGTCGGACGACCAGTTTGACGACATCTATGAGACCTTGACCCACCGTGCCGCACAGGGCAAATCTGACATTCGCGCTGCTGCCCGCCGGTGTGTTGAGGCGCTTGACCGTGAGCTAGCTGATGACGGCGCGACACCGGCGGCGCTGCTGGTGCATGGCGTACGTAAGCCTTCCCCTTTTGCCAAATAGCGCTTGAACCACGTACAAGTCCACTACCTGCTGAACAGAGCCAATCAAGCGGGCCGAAGGGACAGCCTGCGCCTTGGCATGCGCCCGCGGCGCCTTCCAAGGCATCGGCTACGTCTTGGGTTGGACGCCAATCCCTGGTAGAGGTCGCGGCGTCAGTCGCCCGGCGACAAGTTGTGCGCCATCAAAGGGGTCGTTGGCGATGAGCGCTGCGCCGTCCAAATCCGCCCAATCCGCCAGTGGCGACAGATGCGCCGCCGCCGATACGGCGCAGGAAGTCTCCGTCATACAGCCCAGCAACGTTTTGAGACCCAGCGCCCGCGCTACGGTTAGCATCATATAGGCGGCGCGCAACCCACCGCACTTCGCCAACTTGACGTTAACGCCGTGATAGACGCCGCGTGCGGCGACGACATCCGCGATGCTGTGAACGGCCTCGTCGCCGATAATCGGCAGCGGACTGCGCTCGGTCAGCCAAGCATGGTCATCCACGCGGCTCGGCGGAAACGGCTGCTCGACAAAGAGCACGTTTTGCTCGGCCAGCCAGCCGATGAAATCCAACGCCGCCATCCGGTCGCGCCAACCCTGATTGGCGTCCACTGAAAGCGGCCGGTCAGTGGCGTCGCGGACGGCGGCGACCAACGCCCGGTCGTCTTTCCCGCCAAGCTTGAGCTTGATGACCTGGTACGCAGTGACCTGCGTGACTTTGCGGCGTAGCGCCTCCGGTGCCCCCAAACTGAGCGTAAACGATGTCGGCGGAATTCGCGCCAAATCTAGACCCCACAGTACGTAGAGCGGCCGCCCAATGATTTTGCCGAACAAGTCGTGCAGGGCGATGTCTAGTGCCGCCAGCGCGGGCGGTAGGTCGCCAATGCTGGCGGCGGCCTCCGCCAGCAGGGCGTCGAGGTTGAGGGGGTCGGCGTTCACCGGCCAGGAGACACGCGCCAACGCTCGGCAGACGGCGTCCTGTGTCCACCCCAAATACGGTGGTAAAGCGACCTCGCCGTAGCCGACCAACCCGGCGTAATGCAGTTCGGTAAGCACAGCCGGCGTCGTTGTTCGGCTGCCGACGGCTAGGGCAAAGGGTTCTTTGAGTTCGAGAGTAAACGGACGAATGATCAAACGCATGGCCCGTTACGCCGCCCCTAGGAGTCAGCTTGACAGCTTGAAGCAACCACGGAAGCGTTGACGGTGTACAGGGGTTCTTAGATAACCTAGCTCACAACACTTTGCTGCTATTTAGCCAGTGACATGAAACGAATCGCGCTTGTGACCGGGGGGACGGCCGGCATCGGGAAGGAAACCGTGCGTGGATTGGCGCGCGCCGGTTTTGCTGTGGCTTTCATCGGGCGCGATCCCCGCAAATGCGAACTTGTCGTCCAAGAACTGCGCGCCGACACTGGCAACCCTGACATCACAGCCCTGACAGCCGACCTGTCGCGCTTGGATGACGTTCGACGTGCGGCGGCTGAGTTTCGCGCCGCCTTTCCCCGCCTCGATGTTCTGGTCAACAACGTTGGAGCGATTTTCGACGTACGCCGGACAACCCCCGACGGCTTTGAACAAACGTTTGCGCTTAACCACCTCTCCTACTTCCTGCTGACCAATCTGCTGCTTGACCTGCTTGTCGCAAGTGCGCCGGCGCGCGTTGTCAACGTCAGCTCGCGGGCGCATCGCTTCGTGACCGGCGTGGATTTCGACGATCTTCAGTTCGAACGGAAGCCGTACGCTGCGATGACGGCTTACGGCCAATCGAAGTTGATGAACATTCTTTTCAGTCACGAACTGGCGCGGCGGTTGGACGGAACGGGCGTGACCTCCAACTGTTTGCATCCGGGCGGTGTCGCCTCCAACTTCGCCGATAATACGTCTGGGTGGTTTCGTTTGACGGCGCGAGTGCTCAAGTGGGCGTTTGGTATTTCACCCGCGCGCGGCGCGGAGACATCGCTTTATTTGGCGACGGCGGCTGAGGCGGCGGGCGTCAGCGGCCAATACTTTGAGCGTTGCCGGCCAGCGCCGACCAGCGCCGCCGCCAATGACCCTGCGGCGCAGGCGCGGTTGTGGCAAGTCAGCGAGGAAGCGGTTGGCCAAGTGTTTCCTTCGCCGGCAGGAGTCACATCGTGATTTTCGACGTGCTTCCCGCTTCTTCCACGAGGACGCTTAGCGCCCTCCCAGTCACAGCGCCGACGTTGGCTGGCCGCGTCCTTGCTGTTGTCTTAGCGGCTTGGTGGTTGCTGCCGTTTTTCGCCTTCTTCGTCGTGGCCTCGCCGGGCGGCCTCACATTTGAGTTTCAACAGGGCCTTAGGGGCGGTGCAACGGCACTGGCGCTCGCCGTCATTGCCGCTGTCTTACTCCGGCTGGCTTCCATGAGCGGCTCGCTGCTTGAAATCCGCCGCCGTCGCCGTCGCCGCGCCATCGAGATGGAATGGACGCTGCCGAACTCCGAACGCATTCGTCCAATTTCGATTATCGTGTGGGTGCGCGGCGGGCGCGAACGAGCGGTTGAGATTATAGACCGTCTGCTAGCGCTGGATTATCCACGCTTTGAAGTCATTGTCGTCAATGACGGCGCAAGCGATGGGACGCATGCTTGTCTGCAAGAGGCGTTCCTCCTCCATCCCGTCTCACGCATTATTCAGCGCAGCATCCCAATGCAGACTGAGCCGACGCTGTACGCCTCGGCCAAACACGCCGAACTGACCGTCGTCGCCAAACCAGCGACCGGCCGCGAAGATTCGCTCAACTGTGGTTTGAATCTGTCGCGCTATCCGCTGGTCTGCGCCCTTGACACCCAAGTCACGCTTAATCCAGATGCGTTGATTGAGCTTGCTCGTGGATTCATTGAAGACGTGACGCAGACCGTCGCTGTCAGTTGTCTGGCTGAGTTCCCCGGCGACGCTTCAACCCCGAACGATTCGGAAATTCGTCTCTCCGCCGACGGCCATCCGTCATATGCGGCTACCCAACGTCTGGTCGGTACGGCGGCAGTGCGGCGTCCCCTGGATGATCTCCAGCGGATTGACCGGGCGGCGCTCTTCCATACGCAGTGGCTGCTCCGCACCGGCGTCGGCAATCTAGCGCTGTTGCCGGGCGTCGTCTCACTGCTCAAAAAAACCGAAATCGTGGCGGCTGGCGGTTATCGGACCGGCTACGCCGCCGACACACTCGACCTTTTGCTGACAGCCTACGCTGTCCGCAAGCGTGAAGAAACGCGGCGCGTGCTGTTTGTCCCGGAAATCCTCGCCTGCATTCCACCCCTGAACTCACTGGATGAAGCGATGGCGACACGGGCAACCGCTGCACGGGAAGCCTTCGGCGTCATTGTCCGCCACTTGGGTCTTACCTTCGGTGGGCAAGGTGACTGGCGCGCGCGCTTGGCGTTGCCTGTGTTGATTGTGGCATCCATCTTTGCACCGATCTGGGAGCTGTTCGCCGTCGTGCTGGTAGACTTGACGGCGATGGCGGGCGGACTGACGTTTGATGAACTCGTCGCACTGTTGACGCTGTTTGTCGCCGTCGGTCTGTCTGACGGCTTGGGCGCGCTGCTATGCGACGAAGCCTCTAACCGCCGCCGTCGTTCAACCGAGGACATCCTGCGACTAGGGCTGAGCGCCGTCAAATACGCGCTGGGGTTCCGGTGGATGATGGGGCTGGCGCAGATGCGGGGCATGCTGGCGTACATTTCAGGACGCTGAATCCGTGAAACGATACCAGTAAGGCACGTTTGTACCCCCGGCGCACTTCGCCGTCTAAAGCGAGGCGATTGTCCCCATGCGTATTACCGAAATCTTCTTCAGTATCCAAGGGGAATCCAGCTACGCCGGCCTGCCCTGCGCCTTTGTACGGACAACGGGCTGCGACCTCCGCTGTACGTGGTGCGATTCGGAATACACGTTCACCGGTGGGACGCACATGACCGTCGCGGAAATCGTCGAGCGGGTTCGGGCATATCCGACGCGACTGGTCGAACTGACTGGCGGCGAGCCGTTGCTGCAAAGGGACATCTACGACTTAGCTGGACGCCTGCTTGAAGAAGGGTATACGGTGCTGATTGAAACCGGCGGTCACCGCGATGTTTCACGGCTTGACCCGCGCATTGTCAAGATTATGGACATCAAGTGTCCGGGCAGCGGTATGGTGGAGAAAAACCTGTGGTCGAATCTCGACTACGTGACGCGCCGCGACGAGGTCAAATTTGTTCTCGCCGACTTGGGCGACTATTTCTGGGCGCGGGAAATCCTGCGCATCTACCGGTTGGAGGAGCGAACCAATGTGCTGTTTTCAACCGTGTTCGGCGTCGAACGACGGCCGATTGTGGAGCGCATTCTGGCGGATGGCCTCCAAGTACGCTTTCAGACGCAGTTGCACAAACTCATCTGGCCGCCGGACATGCGCGGCGTTTGACTGGATGACGCCGTCCTATCTCACCGAGCGCGGGCTGCGGCGGCTTGTCGTCTTGTCACCGACAGTGTAGCCTTGTTCCCATCCTTCACAGGCTGCGTCCAACGCCACGCGGCTGCATTCCGCCACGGGAGATTGACCGGTATGCGTCCATCCACTCTCAAGCATTTGGCCCTCGGCTGTGCAGTGATTGCGGCCGCCGGTGGGATTGGTCTGATGCGCCGTCTTCCGGTTCCAAAGTCGTGTGGAACCGTAGCGCACCCAGTCACGGTGGAACCGAGTAAGCTTGCCTGTCCTGCCGGAGGCGCAACCGTCGCCGAACGACCTGAAAGCTACGGCTTTATTGTCAAGTACAAGCGGACGGCGCAGCCGAACGCCATCGCCAAGCTCATGGCACAGATGAACGTCGGGCGGGTTTACCGCTATTCCAACCTACCGTTGTTCGCCTTCGGCCTGTACCCGGAGGACAAAGCGGAGACGACGGATGCATTTCTGGAACGTCTGCGGAAGCATCCAAGCGTGGAATATGTCGAACCGAACTATGTGTACAAAGCTGAGGATGTGCGCCCTAACGATCCTGGCTTTGCTGAACAATGGGGACACTTCAACGACGGTCAGCCGATCAAGGGTGGTCGGCCAGGCATACCGGGTGTGGACGCTGCCGTACCGTCGGCGTGGGATGTGACGACAGGCAGCCGCGATGTCGTTGTAGCGATCATTGACACCGGTGTGGATTACACGCACGAGGACCTAGCCGACAACATGTGGGTCAACGACCGTGAAATCCCCAACAACGGCCTCGATGACGACAGTAACGGCGTCGTGGACGACTACTACGGCTATAACGCCGTCGGGAACAGCGGCGACCCGATGGACGACAATGGCCACGGTACGCACTGCGCCGGCGTCATCGGCGCGAAGGGGGATAACGGCGCGGGAATTGCAGGTGTGAATTGGGATGTGCGTCTGATGGCGCTCAAGTTTCTGGACGCCAACGGTCGGGGAACGCTCAATGACGCGCTGGAGTGCATTGACTATGCGATTGCGATGAAGCGGCGTGGCGTCAACCTCCGCATCCTGTCGAACAGTTGGGGCGGCGGCGGTTATTCGCGGGCGCTGGAAGACGCCATCCGCATCGCCAACGCGAACGACATCCTTTTTGTCGCTGCCGCCGGCAACGCCGGTACGGACAATGACCGCCTCCCACACTACCCGGCGTCCTACAACGTCCCCAACGTTGTGTCGGTCGCTGCGCTGTCGCCGGATGACAAGCTGGCGGCCTTTTCCTGCTACGGCAAGAAAACCGTTCACTTGGCTGCGCCGGGTGTTGATGTTTACAGCACCGTGCCGGTTGGCGTCTTTGGGGAAGGGTACAAGCACTTCTCTGGCACTTCGATGGCGACGCCCTACGTGGCAGGCGCGGCGGCGCTGGTGTTGGCAAACACCCCAGGTCTGTCGGTCAAGCAACTCAAGGCGCAACTGCTCCGCTCCGTCACACCGACGGCGGCGCTGGCCGAGCGTGTGGCGACTGGCGGACGACTCAATGTCGCACGGGCGCTGGGCGTCCGCAGCGAGCAAGCGTTCCTGCCTGAATAGCCGGTCTTTACATAGGCATACGCCGTGCGCCCCCGTCGTTTCGGCGGGGTCGTTTCGGGGGTTGTTCATAGGTTGTTTGGTTGTTTTGAGGCTGGCGCGGCGCAGCGCCCTGCTGTCAACCGGTGATGAACTTCCACCAGCGTACGATTGTCTATCTTGTCCGTCCGGCGCTGCGCTTGGCGCTTCATCCGTTTTTTCGGATGACATATTCCGGCGTCGAGCACGTACCGAAGACAGGGCCGGTTCTGTTGGCTCCGAATCATCAGGCGTACGCCGATCCATTTTGGATTGGTCTCCCAATTCGGCGGCCGATTCACTTTATGACGTGGAGCCGCGTTTTTCGGGTCGCCTACCTGCGTCCGTTCCTGCGGTATTTCCAGTGTTTTCCGGTTGACCATGACAAACCGTTCGACAAAAGCGCGCTCAAGACCCTGCAGGACCTCCTGCGCGCTGGTCAGGCGGTGATGATTTTTCCCGAAGGCGGACGGACGCCGCATGGCGACCTACAGGAATTCAAGGCCGGGGCGTTTCGGATTGCGGTCAAAATGCAAGTGCCGATTGTCCCGATTACACTCAACGGCGGCTTTGAGGCCTGGAGCATGTATCGCAAATTCCCGCGACCGGCGAAGATTCGGGTTCACTTTCACCCGCCAATGCGCTTTGCGGCGCAAGACCGCGACCTGAAGGAAGTAACGGCCGAAGCTGCCCGTGTTGTCCGGGAAGTCATCGCCAGCAAGCTGGAGCGTCCAAGGTTATGACGCAGGCGGCGACGCCTTGCTCGAAAACAGCCTTAGGTGACAAGGCGCTAATCGCCGCTGCACAGGCCGCCCGGCGACACGCCCATGCGCCTTACTCCGGGTTTGCCGTCGGGGCGGTTATTCAAGCCCGCTCCGGACGTTTCTACACCGGCTGCAATATTGAGAATGTCTCGTTTGGGTTGACGGTTTGCGCCGAGCGCGTTGCGCTTTTCAAGGCGCTCTCCGAAGGCGAACGCGACTTTCAGGCCGTGGTCGTCGCTACGGAAGCCGCAACTCCGACGCCACCTTGCGGGGCCTGTCGGCAGGTGTTGTGGGAGTTTTGCGGCGACATTCGCATCATTAGCGTTGCGGCGCAAGGCGCAACTATGGAGTGGTCGCTGGCGGCGCTGTTGCCGGAAGCGTTCAACTGTCATCATCTCCTCTCGTCCCCGGCGACCCCTCCCTCCGAAGCGCCATAGCCGTTTTCGAGGAGCATCCTGCCGAGTGCGGGGGCGTCCTCTTTTGGTTAGACGGCAACGCTTTTGTCGTTCAGACGCTCCCTTCGGCAAGGGAAAACATCGCGCTGCAAGGATGTTTTTCAGGTTGGGTCGGTCTCAACGCCAGCGTTGGCGACGGGCAAAGTCACAGTAAAACTCGTACCAACACCTAGCTGACTTTCCACTCGGACATCACCGCCGTGCGCCGCGACAATGCTTTTCACAACGGATAGACCTAAGCCAACGCCGACGCCCATCCGATGGTTGCGCGACTGCCGACAGACATCGAATACATAGGGCAAATCCCTCTGGCGGAATGCCGACGCCGGTATCCGTCACGCTGATTTCAATAAAATCACGACCGATGGTTGAGCGCGCGAGCGATTGACCTCCGTCATCTCCGTCGTAAAGGTTTGTTGCATAATGTTCGGCCTTGGCGTTTTCACTGACCGCCTGGAAAAAGTCTTTGTTTCCCAGCGATGTAGGATTTTGAAAACGTACGTGCGAAGCTGCTCTGCGCGCCTATGAACCTTCTTGAACTTCAACGTTTCCTAGTCGGCGTGATGGTGTTGGCCGTGACCGTTGCCACACCGCATCAGCCCACCCATCCAAAGCTCGTGCCGCTGTCCGACCAACCGCCGGTGAGCGCCGCCGACGAATCGCTATTTGAGGCACGGACGACGGCGCAGCGCATTCAGCAGGCGGTCGCGGGACGTTGTTACGCCGACGCGCTCCGCGACTTAAACCGCTTTGCCGCCGCCGCGCCAGCGCTGTACGTGCTCAACAACTATGACTACCTCCACGCCCGCTTGGCGCTGCGTACCGGTGATATGGTGACGGCAAAGAAGCTCTTCCTGTCCGTCGTCGCACGCCAAGAGGCGCGGATGCTGACGCCGTTTTGTCTGCATTACTTGGCTGAGATCGCCCGCCGCGAACGACAGGCTGGAAAGTCCGAAGCCGCTGAAGAAGAGCGCGTCGCACTAACGCGCCTCATCCGCGAGTTCGCAATGCATCCGGTCGCACGACAGGCGACGCTGCGCCTAGCCGAAAACTACGTCGCCGCCGGCCGGCTAAACGCCGCCATCGCGCTCTACCGTCAACTTGCACCGCGCAGCCGCGAGTATGAAGCCCGGCTCGGCCAACTGTTGCGTCGCGCCGGCAACGAAGCTGAGGCGCAGGCGATTTTTCGGCGACTGCTAGCGACCGGCAAGGATGACGCAGCGCTGCTGGCGGCGGAAGCGCTTGACGCACAGGGGGACGCCGTGTTGACGCCGGCAGAGCGCCTGACACGGGCGCGGCTTTACCTGGCGAACCGGCATACGGAAGGCGCCAAGCGGCACTTTCGCACCTTGGTTGAGCAAGCGCCAGCCGCGCCGAACCGCGCCGAGGCGCTCTGGGGACTCGGTCGCGCTTTCTTCATTGAGGAAAACTGGGAGGAAGCCCGCCGCTGGTTTGAGCGCGCGCACGAGGAATATCCAACGTCGCCTGACGGCGAAAAAGGCTACTACCAGTCCGGTCACGCGCTGCAAAACGCCGGACGCCACCGAGAAGCTGTTGCGCGCTATGAAGCCTTCATCGCCAAATATCCCAAAAGCAAGTTTCTAGGCGGCGCGCATCTCAACGCCATTGACGCGCTGCGGATGGCGGGCGAGTTTGATGCGGCACTAGCGTGGTGCGATCGTACCGAGGTGCGCTTCCCGCGCGAGTTGACTGGTGTGACGGCTTGTTTCCAGCGGGCGAAAATCTGGCTTTCACGGAAAGACTTTGCGAAGGCGCTGGCAGCACTGGACGCGCTTCAGCGTTTACCGCTGGGACGACGTGGCCCCGGCGCAACCGACGCGGCGGAAGTCGCTTTTCTACGTGGGTTGTGTTTGGAGCGAATGGGGCGCTTCGCTGAAGCCGTTGAGGTGTACCTTGCGCTGCCGGATACGCGGACAAGCTACTACGGGCAGTTGGCGACGGAGCGGCTGCTGGCGTTGGCGCAGCAGGCGGTAGCGCGCGATGTCATCAATCAACATTTGATTCGCCTACGGCAAGCGGACAACAAGGATGCTCTTCAGCAGGCGCTGCGTCTGACAAACGATCCTACGACGCGGCGCGCGTTGTTGACGAAGCTAGAAGCGGCGTACCGGCGACTGCCGGCCTATGCGCAGGCGTGGCGGTATACTGCGCCGGAGCTGGGGCGCGCCTTTATCGCCGACTCCGGCGCTGCGCCTGCTCTGCGTAAGCTGGCCGACGAGTTGGCATTCTTGGGGCTGTACGATGATGCGCTGTTAGTCATGGAAACGCCGACCGGCGACGCCTTTGCGCAGGCGGTTTACGCCGGACGCGGTGATCAGGCGTGGAAAGCCCTCGCTTACGGCGAGGCGGTGTTTGGGACGCTGCCGGAGGATTTTCATTTAGAGGTGATGCCGCGTCAGGTCGCCGAGTTACTGTACCCGGCGCCGTACAAGGACGAGCTGCTGGAACATGCTCGCCTGCGCGGCGTGGACGCCCGACTGTTGCTGGCGATTGCGCGGCAGGAGTCGCGCTTCAACCCGACGGTGAAATCGCCGGTGGGGGCGCGTGGAATGTTTCAGTTTATTGACGCCACGGCTAACCGCGTGGCGCGGGCGTTGAAGCTGACTAACTGGACGCGCGCCGATCTGTATGACCCGCGTACAGCGGTGCAGTTCGCGGCGGCGTACGTCGCAGAGTTACACCAACTGTTCCCAGAGCATCCAGCGGCGGTCGCAGCGGCGTACAACGGCGGCGAGACGGCGACGGCGCGGTGGCGAATGCGGGCCGGAGTGGATGATCCTGACTGCTTTGCGGCGGAAGTAGGCTACGCGGAGACCAAGGAGTATGTCTTCAAAGTGATGACGAACTATCGAGCGTATCAGCGGTTGTTCGACGCCGATTTGCGTCCGCAGCCGCGATAATGCGCTGTTTGGCCGTTGGTTTGTGGTTTGTCTGACCTCTGTTGTCACTGCGCTTCGCTGTCGTTGTGTCGCTCGGCGGCTTGCGCTGTTTCAGTTTCCCAGCCTTGGAGCGGCTCATGGTCGGCGAGACCGAGAAACTCGACGGCGTTTTGCCACAGCAGGCGCGCGCGGTCTTCAGCGGAAAATTCTTTAATTGAACAGATGAGCTTTCCCGGTTCATCTTCGCCGAGTGGAAAGGGATAGTCACTGCCAAGGACGACGCGCCGGACGCCGAACACTTTGACGACATAGCGCAGAGCGTCGGCGTCATGAACCAGTGAGTCCACATAGATTTGCGGCAGGTAGGTGCGCGGCGGCTGGCTGATGTTGATTTGGCACAGGTCGGGCCGCGCCGCCCAGCCTTTTGTGATGCGTCCCAGCGTGAAAGGGAACGCGCCGCCGCCGTGGGCAAAGCAGCAGCGCAGGCGGGGCAGCCGCTCGAAGACGCCGCCGAAAATCATAGAGCAAATCGCCAGCGACGTTTCGGCCGGCATCCCGACCAGCCACGGTAGGAAGTACTTCGGCATACGTTCCTGTCCAACCATTTCCCATGGATGAACAAACAGCGCTGCACCCAACTCGGCGGCGCGTTGGAAGAAGGGAAACAGTTCGGCGGCGTCCAGATTCCACTCGTTGACGTGCGTTCCAATCTCAGCTCCGACAAGTCCGAGATCATTGATGCAGCGTTCTAGTTCGCGGGCGGCCAGCTCCGGCGACTGCATCGGCAGCGTCCCTAGTCCAACGAAGTACGTTGGATGGCGAGCGACGACTTCCGCAATGTGGTCATTGAGGAAGCGTGCCAAGTCGTAGGTGTCCTGTGGCTTGGCCCAGTAGCTGAACATCACCGGCACAGTGGACAGCGCCTGCATGGTCACGCCGTGCATGTGACAGTCGCGGATGCGGGCTTCAGGATGCCAGCAGTTTTCCTGCACCTCGCGGAAGAGGCGGTCGTCAATCATGATGCGGGCGCAGGTGGCGTTGACATACTCCAGCCGGGGAAAGCCGGGATAGCCATACTTGTCGCACAGGTTCTCCCAGCGCGGCGGCAGAATGTGGGTATGCAGGTCAAATTTGCGGAGCGACTCCAATCTGCCTCACAAAAAGCGAGTGTGTACAAAGCGACCCAGTGCTAACTTGGTCTGTGGCGCGATGTTGACCGTGCAATAAACAGCGGGGCTTTAGTTAAGCCAGCGCAGGCGCACTGCGCAAGGTTGTTTTCTGAAGCAGCAAGGCGTCTCATGCTCCCTGTAACCACCAAGACACACCAATCAACTGATGGTGTGGCCCACATCCGTCGAGGCTGTTTTCACAAGCAAAGCGCCGTTCGCCAGAGGTGTTCCAGTTCGGCGATGAGTTCGTCAAGGACAGTCTCACCATCGAGCGTCACCGTCAGCCGCTCCCCGCGGACGACGCCCAACGTTTGACATGGCACACCGTGGTCATCGCACAGTGACTCCACTTCAGCCGCATAACGCGGCGCAACCGCTACGAGCATCCGTCCCGGCGTCTCGCCAAACAGTACGCCTGCGCGCGAACGTTCGGTGTCGGAACTCAGCAAGCTCACCGTCATCCCCGAAGCCGCCTTGCCATGCGCCGAAAAACACATCTCCGCCAACGCCACAAGCAATCCGCCGTCGGCGCAGTCGTGCGCCGCCGTCCACAACCGGCGACGCGCGCCTTCCAAGACGCACCGCTGCAACCGCCGTTCGGCTTCGAGATCAAGCGTCGGAAGCGGCCCGGCGACGACGCCGAACCTCCGGCGTACGTACTCCGTCCCGCCCAAATCCTCGCCGGTCGCGCCCAAGAGATATACCACCTCGCCTTCCGGCAGCGTACGCGGCGCGATGACCGTCCGAACGTCCTCAACAAGGCCAACCGCGCCAATGACAGGCGTTGGGAAAATGCCGCGCCCTTCGGTTTCGTTGTAGAGGCTGACATTGCCGCTTACGATGGGTGTTTCAAAAGCGCGGGCGGCGTCGCCCATCCCGGCGATGGTTTCGCGCAGTTGCCACATGACTTCCGGGCGCTCCGGCGAAGCAAAGTTTAGGCAGTTGGTCAGCCCAATCGGCTCTGCTCCGACGGCGACCAAGTTTCGACAGGCTTCGGCGACGGCAAGCGCCGCGCCTAAGCGGGGTTCGAGGAACACGTAGCGTCCGTTGCCGTCGAGCGTCATAGCGACCGCTTTGCGCGTTTCCTTGATGCGAATAACGGCCGCATCCGCGCCTGGGAGGACAATCGTGTTGGTGCGTACCATGTGGTCATACTGGCGATAAATCCACTGCCGCGACGCGAGGTTGGGCGACGTGAGCAATCGCCGCAGGTCATCCCGAATCTGTGCGGCCGACAACTGCCGCGCAGCGACTGGAAAGATCTCCGCCAACGCCGCTTCACGCGCTTCCCGCCGTGCCGCTGCGTCGGCGATCCAGTCGTCCGGCGGAGCAGCCGGGCGCTCGTAACGCGGCGCGTTATCCGTGAGATGAGCGTTCGGGATGTCGGCGACCAGTCGGCCATGGTGGTGGACGCGCAGCCGGCGCGTGTCCGTCACTCGTCCGACGACGACGGCGGAAAGTCCCCACTTGGCGAAAATTTCCTGCACTTCGCGCTCGCGGCCGCTGTCGGCGACCAGCAGCATGCGCTCCTGCGATTCAGAGAGCATAATCTCGTAGGGCGTCATGCCGGTTTCACGTTGCGGTACCAGCGAAAGCTCAAGGTCAATGCCCGTCCCGGCCCGCGCGCCCATCTCGCAACTGGACGACGTAAGCCCGGCTGCGCCCATGTCCTGAATGCCGACAATGCAGCCTGCGCGCATCGCTTCTAAACAAGCTTCCAGGAGGAGCTTTTCACAGAATGGGTCGCCGACCTGTACGGTGGGGCGTTTGGCAAGGGCGTCATCGTCAAACTCAGCCGAGGCCATGGTCGCGCCGTGGATGCCGTCGCGTCCGGTCTTCGCGCCGACGTACATCACCGGATTCCCAATGCCTGTCGCCTTGCCTAAGAAGATCTGATCGCGCCGCACAAGACCGAGCGCGAACGCATTGACGAGCGGATTGAAGGTGTAACAGTCCTCGAAATAGACCTCACCGCCGATGGTCGGACAGCCGAAGGCGTTGCCGTAGTGGGCGATGCCGCGTACGACGCCGTCCAGCAGCGCCCGATTGCGCGCGCCATGCCGTGGATCGTCAGGCAAGCCGAAACGCAGCGAGTTCAAGATGGCGACGGGACGCGCGCCCATCGTGAAGACATCGCGCAGAATGCCGCCGACGCCGGTTGCTGCACCCTGAAACGGCTCAATGAATGATGGGTGATTGTGCGATTCAATCTTGAAGGCGATGCACCAGCCGTCGCCTATGTCGAGAATCCCGGCATTCTCGCCCGGACCCTGTACAACACGCGCGCCGGTCGTCGGCAGCGTCTTCAGATACACCCGCGACGACTTGTACGAGCAGTGCTCCGACCACATGACCGAGAAAATTCCCAGCTCGACTAGCGTCGGCGTCCGCCCCAGCAGTTCGCATACTCTGGCGTACTCTTCAGGCGTTAGGCGGTGAAGCTCAAGCAGTTCAGGGGTAATGACAAGTTCAGTCGTGGATTCGGGTGCAGAAGCCATGCGCCGACAGTCTCCCAGACGTAAAGCTTTGCAATATCAAAGCTACCGATTGTAGCGGCTTTGCACTCCCTGAGCGAGCCGTTGCCTATGGCGCTGGAATGGTCTGTTGCGTTGGTTTCCAGGGTACGGCGGCGTTTCACGTGAAACGGCGGCAAGTTCGCCGCTCCCGGCACTACACACCCTGTCCGTCCCCTAGCCGCATCAAACGGCTGTAGAGCCGGTCAAGGTCTTCGGCGCTGTAGTACTCGATTTCAATGTAGCCGCCGCGCCCACGACCGACAATCCGCACCCTCGTGCCAAGCAGTTTGGAGAGTTTGGACTCAGCAAACTTCACATTTGGGTCGGTGGGATGGGCGCCGCCGACGATGGCCGGCTCACCGCGCAGAATGCGCTTGACCAGTCGTTCGGTTTCGCGCACGGATAGTCCGCGCTCAATGATACTTTCCACGACACGCCGCTGGAGAGTTTCGCTGTCTAGTGCCAGCAACGCACGAGCATGTCCTGGCGTCAGCTGACGTTCTTCGATGAGTTTTTGAATGTCAGGCGGCAGCCGGAGCAGCCGAATAGCGTTGGCGATAGTTGCGCGATCCTTGCCTAGCCGAGCGGCGACCATCTCCTGCGTTAGCCCCAGCTCATCCATTAGGCGGCGGTACGCCTGCGCTTCTTCGATGGGTGTCAAATCTTCACGCTGGATGTTCTCAATCAGAGAGAGTTCCAGAATTCGGTCGTCGGGAACATCACGCACAACAGCTGGAATACGGTGGAGTCCAGCGCGTTGTGCCGCGCGCCAGCGGCGCTCCCCGGCGATGATCTGGAAACCCTCCCCGTAGCGGCGGACAACGATCGGTTGAAGCAAGCCGTTTTCGCGAATGGATTGTGCTAGCTCCTCCAATCGTCCTTCGTGAAACGTTGCGCGGGGTTGGCCAACGTTCGGGATGATACGCTCGATGTCAAGTTCAAGGAGTTCTTCGCCGGTCTGGGGTGTGCGCTCAGGAAGCAGCGCGCTCAGTCCGCGCCCAAGCGCCCTTTTGGTTGTCATGCGAAATAACCTCCTTGGCGAGTTGCAGGTAGGCGTTTGCCCCTCGTGATTTGATGTCGTAGAGAATGATGGGCTTGCCGTGGCTGGGCGCTTCGGCAAGCCGGACGTTGCGAGTAATGACCGTCTCGAACACCTGCTTGCCGTAGAAATCCCGCAAATCCGCCATGACCTGGTTGGACAGGTTGGTGCGTTCATCAAACATCGTCAGCAAAAAGCCCTCGACGGCGAGCGTTGGATTGAAGCTCCGGCGGATGCGCGCCAACGTGTCGAGTAGTTCCGACACGCCTTCCAGCGCAAAGTACTCACATTGGATAGGCACCAGTACGGAATCAGCGGCGCTTAGGGCGTTGATAGTCAGCAGACCCAGACTTGGTGGGCAGTCAATGATGATATAGTCGTACTGCGCCCGGCAACCTTCAAGTGCACGGCGCAACACAAACTCGCGTTCGTCCACTCCGACAAGTTCAACTTCTGCTCCTGCCAGGTTTCGGTCAGCTGGGGCGACGTAGAGCGCTGGCAGTTCCGTCGCCTGCACGACGTTGGCTAATGGCTCATCTAGGATGAGGACGTGGTAGAGCGTGCGCCGCAGTGTCCCGCGTCGGATGCCTACCCCACTGCTGGCGTTGGCCTGCGGGTCGGCGTCCACTAGCAGCGTCCGCCGGTCGTTGACAGCTAAGCTCGCTGCCAGATTGATAGCAGTGGTCGTCTTACCGACGCCGCCCTTCTGGTTGGCAACGGCAATGATTTTTCCCATGCCGTCTCCCCTTGCTCGCACTGAAATGTGACACGTGAGACGTGTTGACGGCGATCCCGGCCCGCAGCCGCCGTGTCTCGTCGGGGCGGCATTGTAGCGTACGCTTCGTAGCGGCGTAAAAGGTTTAGTCTGCGCGCCGCGTTAACGCCAGCGCCGTTCGCCGGTCGCCGGTCGGCAACGGAAGGAGGTGCTCCACCATCCAGCCCTGCGGCGGACACTCCACTAGTGCGGTCGCGTCCGCTGCGCCGAGCCAGAACACGGCGCGTACCAGTATCGGCAGCTTCAGAAGCTGTGGCAGGCGACGTCGGCCGTCTTCGACGGCGCGCGCAACAATACCGCACGTTTCACGTGAAACGTCCACACCGTAGCTTACCAACGCCCGCCTCGCCGTTCCCGGCTCAAACTCACCCGCGTATACCAGCACCCTTGGGCTAAGTCCCAACTCAGCAACGCACGCTCTGAGAAACGCTGCTTTCTTGGCGCGACGCTCCGCCAGCATCAAGCGCCAGTCCGGCCGCGCGACAGCGAGAACCAACCCCGGAAACCCCCCACCTGAGCCGACATCCACCCAGCAGTTAGGCATGTTTCCCGTGAAACATGGCAGCGCCGCCAAAATGTCAAGGTAGTGCCAACGTACAGCATCTTCAGGCGTCATTAGCCGCGTGAGGTTGAGGCGCGTATTGGCTTCACCTAGGAGGCGGTAGTGCGTCACCAGCGCCGCAACTTGGGTGTCATCCAGTGCGATGCCATGTGCTGTCAAGACCGCTGTCAGCTGTGCCTGAAACGCTGGAACGTCTCTCTCGGCTGCAAACTCCCTGCGTGCGGCAGAGGCTTGCACTCCGAAAGGGGGATCAGTTGCCATAGTTGGCGCAATACCAAGCGTAAGTTGCCGTAATGCCTTCACGAAGCGGAATCCGCGCTCGCCAGCCGAGCGCGTGGAGGCGCGAAACATCTAACAGCTTGCGCGGCGTCCCGTCAGGTTTTGAGGTGTCGTAAACGATATCGCCCGTGTAGCCGACGACCTCCCGAATCAGAGCCGCCAGTTCGTTGATAGCAATGTCTTCGCCAACGCCGACGTTGATGAGTTCACCGCTTTCATACGACCGCATCAGAAATAGCGCTGCGTCGGCCAAATCGTCCACGTGCAGGAACTCGCGACGCGGCGTGCCTGTTCCCCACACAGTTACGGTCGGAGCATTCGTCATCTTGGCTTCGTGAAACTTCCGCAGCAGCGCCGCTAGAACGTGGGACGACGCCAAATCAAAGTTGTCGCCGGGGCCATATAAATTCGTCGGCATCAAAGAGATAGCATTGAAACCATACTGCTTTCGGTAAGCTTTGACCATCGTCAGTCCGGCGATTTTAGCGACGGCATACGGCTCGTTAGTTGGCTCAAGCACCCCGGTCAGCAAGCAGTCCTCAGACATCGGCTGGGGAGCAAACTTGGGGTAAATGCAGGATGAGCCAAGAAACAGAAGCTTTTGCACGCCCCACCGCCGCGCAGCTTCAATCACGTGAGTCTGAATGAGCAGGTTTTCCCGAATGAAATCGCCGCCATAGGTGTCATTAGCCAGAATACCGCCGACCTTCGCCGCCGCCAGAAAGACGTATGCTGGACGCTCGGCGGCGAAAAAAGCCTCTACGTCAGCCTGCCGCGTCAGGTCCAGCTCAGCGCGGGTTCGAAGTACGAGGTTGGTAAACCCTTCCGCCTGAAGCCTGCGAACCAGTGCCGATCCAACCAAACCACGATGGCCAGCGACGTAGATTTTCGCGTCCTTCTCCATCAACTTCCTTTCCTACCTCGCAGCGCGGACAAGGGCTTCACGTCGCGCCAGCTCAAGGTCGTGGTCAACCATCCGCGCGACCAGTGCCGAAAACGAAACACGCGGCCGCCAGCCCAACCGCTCTCGCGCCTTGCTAGCGTCGCCTAGCAGATGATCAACCTCCGCCGGACGAAAGTAGCGCGGGTCTATTTCGACGTAATCCCGCCAGTCAAGCCCAACATAGGTAAACGCCGCTTCAAGAAACTCCCGTACGGAATGCGCTTCCCCTGTCGCAATCACATAGTCGTCCGGCGCGTCCTGCTGAAGCATCAGCCACATGGCCTCAACGTAGTCCCCAGCGAAGCCCCAGTCGCGCCGTGCGTCAAGATTACCCAAGTAAAGCTTGCTTTGAAGACCGTGTTTGATGCGCCCCACAGCGCGCGTAATCTTGCGCGTCACAAAGGTTTCGCCCCGCCGTTCGCTTTCGTGGTTGAACAAGATACCGTTGCAAGCAAACAGGCCGTAGGCCTCGCGGTAGTTGACCGTGTACCAGTGCGCCGCCACCTTTGCCACAGCATACGGACTCCGCGGATGAAACGGCGTTGTTTCACATTGCGGCGGCGGCGACGCCCCAAACATTTCCGACGAACCGGCTTGATAGTAGCGGACCTGCTTGCCTGTCCGCGCCGTGTAGTCACGCAGCGACTCCAGCAGCCGGAGTGTCCCCGTCGCCACCACGTCGCCCGTGTACTCAGCTTGCTCAAACGAAACTTTGACGTGCGACTGCGCCGCAAGGTTATAGACCTCATCCGGTTGGACAGCCTCCAAAATACGCCGCAGACTGGTGCTGTCGGCCAAATCGCCATAGTGCAGCGTCAGCTGGCGCTGCGGGTCGTGCGGGTCACGGTACAGATGGTCAATGCGTCCCGTGGAAAACGAACTACTGCGCCGGATGACACCATGCACGTTGTAGCCCTTAGCAATGAGAAACTCCGTCAAATATGAGCCGTCCTGTCCAGTGATGCCAGTAATGAGCGCCGTTTTGGGCATGAGGGAGACCTGAAATCGCGCCGTTGCGTATTTCCGCAAAACCGTGGGAAGCGAGAGGCGGGATATGACGACATTCGACTATTTTGTCAAGACCACCCTTACTTTGAGGCTGAAACTTGGGGGGTTGACTTCGGAAGCCTGTTTCCGCTACATGACCAGCGCTGACTGCGGTCAGTCCGTGGTGGGAGATCGTTCAATGGTAGGACATCTGGCTCTGGACCAGAGTATCGGGGTTCGAGTCCCTGTCTCCCAGCCAACTTCGCTAAAATGAAAACGGATGCCGATTGGCATCCGTTTTCATTTTGCGTCATAAAGACGGCCTGCGCCGCCTACCCCAGCGGGTGCGCGTCCACTTCAGGGACGGACGCCTTGGTGCAGCGGTCGCACCTGGCGTCCGTCCCTGTCACACGAGGCGTTCATTGTGACTTCTCCCAACCATGCATTTGATGTCGTGATTATCGGAGCCGGCCCCGGCGGGTATGTCGCTGCTATTCGCGCCGCCCAGCTTGGACTCAAGACGGCCATTGTAGAAAAAGATAAGTATCTGGGCGGTACGTGCCTACTGCGCGGCTGCATCCCAACCAAGGCCCTGCTTGAAAGCGCCGCCGTCTATGAACAAGCTAAGCACGCCGCCGAGTATGGCGTAGTGGTCTCCGACGTAAAGCTCGATTACGAAGGTGTAAGGAAATACAAGCAAAGGATCGTCCTCAAATCGGCCAAGGGCGTCGAATACCTGATGAACAAAAACAAAGTCAAAGTGTTCAAAGGCTTTGGCTTTATCGAAAATCCCCACACGGTCAGCGTCACGAACGGCGACGTGAAGGAGTTTCTCCAAACCAAGTTCATTGTCGTGGCGACAGGTTCCGTTCCGCGCGACATTCCACTGTTTCCAACCGACGGCGTACGCATCATCAACAGCGACCATGCGCTAGAACTGACCGAACTGCCGGCGTCAATCGTCATCCTCGGCGCAGGCGCCGTCGGCGTTGAGTTCGCCTCCGTCATGGCGCGGTTCGGCGTGGAAACCACGCTGGTCGAAATGCTACCGCACGTGCTCCCAATGGAAGACGCCGCCATCAGCGCCGAACTGGAACGGGCGCTGCGGGCACAAAAAATCACCGTCAAAACCAACACGAAATGTGAAAGCGCGACCGTGAACGACCACGGTGTGGAAGTGACCCTCGTGGACGGCAACGGCGACCGCTCAACGCTTCAGACTGAGAAGCTACTGGTCGCCGTCGGTCGCCGTCCCATCAGCGCTGGCATCGGCCTTGAAAACACACGGGCGGTGACGGACAAAGGCGGCTACATTGAAGTGAACGGTTTTCTTCAGACAGCGGAGCCAAACATTTACGCCATTGGCGATGTCATCAACACGCCGTGGTTGGCGCACGTCGCCTCGGCGGAAGGCATTGTCGCCGTTGAGCACATGGCAGGCCATACCACTGAACCCATCAACTACGACCACGTTCCGAGCTGCACCTACTGCGAACCGGAAGTCGCCAGCGTAGGCCTCACCGAAGCCAAAGCGCGCGAGCGCGGTTATGAAGTCAAAGTCGGGTCGTTCCCCTTCGCCGCAAGCGGCAAGGCGCGCATTCTCGGTCAAACGGAAGGTATGGTGAAGATCGTCAGCGACGCCAAATACGACGAACTGCTTGGCGTGCACATCATCGGGCCGCGTGCAACGGAGCTCATCGCCGAAGCCTGCGTGGCGCTGCGCGGCGAGCTAACGACTGAGGAACTCGTCCGGACGATTCACGCTCACCCAACGCTTTCCGAGTCCGTCATGGAAGCCGCCCACGGCGTTTTCGGCAGTCCTATTCACATTTGAGCTACCTACACGACTGGCTTCCCAGCGACCGCCGGCCCCGGCGCAGTTCCGCCAAAGCCGCCTCTGCACGACTGCCCATGACCACCGGATTCCTCTCCCTGATCCTCCATGCGCACTTGCCTTTCGTGCGCCATCCGGAACACCCGGAATTTCTCGAAGAAGACTGGCTCTATGAAGCCATCAGCGAGACGTACGTTCCGCTGTTGTTCGTCTTTGAAAACCTGCACCGAGCTGGAGTTCGCGTCCGATTGACTATGACGCTGACGCCGCCGCTGTGTGAAATGCTCACCGATGACCTGCTGCGTGCGCGGTATGTGCGTCATGTCGAGAAGCTAGTCGAACTGACGGAAAAGGAGATTGTCCGCACAAAGGGCACGCCGTTCGCCCCAGCCGCGCAGGCGCACTACGACCATTTCCACGCGGTGTACGACCTTTATGAAAACGTGTACCGCCGTGATTTGGTAGGCGCGTTTCGACGTTTGCAAGAAGCGGGCGTTCTCGAAATCATCACCTGTTGCGCCACTCATGGCCTGCTACCGCTGATGCGGCATGAAGCCGCCCGGCGGGCGCAAATTCAGGTCGCCGTACGGAACTACGAAAAACACTTCGGCCGGCGTCCGAAGGGCATCTGGCTGGCGGAGTGCGCTTATGAGCCGGGCGTTGACGCGCTGTTGGCCGAGGTCGGCCTGCGTTACTTCATCGTGGATTCGCATAGCATCATGTTCGGGTCGCCGCGCCCGGCGCACGGCATCTTTGCGCCAGTGGTGACGCCGTCGGGCGTAGCCGCCTTCGCGCGCGATGTCGAAACCAGTGAACAGGTCTGGAGCTCGGTGGTCGGCTATCCAGGCCATCCCAACTACCGTGAGTTTTACAAGGATTTAGGCTACGAAGCCGACTACGAGTACATCAAGCCCTATCTGCATGCGGACGGCGTACGGCGTAACATCGGCGTCAAGTATTTTCGCGTGACGGGCAAGGTAGCCCTACACCACAAGCAGCCATACATCCCGGCGTGGGCGACTGAAACCGCCGCCGAACACGCCGGGCACTTTCTGGCGTCACGGCAGGCGCAGATGCGTCATCTGAGGACCGTGATCGGACGCGCGCCGCTGGTCGTCTCGCCCTATGACGCGGAGCTTTATGGCCACTGGTGGTACGAGGGACCGCAGTTCCTGGACTTTCTCATCCGCAAGATTCACTTCGATCAAGATGAGGTTGTTTTGGCGACGCCAAGCGACTACCTGATGATGTTTCCGCACAACCAGCCACAAATCCCGTCCGCCTCATCGTGGGGTGCGGAAGGGTACAACCGCGTCTGGCTCAACCGCGACACGCAGTGGATGTATCGTCACCAGCATCAGGCTGAATGTCGGATGGTGGAGCTGGCGCAGCGGTTTCCCGCAGCCGACGGTCTGCTGCGGCGCGCGCTCAACCAGGCCGCCCGTGAACTCTTGCTGGCGCAATCCAGCGACTGGGCCTTTATCATCACAAACAAGACGATGGTGCAGTACGCCGAAAAGCGCTTCCGCGATCACATTCACCGCTTTACACGACTCTACGAAATGGTGACAACGGGCAAGCTTGACGAGCCTTGGTTGGCGGAAGTGGAAAGCCGCGACACCATCTTCCCGGAGCTAGACTATCGGGTTTACAGCGCGTCATAAGCGCGTTATGAAGTCGCCTAGTGAGCGGCGCAACCGAGGCGGAGCACAGAGCGCGCCTTTTTCCGCGCCAAGGTTATGACGCTGACGCTTGTCGTTCGCCGCCAACACGCCGGCGAATGTAGTCAATGATTGAGTCCATTGTCGCGCCGGGCGTGAAGATTTCGTCCACGCCAAGTTCTTTGAGCTTTGGAATGTCTTCGTCAGGGATGATACCGCCGCCGAAGAGTGGAACATCATCAAGTCCTTGCTCGCGCATCAGCTCCAGAATACGCGGGAACAAGGTCATATGCGCACCGGAAAGAATGGAAACGCCAACGGCGTCCACGTCCTCTTGGACGGCGGCGGCCACGATTTGCTCCGGCGTCTGACGCAGGCCGGTGTAAATCACTTCCATCCCGGCGTCCCGCAGCGCGCGCGCAATTACCTTGGCGCCGCGATCGTGGCCGTCCAAACCGGGCTTAGCAATGAGAATGCGAAGGCGTCGTTCCGTCATAGTTGCGTTTTTGCGTTCATCCCGCTAGTCGTTACGGCAGCGTTGCGAGCAAAACCCGCCGGACGTTGCCGCCCATAATCAGGGCAATTTCATCTTCTGAAAACCCTTCATCAAGCAGAGCGTCGGTGATTTCTGCCAGATGCGCCGTGTCAAACGGCACGCTGACGGCGCCGTCATAATCCGAGCCAAGCGCGACGTGCGCCACGCCGGCGACATCGGCGGCGTAGCGGATGGCGCGCGCAATTGAACGGGCGTCCTGACCGCAGACGGCGGCGAAGAAGTACCCAACGCCGACAACGCCGCCGGTACGCGCCACGCCGCGCAACTGATCGTCTGTAATGTTGCGCAGGCCGCCGCACGTCCCGCGTACGCCGGTGTGCGAAATGACAACCGGTCGCGTCGCCATCGCCAGTACGTCGTCAATCACTGCTGGCGACGCATGTGCCAAATCCACGAGCATGCCTTTTTGCTCCATGCGGCGGATGAGTTCGCGTCCCATAGCAGTAAGGCCGCCCTTGACCAGTCCGTGTGCAGAGCCGCCGATCTCGTTGTCGAAAAAGTGCGTCGGGGCCATCATGCGGACGCCAGCTTCATATAGGCGGTCAAGGTTCGCCAAGTCGCCATCCAGCGCATGTGCGCCCTCCACGCCGAGAAACGCGCCGACCAGTTTTGGGTCGGACGCGCGCCGCGCCAGAAACCGTTCAAGGTCAGTCCGGCTGCGAATGACTACCAGCCGACCGCCGGAGCGCGCAGCGGCTTCTTCAAGCCGCCGGCACTGGTAAAGCGCCCGTTCGGTGAGGCTGTACCACGTGCGCGGCGGCCACAACTGGAGGAAGCTCAGAGCAGCGACAAGGTTGAACCGGTTGCCGTCGGTGCGGTCATTGTTCATGCCGCGCGGCGCTTTGGTCACAATCGTAAACGCCTGAAGCGCGACATTGCCTTCCTGCAAGCGGGGGAGGTCAACGTGGCCGCGCGTTCCCCGCGCCAGCAGGTCGCGGTTCCAGAGCAGCGTATCGGCATGCAAATCAGCCACCAACAGCCGTTCGTGCAATGCTTTAGCGCGCGACGATGGCGGCTTGCGCGTCGTCGCCACGACGCCGTTCATTTCACGTTCAGCAATTTCAGGCAACCAGATAAACGCAGCCGCGACCAGTAGGAACAAGCCAGCAGCAACCACAACCAATCGGCGCCGCCACACACGACGCCGAGCAGGACGCATGAGAGGCTGAAGGGTCGCCACGGGGTCGGTACTTGTCGAAGCCAGGCTCATCGCGCCACCAATCGCAAACCGGGCTTGCGCTGCGTCGCCGCTAGGCGGCGCGCGTACACATCCAACACCACGCGCGCCAATTTCTCCGGCGCGTGACGGACGACTTCCGTCTCTTCAACCAGATCGGCTGTAACGACCGGAATGCGATGGCGGTCGAAAACAAGAAACTTGTCCGTAGCAATCCGCGCCGTCGGCGGGGGAACGCGCAAGCGGCGAATAGCCGAGCGGCCTGTGAGTGGACGCGAACCTTCGAGCCGGTAACGCGCCCGGGCCGCCTTGGAAATCGCCCCGTGATTGATGATGACGGCGTCCAGCGTTGCAGGCGCAAGCGCGTCCAAGAGGGTGGCGACATGATCAGCGATTGAAAAGTCGGTTGTTTCACCGGGCTGCGTCATGAGATTGCACACATAGACCTTCAGCGCGTCCGAAGCGGCAATGGCGTCTGTCACACCATTGACGAGCAAGTTTGGAATGACGCTCGTAAAGAGCGAGCCCGGTCCGAGTGTAATCAAGTTGGCTTCGGCAATTGCTGTCAGCGTTTCAGGAAGCGGTTTGCAGTCTGGTGGGTCAAGCGTCATGCTCTGGATGCGTCCACCGGCAGCGCTGATTTTAGATTCACCACGTACGATAAAGCCGTCATCAAGTTCAGCGACAAGGGTGACGTCGGCCGTCGTTGCAGGAAGGATTTTGCCTTTGATGGCAAGGACCTCGCTGCAAAGCCGGATAGCTTCGACAAAGTCGCCCGTAATCCCAGTCAACGCCGCCAAAAACAGATTGCCGAAGCTGTGGCCGCGCACCCCGCCTTGCCCCGGAAAGCGGTACTGGAACAACCGCGCGAAGAGACGTTCGTCTTCCGAAAGCGCTACTAGACAGTTGCGAATATCGCCCGGCGGGAGCATCTGAAACTCCTCGCGGAGACGACCGGAACTACCACCATCGTCCGTCACCGTGACGACGGCAGTCAAACTCTCGATACACTGCCCCGGCGACCGTGGCCCATCGTCCACAACATGCCGCTTGAGGCCGCGCAAAAGGGTCGCTAAGCCGGTTCCGCCGCCAATCGCAACACACCTAATTGGTGATGAAGTCGGACGTTGTACAGAAGAAGCCGAACTGGAAGCCATACGCGCCGTAAAGATTTTAGACAAGACGCCCGCCAAGTTCCCTATGGCGGAAACAAAGCCGCCTATCTACCTACGCAGGGGACTTGGCGGCGTCAGTTTTATAATGCAGGCGAATGAAGTTTTTGTTCGCAAATCTTTAGGAAGGTGCGAGCGCGAGCGGCGATCTCGCTTTCCAGTTCAAAATCGCTAAGCAAGAGCTGGAGGATGTCACGCGCCCGGTCATAATCAGTTTGCTTGAAGGATTCCATCGCCGTTGTGTAGAGGTTTAAAGCCTCCCGCTCCCGGTTGCGTCGTAGGGCAGGGGAAATGGTCGTGGCGGGCGCAGCAGGAGTCGCCGCTAGCTTGCTTTTGCTCTTCTTAGCTGCGCCGCGTGCTGCGTCCAGCGCTTCAGTTGAGGGCGCTTCAACTGCCCCTAGCTTGCTTGTCGCGTTTGAAGTCGCTGGTTTGGCGTCCTTCGTTTCCGTAGGGACGGCGCTCGAAGCGTCAGAAGCGCCGGTCTTGCACTTTTTGGTCGCATGCTTTTCATCAGTCGCCGCACGTACAGCCTTACGGGCGGCTGTCGCCGGTTGACTACCCGCCAACGCCTTCAAAGCAACTTCTTGGTTGGCTTTGACCTCCGCCTCGACGGCTTTGCGCGCCGTCCGCTTGTTGGCAGTATTATCCGTCGGCGGCACCGAAGTTTGAGTGGAAGTGGCTTTCGAACGTGACCTTGAACGGCCGGTGGTTGTGGGTAGGTCGGCCGGGGCGGCCTCTCCAGCAAGCGCGGGGGGTGTCGGCGTAGACGGCTCAACAGCGGAAGTAGCAGACCGAGACGACGTGGAAGGGTGACCTTTGGCCCGCGCGCGCGCAACCGGCGTTCGGGGGGAGGAAGTCGGCGATGGGCGCTGCGTCAAAGGCTGAGGGTCGGATGCGGGCTTGCGCGATGATTTAGAACCAGAGACGGACAAGGCCATTCGCAAAACCTCCCACAGACGAACTTAAGATTGTCAAAAATAAAACTTTCGTATGCCAAATTTTTATCCGGCAATTGTAGCTTGAGTAAAGATTTTTTGTCAAGAAACAACCTCTCAATAGAGGCGCTACAGCATTGGCGACAACAGTCGCGCCGCCCCGTCGCGTAGGCGAACCGGCAACGGCCGTGCTCGGAGTTGTTCCGCCGTCACCGGCGACGCCTCCCGGCGCGCGTCCTGAAATAGCGCCTCCATCCGCTGCGCCAGCGCCTCGTCGTACACCTCCAAGTTAAACTCAAAGTTGAGTCGCAAGCTGCGGGGGTCCCAGTTCGCCGAACCGAGGCAAACCCAGCGGCCATCTACAACCATTAGCTTGCTGTGGTCGAATGGGCCAGGTCGCTCCCAAATGCGCGCCCCATGCTCTAAGACCTGCCAGTAGTGCGCGCGCCCGGCCCACTGCACCAGCGGATGGTTGTTTTCCACCGGTGTCAGGATGTCCACCTCGACGCCGCGCAGCGCCGCCGCACTAAGCGCCGCCAGCAACGATTGATCCGGGACAAAGTAGGGCGTCCAGACGCCGACACGCCGCCGCGCCGCGTTCAGCGCCCCTAGGAAGACCCACCGCAGGCGTTCCAGCATTTCATCCGGCCCGGCTTCGATGCCCCGCGCCAGCGCGTTTCCAACCGGCTCCAGCGGCTGTGCGCCCCAAAACGCCGCGTCGAGCCGTTCGTTGACGGTGAAGTACCAGTCGTCGGTAAACGTCTCCACCATGTGCCGGACGACGGGACCTTCCACCCGAAAGTGCAGCTCCCGGAACGCCGCCGCCGGTTGGTCGGGCCGCCAGTACGGTCGGTGAATGTTCATGCCGCCGGTGAACCCAAGGCGACCGTCAACAATCAGCAACTTGCGGTGGTTGCGGAGATTGGCGGCGTGCAGCCGCGCTGGAAGGATGGGCGGGTTGAACGACGCCACCGGTAGGCCTGCCGCCTTCAGAAACTTGAACGCCGAGCCGCGCACCAGCCGCACGTACACATCGTCAATGAGAATGCGCACCGCCACGCCGCGTCGCTGCGCCGCCAGCAGCGCCTCCACAAACCGGTCGCCGATCCCTTCGCGGTCGAAAATGTAGGTCGCCAGCGCAATGCTCCGTTCCGCCTGCGCGATGGCGTCCAACATCGCCGGGTAGGCTTGCTCGCCGTTGAGGAGCGGTTCGATGCGATTACCGGCCAGCAGCGGCTGGCCGGTCACTTGTCGGACTAAACGCGCTAGGCCGCCAAGGTCATCGTCGGCGAGCGCATCGGTTTGGTCCTGGTCGGTGACGCGGGGAAGAGACGGCGCAGCGGGACGCAGGCGTTGCGCGCGCCGCTGAAGGCGGTTGATCCCGATGAGCAGGTAGAGGAGCGCGCCGACGACCGGCAAAAACCAGACGACCAACAGCCACAGCAGCGCCGAACGCGCTTCACGCTTGTAAAGCAGCGCGTGAGCAGAAACGACCACTCCTAGGGCGGTCGTCAGGATCAGCGCCGCCCATTCAAACCAAACTGCGTCCATGGCCGCTGAAGCCGCCGCTTGAGAAAGGCATGCGGCCGCCGAAACCTCGCCGCGCCGGTTTTAGAGTGATTGGCGCACGAGCTGCTCGCCGAAGTCGAGCAACGCCGTCATTTTCTCGACCGAAGTCGCCTCGCTGTAGACGCGCACCAGTGGCTCAGTGCCCGACGCACGAAACAGTAACCAACTTTCGTCCTCAAACATCAGCTTCACGCCGTCGAGCGTTCCCACCTCGCGCACCGCATAGCCGGCGACGGACGGCGGCGGATCGGTTCGCAGCCGCTCAATGAACGCTAGGCCCTGTTCAATGTGGTCCAGCGCCAGATCGCGCCGGTCGTAGGCGAAGTCGCCAAACTCGGCGGCGATGTCGGCGACCAGTTCCGACGGCTTCTTACCGAAAGCCAGCACTGCTTCCAAAAACAGCAGCCCGCTGAAAATACCGTCCCGTTCAGGAATGTGCAGTTTGCAGCCCAGACCGTTTGACTCCTCGCCGCCGCAGAGAATGTCATGCGTCCGCATCAACGCCGCAATGTGCTTGAAGCCGACCGGCGTTTCATACGTCGGCAGGCCATGCCGTTCGGCGATGCGCTTGACAACGACGCTCTGTGAGACCGTCCGTGCAATCCCGCCTGACAGTCCGCGCTTGCGGATGAGATACAACGCCAGAATCGCCAGCATCCGGTGCGTGTTGAGGTAGTTGCCTCGGTCGTCTACGGCGCCGATGCGGTCGGCGTCGCCGTCCGTGGCAAGGCCAAGGAATGCCCTGCGCCGAATGATCTCATCACACAGCGGCTGTAACTGGGGCATCATTGGCTCTGGGTGGATGCCGCCGAAGTACGGGTCGCGCTCGGCGCGCAGCGTCTCAACACGCAAGCGACCGCCCTGCAAAAGTTGCTCAATGTAGCGCCCGCCCGCGCCGTACATCGAATCCACCAGCACTTCACCGTCGAATGCGCGCAGGCGCTCAAGGTCGAGCAACTCGCCCATCCGCGCCAAGTATTTTTCCGACGGCGGGACATACCGCACCTGTCCGGCGCTGACGGCTTCACGCAGCGGACGCACACGCGGCGCGTTCGCATCCAGCCGCATCTCGACCTGCGCCGTGTATTCCGGCGGAGCTGACCCCCCGAACGGCAGTTTGATTTTGAAGCCTGAAAACTGCGGTGGATTGTGGCTAGCTGTGATGACGACGCCGCCGCGCGCCCGCTCAACATAGCAGTCGTACGACACCATCGGCGTCGGCACAAACTGGTCGTAGAGGCACACTTGAAAGCCGTTGCCAGCCATGACTTCTGCGACGCGCGCCGCAAAGTCTTCACCCAGAAAACGGCGGTCGTGGCCGATGTACACAACCGGCCGGGTGGCGTCACCGTCGGCGAGGAATTGTTCGGCGGTCGCCTGCGCGACACGGTCGAGGTTGACGAAAGTGAACTCACGGGCGATGCGTCCACGCCAACCGTCAGTACCAAACTTAATGGGCGTCATACATCGGTCGGTTCTCTCCCACACTGGAAGGGGCAACGCCGGCGGGGCGGGCTAACCGTCGCAGGCGGCGTCAAGATCGGCGAGTTCCTGCTCGAACAGAACGCGCGCTTCCGCCGACATCGTGAACGTGTGTTCGGCGGCCGGGAATTTGCCGTCGCGTACGTCACGGGCGTAGTCGCTCACGGCTCGCCGCAGCGTCTCGCCGACATTGGCGTAGGTTTTGACGAACTTCAGCGTCGCGCCGGCGCCCCAACCGACGGCGTCGTGGAAGACCAGAATCTGTCCATCACAGCCGGCGCCAGCGCCGATGCCGATGGTTGGGATCGTCAGACGTTCCGAGACGGCCTGCGCGACTTCACGCGGGACGCATTCCAGCACCACGGCGAAGCAGCCAGCTTCCTCCAGAGCCAGCGCGTCATTGACAATCGTCATGGCAGCGGCGTGGTCGCGCCCCTGAACGACGTTTTTCCCAAACACATACGCCGACTGCGGCGTGTAGCCCAAGTGACCCATAACAGGAACGCCGGCCGTAGTTAGGCGCTCAATCGTCTCCGCGCTGCGGTCGCCACCTTCCAGCTTAACCGCCTGCGCACCGCCTTCCTTGAGAAAACGCCCGGCGTTGCGCAACGCCTCAACGGGGTCGGTCTGGTAGGACAGAAACGGCATGTCGGCGACGACGAGCGCCCGTCGGACACTGCGCGCAACGGCTTTGACGTGATGGAGCATTTCCTCCATCGTGACGGGAATGGTCGTTTCATAGCCGAGCAAAACATTTCCTAGTGAATCGCCGACCAAGATGACATCCACGCCGGCCGCTTCACAGACTTCCGCCGTCGGACGGTCATAAGCGGTGAGCGCAACAATCCGCCGACCCTCAGCCTTCATTGTTCGGAGATCGCCCGGCGTAACACGGACTTGAGTCATGAGAGGTGGGTGATCCTTACCAAGGTTGGAATCAAAACCGCAGGGGTGTCAAAACGCGGGTTATGCCATACGCCGAATACATACGTCATGGCGAACTTCGATGCTGCGCGTAAAAGCCTGCCGGAGCACCGTAAACAAATGTTCCTCCCGCGACGTGAAGAAACATTCGGCGGCGCAGGTTACAGCATCGAGCGCGCCGTCGGCCCACGGGGGCTGGCGCTCAAGATCGTCGTAGTCCCAGATGATGTCCGTCGGCGGCATCATCTCAAACCCGAGCTGGATGGCATCGAGTTCGCTAAGCGCCTGCGGCGCATCGGTGTAGCGCAGCCGCCCCTTGTAGAAATCCAGCATGATGCGTGGATAGACGCTGCCCCAAGCGTCGTTTTCCAAGCGGTAGGCGACCGTTGAGAAGAAACAGTGAAAAAACGCCGGCGAGCCGATTTCATACCGCTTGATGTCCACCCAGAGAAAGACGCGCAGCATAAGGGGGCACCTTCAGGATTCATCCGGGTTGTCGGGCATCGGCGTGACATCCGACTCGGCGACCGGTATGCTGTACCGCCCTGTCAGCCAGTTGCCCAAGTCGCGCATCTGACAAGCCTCCGAGCAAAACGGCCGCGTCGGATTGCCCGCCCACGTCGTTTCAGCACCGCAAATCGGACAGCGAATGGACGGCATTTTGTTCGTCCTCCGTATGACCGGCTCAAATCAGGCGTCGGTACGGTGAGACCATCCGGGGCGTTCTGGACAGCCTGCGATTCGCTATGGAAATATGCCGTCTCGCCCTTGCACAAGCAAGGCGCGAGTATTCCACACAGAATAGGGTTGAAAACACGTTTTTTGGTCTCTATGTCGGAAGCAGTGCAGTCGGAAATTGCTCCAGAGCAGAAGACCTACAGCGCCGTTGAGAAAAACGGCGTCGTGATGGCCATTTGGGAGATGGTCGGCAACAAGCATCTCCGCACAATTGACCCCCGCAGCCGCGAGGGGAAGGCGTTGCTGGCGCACTATCAATCGCAGAAGGAAGCCGCCGCGCAGGAAACCTCGGCGGGCGCCACCGGCGCATAGCCGCCGCCAGGCCGCCGGCGCGCTTAGGGGTCAGTCCTGACGGCGCAGCGCTACTCAGCGTCGCTGCGAAGAACGAAATTGCGCGTCTTTTCACGCTCCAAGTTGGACAGCAGGTACTGTTTGTCCTTAACCAGGTCGGCGAAGTTCGTCACGGCCATCTCAAAGTTGTGGCCGTGTTTGATGGCGTCCTTCGGGCAGGCCTCGACACAGTAGCCGCAGAAGATACACCGCCCGTAGTCAATGTTATAGACGCGAGCGTAGCGCTGTTCCACGCCCGGACGTTCTTCGTAGGGACGCAAGTCTTCATCGGCTTCAATGTAGATCGCGTCCGCCGGGCAGGCCGCCGAACACAAGAAGCATGCCACGCAACGTTCCTTGCCGTTTTCGTCACGGGCAAGGTAGTGCTCGCCGCGAAAGCGTGGGTACAGCTCAACCGGTACATCGGGGTACTGGCGCGTTAGTTTGCGCTTCGGGATGTAGCTCAGCGTCACGGCCATGCCCTGCGCAATGGCGCGGACGGTTTTAGCGGCGTCGAGGATTTCAGCGAGAATCGAAGACATGTGGCGGCGCTCCTTATTAGGGCGTTGTGATGTCGCGCTGCGGCAACCATTGCCCAGAACATTTCGCCGTCTCAAGGCCGTTTGGCGGCCGCCGCTTAGCGCGAGCCGGACTTGTCAGTCACGAAAGGCGGCGCGCTCAATTTTTTTCCAGAAAGCCATGAAGCGTTTCGGCGGCGGGCCGGCGTACGGCACGAGCTTCGGTTTGGGAAACTGCTGAACCGTCAGTCCGTGTTCCTCCAGCCGACGCACAAATTCCCGATACCGGGGCGCGTATGTCTCCGTTACGGCGACCTGCGTCGCGCCGTGGGTTCGACAAAAATCCAGAATCTCCGCGACAACCTCGCCCCGGCGCAGTTCTTTGACCGGATTCGGAATGCGCTCGTAGAGGTCAACCAAACACTCGTAGATGAAAAACAACCGTTTGAACGTCAGGCGGTAGCGACTCATCAGCAGGGGTTCGTCAAAGACGAAAATGACCGGTGCGGAGGGGTACGCCTGCAACGCGGCGTCATACGGCGACAGCGAATCGCCGTGCAGCCAGACACAGACGGCGGAAGCAGCTTCGGCGGATTTCGACATGGGCGTGGGTTGTAAGGTGCAGGAGCGCTAGTCTTGGACAAGAATCCAGCCGCCGCCCAGAACGCGCTCGCCGTCGTAGAAGACGACCGCCTGACCGGGCGTAATGGCTTTCTGCGGCGCGTCGAAGACCACGCGCACGTCGCCGGTCGGCAGCGGGTATATTGTCGCCGGCGCTTCTTCATGACGGTAGCGGATGCGAGCGGCGCAACGCAGCGGAGCGGTCGGCGCTTCGCAGGCGATCCAGTTTAGGCGCGTCGCCGTTAGCGATTTGCCCGGTAGGTCTTCCTCCGAACCGACAATGACTCGCCCGCGCGCAGCGTCAATGCCAATGACGTAGAGCGGCCGGCCGTCGCCCGTTGTCACCCCAAGGCCGCGCCGCTGTCCAATGGTATAGCGGTGCGTGCCGGCGTGACGCCCCAGCACACGCCCATCCTTGGTGACGATTTCACCCGGCTGCGGCAGGTTGCGGCGCAGACCGAGTTGCACTAGCGGTCCGGCGACCGGCGACTGCGGTGGGCCGTCCACGGCACCACCCGCTTCGGCGACATACCGCTCAATAAAGCGGGCGTAATCGCCGTCGGGAATAAAACAAATTTCCTGACTTTCAGACTTTTCAGCCGTAGGCAGCCCGTGTCGGCGAGCGATTTCGCGGGTTTCAGCCTTGGACAGGTCGCCCAGCGGGAACATGGCGCAGGCGAGCTGCTCCTGCGTTAGTTCAAACAGGAAGTATGACTGATCCTTGCGCTGATCGCGTCCTTTGAGCAGTTCCCAGCGGCCGGTCGCCTCATTGAAGCGGATGCGCGCGTAGTGGCCAGTCGCCACCCTAGTTGCGCCGACATCGCGGGCCAGCGCCACTAGCGTATCAAACTTCATCCGGCTGTTGCAGGCGACGCACGGGCTGGGCGTGTTGCCGTTGAGGTAACTCACCACAAACGGGCGGACGACGCGCGCCTCAAAGTCATCTTCGAAGTTGAGGACGTAAAACGGAATGCCCAACAGGTCAGCGACGGCTCGCGCGTCGTAGAGATCATCGAGCGAGCAGCAGCGCGACGGAAGGGGATTGCCGTCGGCGTCCACATTGATGCGGCGCTGATTCCAAAGCTGCATCGAGAAGCCGATGATGTCCCGGCCCTGCTCCTTGAGCAGGGCGGCGACGGTGGAGCTGTCCACGCCACCCGACATCGCTACGGCAATGCGCTCAGTCATGGTTTCCATCCTGTGCTTGCTTCAAGTGCGCCGCCAGCGGAGGCCCCGCGCGTAGCGCTTCAACAACGGGATTATAGCGTGTGCGGCAGCGTCATCACCAAGTCGCCTCGGCGCTGTCGGCGCCGACCTTCCAGAGGAAGGTACACACTTGTGGAAACTCCGGTAGCCGTTCCGATAGGAAGTGCGCTAGCCTACGGCCTTTTGGGATATTCCAGCCCACAAAGCGGGACGCCATGAGGTGTTTTTCCGTGCAGGGTCGCGCCGACATTCGTAACGTCGCCATCATCGCCCACGTTGACCATGGCAAAACCACGCTCGTAGACGCGCTGCTACGCCAATCAGGGACGTTTCGCGTCAATGAGAAAGTCACTGAGCGCATCCTAGACAACCTTGATCTAGAGCGCGAGCGGGGCATCACCATCATGGCGAAAAACACGGCCGTGCGGTACGGCGATGTCAAAATCAACATCGTGGACACACCGGGCCACGCTGATTTTGGCGGTGAAGTGCAGCGCGTTTTGAAAATGGTGGACGGCGTTATCCTGCTGGTGGACGCCTCGGAAGGGCCGCTGCCACAGACGCGCTATGTGCTGTCGAAGGCGTTGGAACTCAACCTCAGAGCGATTGTCGTCATCAACAAGATTGACCGCCCGGACGCGCGCATTCAGGAGGTCGTCAACGAGGTTTACGACCTGTTCATTGATTTGGACGCCAACGAAGAGCAAATCGAGTTTCCGATTGTTTATACGATTGGGCGCGACGGCATTGCCAAGCGGCGGCCGGAGGATGAAGCTTCAGACCTGCGTGTGCTCTTCGAGCAAATCATCGCAACCATTCCGCCGCCCCCGGATCGGCGGCATGAGCCGCTTCAGGTTCTTGTCACCAATATCGGCTACGATGAATATGTTGGGCGTTTAGGGATTGGGCGCATCGTCGCCGGGGAAATCGCCGTCGGCCAGCCGGTGACGCTGTGCAAGCGCGACGGTACGCTTGAAAAGCACCGCGTCACGCAGCTTTACACGTTTGAGGGGCTGAAGCGCGTCCCCTGCGACCGCGCCTACGCCGGGGACATCATCACCGTCGCCGGGATTCCCGACATCAACATCGGCGAAACCATCGCCGACGCCGAACAGCCGAAGGCGCTGCCCTTGATTCAGATTGACGAACCGACCATTTCGATGGTGTTCGGCGTCAACACATCGCCGTTCGCTGGCCGCGAAGGCAAGTATGTGACCTCGCGCCAAATCCGCGAGCGGTTAGATAAGGAACTGCTGGGCAACGTCTCAATTCGGGTTGAGGAGACCGATTCACCGGACGCTTTCAAAGTGACTGGTCGCGGCGAGTTGCAACTGGCGATTCTCATTGAGCAAATGCGGCGGGAAGGTTTCGAACTGCAAGTTTCGAAGCCGGAAGTCGTAACGCGCATGGAAAACGGCGTCCTCAAAGAACCGATTGAGTTAGCCGTCGTGGATTGCCCAGATACGTTTGTCGGCATCGTCACCGAAGCGATGGGCCGGCGGCGCGGTGTGATGACAAAGATGATCAATCACGGGACGGGCCGCGTGCGCATGGAGTTTGAAGTACCGTCGCGCGGTCTCATCGGCTTTCGTTCGGAGTTTCTGACCGGCACGAAGGGGACGGGGTTACTCAATACGATGTTTCTCCGGTGGGACAACTGGCTGGGGCCGATCCCCTCGCGGCTCAACGGCGTGCTGGTGGCGGATCGCGCGGGCGAGGCGACGGCGTATGCGCTCTACAACTTGCAGGAGCGTGGCGAGATGTTCGTCAAGCCCGGTACGCCCGTTTATGAGGGGATGATCGTCGGAGAGAACTCGCGTGAAAACGACTTGGATGTAAACGTCGTCCGTGAAAAGAAGCTCACCAACATGCGCGCGTCAACGGCGGATGAAGGGATTCGCCTTGTTCCAGCGCGCGAGCTTTCACTGGAGCAAGCGCTGGAGTTTATCGCCGACGACGAACTGGTTGAAGTGACGCCGACGGCGATTCGCCTGCGCAAGCGGGTGCTAGCCGCCAACCAGCGTCCCAAGCGCAAAGCGTGACGCACATAAAGCACGACGGGCGCGCCCAGCCCTGCCCCCTTGCAGGCGGTTTGCGCCTTCTCCGCAGGCTGTCGGAAAAAAGCCCTTGTCGCCCGCACTCATCGCTAAACATCTAACGTACCAGTACCCAAGCGCGTCTCCGGGCGGCCTGCCGCTGGTCGTCTTTGAACGGCTGTCGTGGTCGGTTGAGCCGGGGATTTCAGCGGCGATTGTCGGCGCGTCGGGTGTGGGGAAATCCACATTGCTGCATGTTTTAGGCGGGTTGGACGCCCCGACAGCGGGCGAGGTGCTGATTGGCGGCGTGTCGCTCTGGGCGTTGTCGCCGACGGCGCGCGCGCGCTTCCGCAACCAGACCATTGGTTTTGTCTTCCAGTTTCATCATTTGCTGCCGGAGTTGACGGCGCTGGAAAATGTCGCGCTGCCGATGCGTATTGCTGGCGTACGCGCGGCGGAGAGTCGCCGTCGGGCGGCGGCGCTGCTGGAGCGGGTCGGCTTGGGCGACCGTCAGCGTCATTTCCCAACGGAGCTTTCAGGCGGCGAGAGTCAGCGCGTAGCGTTGGCGCGGGCGCTAGCCAACCAGCCGCCACTGCTGCTGGCGGATGAACCAACGGGCAACCTTGATGAGCAAACGGCAGCCGACGTACTGGCGCTGCTGCGCCAACTACAACGGGAATCCGGCATGACGCTGATTTTGGTGACCCATGACCTGAAGTCGGCTGCGGCCTGTGACGTGGTATGGCGGCTGGAACACCGCCGACTCAGCCCAGTTGCAGAACCGGCGCTGAGGATGGAAGGAGCTTCGCACGTGAGCCGGCGGTAGGCGTGAGTCGCTGTTGGCGGACAATGCAGGGGGCAGGGACGAGAACCCACTGGAAGGCGGGCGCAACCGGGGCCGCAACATAGCGCTATTGTGGCGGCCTACTCCGGCGACGGCACATGCCGTTGTACATCGCCATCTAGACAAGCTGTAGTAAACCGAGTCGAGGAGCGGCAACCCTTCAGGCGGAGGTTTGCTGCGAGGCTTATCGGCGCGGCGCCTCACCCGCGCGCCGCGTAACCAGCCTCTTCCGGTAGGCGCATGATGACCTCGCGCCCAAGCTGAATGTACGCTTGCGCCCCAGCAGCGCGCGTTTTGAGCGTGACGGCCGGCGTCCCAACAGCGAAGGATACCGATAACTCCTCATGACGCGGGATCACCGTGTCGAAAACCAGCCCATTAGGAAAAGCTTCCCGCGCCTGTCGCACGACATCGGCCGAAGTCGCCTGCCGCTCGTCGTACATTGTCAACAGCACGCCTTCAATGCTCAGCCGCGGGTTGTACTGCGCCTTGATCTGGAGGACGCGCCGTAGCATCGGCGGCAAAGTACGCAGGCTCAGCGGCTCGCACTGCACCGGCAAAATCAGGGCGTCAGCCGCCACGATGGCGCTGGTCGTCACCGCGCCCAGCCCGGCTGGCGTATCAAGCAGAATCAGTTGCGGCGTAAAATCCTTGGTCGCCAAGTGCGGCAGCAACCGCGCCAACCACGTCACATCCTGTTCGAAGGTGTGTTCGTACGCCTCAACAGCCTTGTCGTCGCGGAAATGTCCTGAGAGCACGACCGAAAGTTCCGCCCGGTTGGTTAGAATGAGAGCGTCGTGCGGTCGCCGCCCTCGCAACAAAACGTCCTCAAGCGTTGGGCCAGCGTAGTCATCCAGCCCAACGCCAAACCGCACGCCGTTTTGTACGTCCAAATCCACAAGTAGGGTCGGCACGCCCATCGCAGCGACGTAAGCAGCGAGATTGGTGCAGGTCGTCGTTTTCCCGACGCCACCCTTGAGACTGACAACGGCCAACGTTTTCGGCATGAGAAACCTATGGGGTCAGCAGGTCGGCGCTTGGTATGGGCGAACCACGCGCCGGAAGAAGCTCCCGACCGTCTCCCCGTCCAAACCGGGGTATTTGTTGGCAGCGGGTTGGGGCGTAACGCGCAGGGTCAACTCCGCTTGTTCGGCGCGGGTGGCGACCATCTCGCGCACCCCAGCGTCGCCGCCGGATAGGCTGGCGGAAAGCGGCGCGGTGTTAACCGGTGCAGTGGTGTGCGCGAACGGCGTTGGAACAGGGGCGCTTTTGGAGGCGTCCGTTGCATACGCACTCGCCCAAGTCTCCTCTAAGTCGTCGGATAGCACCGGAGCGCTAGTGGTGGACGGCATGGCCAGAATCTGCTGTAAAAGCCGTGCGGCCTGGTCGGTTTCAGTAAAACGCGCCATAGCGGATGCTCTCAGAGAGTGGTTTCATCAGCGAGACGCCGCAGGATGTCACGCGGGTCATGCTGGTAGGTAAGCCAAGCGTAAACCTTCCGAATGATGCTCGCTTCGCCTACCACAAAGCGGCAATAATGCGCATTGACCGCCAGACAGCTAATTTCGACACTTTCCTGCGGGCGTCCCGCGTACTGCGTTGCCGCTTCCGCAAAGAAGCCGGCAAAGAAATCATCCACCGGTGTAGACGCTGACCCTGCGGCGCGCAACGCGGCGGCAATCGGCGAGTTGTAATGGTTGACGATCAGCACCGCTCCAAGCGGCGTCGCGTCAACCCGTCCCCAGCCCGCATCGGCGAACCATTCATCACACCGTCGTAGCCGTGCACTAAGCGGCGCTTGCTCCGGTTGAACCTCTGCATCGGCGGCGCGTTCACGCAGCCACCGGACGCCGGTCAGCCTTCCCAGCCGGTACAGCGCGCCGGCCGCTTCATCGGGCAAGCGCCGCGCCAGTTCGGTGTGAATGGCGACAATCAAATCGGACGGCCACCACAACCGGCGTTGGTTGGTCTCCGGCAATGGGAAGACGACGGGCGCGGTCATACACTCGGCAGGTTGACTTGGGTGTTGTCAGCAATGAGCTTGGCCGCGGAGTAGGCCCTTCGGCGAGCGTGTGAAGTGGAAAATACCACACTCCACAGGCGGGAAACCAAATGGATTGAGCCACGTTGTCATTCAGCCAGCTGTCCAGTCGCAGGCTACGGCGCGTACAGGGCCAAAATGCCACTCGCGCAGGAAAGCGTTGGCCCAGTCCGCACCGGCTTTGGGCGCAAGGAGGGCGTAACCCGGCGAATGCGCCGCGTGATGTTGTTTGTAGGTCGTCACAGCCGGATGGTCAGGGCCGACCTGCGCCTCCGCCAGCCACGGCCGGTAGAGCGCTTCCGCCGTCGCCGTCAGGTAGTCCTGAAACGCCTGCCGCATCACCGGCAGGCAAGACAGGTCGCCGGACGTAAACAACGCCCACGCCTCTCGAATCTCGCCAAACCACGGCGGCGGATCGGGCGCCGGCGGTAGGGCGGTGACATAACTTGCTTGAAGCGGCGTCAAGACTGCGTGCGCGCGCCCACGCAGCGCGTCCGCCCCTCCAATGCATTCCACATCCAACACCAAAATGTGCGCCCGGTTTCCGATGACCACCCACTCGCAGGCGAAGACCGGAAGCAGCGTCGGGCTAGCCGTCGGATAAACCATCAGCGTCGCCACATCCGCCGCAACGGTTTGGATGCGGGCGTAGCGGGCGCACAGCTTCCCCTCGGCGACCTGCCAACCGTCGGCGGTGACGCGCATCAGCCTGTCGCCTTCACCGAAGGTCGCGTAGCGAAAAGCGGCGGGTCGTGCCTCCGGCCGCCACCCAAGGTCGCCTAACCGAGCTTGAGCGTCGGGCAAGGTCCACCCCACGACATCTTTGAACCGAATACCCGTCATACGTTAGGCTCTGCAGCAATACACGACGGCAAAGGCAGGGATGCAACGATGGCGCTTCTGGCTTTTCAAGGGGCGTTTCCGAAGTTGGCGGATGGGGTGTTCGTCGCCCCCTCGGCCGAGGTTATCGGCGATGTCGAACTCGGCACGGACGCCAGCGTTTGGTTCAACTGCACCGTGCGCGGCGATGTCAACGACATTCGCATTGGCGAAGAAACCAACATCCAAGACAACAGCGTTTTGCATGTCACAGGCGGACTGTTCCCTTTGCGAATCGGCCGCCGCGTCGTGATCGGGCACCGCGTCATCGCCCATGGCTGTACAATCGGCGACGGATGCCTGATTGGGATGGGCGCGATCATCCTCGACGGCGCTGTAATCGGCGACGGAAGCATTGTCGCGGCAGGCGCAGTCGTACCGGAAGGGATGGTTGTTCCAGCCGGGATGCTGGCGGCGGGCGTTCCGGCGAAGCTCAAACGTCCCGTCACTGAAGCCGAACAGGCGCGCATCGCCGAAGGCGTCCGGCACTACGTCGAACTCAAAAACATCTACCTGCGCGCCGCCGCATCTGGTCGTCACACCGCGCCGTGACCATAAGGCAGGCTGCGGAAAAACCAGACGTACAACACAAGCAGAATCAAGTAGATCAACGTAAAGAGTCCGCCCATCAACCACGACAACATCGCTCCGATGACGGCCCGCAACACAGGCGCTCTGAACACCAGCGCGAAGGCGATAATCTGTCCCAGAAACAGCAGCGGCAGTTTGACAAACCACGACAGCGGGAGGAAAAACGCCAACAGAAGTAAGCCAATATCAATGGCGCGGACGAGCGCGGCCTGCTGGAAGGTGGCTTCACGCATGCCGGTCGCCTGCATCGAGAAGCGGTACGACCAGAGCGTAAAGAGCGAATAGGCGAGGTAAAACACAACAAGGTACGTCCAGATGCGCGCCCACGGTATGCCCGGCAGCCACGGCGAAAGCCAAGGGGGAAGCCATGTTTCAGACATCAGTGTTTCCTTCCGTTGATTGATTGTGCTGACCGACTGTACCAGCCGCGACGCCTCTGTCGCCAACCTCGTCCGTCGCCGGCTGCCACAGCGCGGCACCGGTGAGACGTAACCACGCTAGGCCGTAACCGTAGCCGGCGAGCACATCGGTCAACCAGTGCGCGCCCAGGAAAACCCGCGACGGCCCGACCAGTCCCGCCATGAGGACACAGAGCCAATAAAGCGCCGTACGTTTTACGCCGCGGGGCAGCTTGGCTTTCGCAAAGCCGGCCAGACCGCCGTAAAACGCCGTGTAAAACATGACGTGCCCGGAAGGAAAGCTCCAGCCGTCGGTCGCAATGTAGAGCTGAGCCAGCTCCGGCGTCGGACGCGGCCGCGCCACCACAGCTTTGAGGAGCGCATTGAGCAGAAAAGCGCCAACGCTGACGACCGCCAGCGCCCGCGCTTCCCGCCGCCACCCGCCGCGCGCCAGCAGCCCGCAGATCAGCATCAGTATGAGGCCCTGGACAACCACGGAATTGCCCGGCCACGAAACGACCAGCAGCGGCGCATGCAGCCACCGCCATTGTTGCACCCAGTGGGTGACGGCAATTTCCCAACCGAACGGCTGCGGGTGCGCGCCAATGACGACTGAGAGCGCGCTAATCGTCAGCAGGGCGATTGCCGGCCGCCAATCGGCTTCGGACGCCACGCCGGTTGTCATCTCACGCATCTTCATCGGAGGGCGGCGCGCTTGCGAAATACTGTTCGGGCGGCCGTCAGGGCGCTGACGGCGGCCGCGCCAGCCGCCAGCAACGCCTTAGCGGCGCTGTCAAGGGTGGCGCCGGAAGTCAGTACGTCATCTACCAGCAGCACCCGGCGGCCGGCAATGAGGCGCGGTCGTACAACCTGAAATGCGCCGCGCATCGCTGTGCGGCGGGCGACTTCATCCAAACCGGCGCGATGCGGATGCGTTTCCCGGCGGCGCACCAAGGCGTCTGTCACGACAGGCCGGTGCGCCGCCTGCGCGACTTCGTACGCCAAAATCTCTGCTTGATTGTATCCGCGTGACCGCAGGCGTTGTGGGGCCAACGGAATCGGCGCAATGACGTCGCTGGTGTGGAGCACCGTCTGTTGTCGCCATGTCGCCTGAAGCAGTTCGCACAGGGGCTTCGGTACAGCGGGAACGCGCTTAAGCGCCAGCAAAGCCGCCCGCAACGCCCCCATGTACGCGCCGCCGGAACGCGCCCATGTCAGCGACCAGGTAGCGCATTGCTCGCACAGCTCGCGGCGTACGATGTCGAAGCCACTTGCGTCGGCCCAGCGACCGCAGCGGTCGCACACTTGTCGGCGGCTGGCCTGTTCGTTTCGCCAAGCTTCCCAGCAAGCGCGGCACACCACACCATCACCTAAGTGTTCCACCAAAGCCTCACACCGCCGGCAGACCTGTGGCGCAACCAAGAGCAACGCCGCGTCGCCGATGGCTTCAACCGTTCGCCAAGTTGTTTGCCGTATCATCCGAAGCATCAGCGTCGCCGACGCGCTCCCGAACCAAGTCAATGTCCTGAAGCCTGAAGCTGAGGCGACGACAAGCCTCCCGACGGGAATAGGGCGGCGGACGCTCTACGAGCAGTCCGCGCTACGGGCAGTCCGTCAGCGTGTCTTCTCTGTCACAGGGCAGGACGCCCCCAAGTGATTGCAGCGCGCCGACGACAGTGTTGCGCCGCAGCAGGAAGTTCGTCCCCTTGTCGCCCTCGCCAAGATACACGCTTAACCCATACTCGATTGTCGGGCGGCCGGCTTCGCCGTCATAGCTGTAGTAAATCCGATAGTTGTACTCGTTGTTCTTGAAGCGCACTGACGCCCACTCGCGCTGATAGCGTGCGTAGTGTGCGTAGTAAAACAATCGCTGCGAGCCGGCCCGTTCAGTCGGGTATTCCAGCTCGACTCGCCCAGGTCGCCCAAAGCGATACTGAAGATACCCCTGCTCCGCCGTCAGGTTAGGCGAGCCGCACAGACAGACCATCTTGCCGCTGGTTGTCACCGCCCCGAAGAAAAGCCTTTCCTTCCCGGCACACAACATTCTGCCGCGGGACTGCGCTGCAGCCAGCGCGTCGGAAGCCGACGACGGCAACCCAACCAACAGAGCGAGAGCTAACGTGGTCAACAACTTCGGAGTAGGCATGGCTTGAGGGAGGCGCTCCGGCTATTCGCTATTCGCCGCCGACCGTCATCTCGGCGATCTTGAGCGTTGGCGCGGCCATCCGACCGCGAAAGTCAAGGTCATTCCCGACCATTTCAATCTGCTGGAACATCGTCAGGAGGTTGCCCGCGATGGTCACTTCTTCAACGGGAAACGTCAGTTCGCCGTTCTCAATCCACCGTCCGGCGGCTCCGCGTGAGTAGTCTCCTGTGACGCCGTTGACGCCGAAACCGATCAGTTCCGTCACATAGAAGCCGTTTTTGACCGAAGCGATAATAGCCTCCGGGGTGTGACTGCCGGCGACAAGGTACATGTTGTTCGCCCCAACCGACGGCGCGCCGGTCAACCCGCGCGCAGCGTTGCCGGTCGTCCGTTCGCCAAGCTTGCGCGCCGTGTAGGTGTTGTGTAGGTGGCTCTCCAGCCTTCCCTCCCGAACAACGACTGTTCGGCGGGTCGGCACACCTTCGCCGTCGAACGGCCGCGAACCCAGACCGTCGGGGAGGCGGCCGTCGTCCACGACCGTCACCAGCGGCGACGCCACCATCTCGCCCAGCTTCCCCACCAAGAACGACGCCTTACGAAACAGGGCGTCGCCGGAAACCGCGCCGAATAAGTGCCCGATGAGGCTTGCGGCGACCTCCGGCGCAAAAACCACCGGACACCGCTGCGTCGGGACGCGCCGCGCGCCGAGTTTGCTGACGGCGCGTTCAGCCGCTCGCCGGCCAATGGCGGCCGGGTCTTCAAGCTGCGCCAGCTTGCGCCGCGCGTCGTACCAGTAATCGCGTTGAAGCCGCCCATCCGCATCGCGCGCCACCGGGACGGTCGCCAGCGACAGTGAGGCGCTGCGGTACTCCCCCACAAAGCCTAACGAGTTCGCCAACACTATTCGACTTGAACCACTGTCAACGCCGCCGCCCTCAAAGTTGACAATCCGAGGGTCGTAATCACGGGCTGCCTGCTCTGCCGTCAGCGCCATGCCAATCTTGGCCTCTGCTGTTAGCGACGCAATGGCCGGATCGTAGAGGTCAAGGTCGGGAACGTCGGCGGCCAAGTCAGCCGGGTCGGGCAGGCCGGCGGTGTCGTCCACCGAGGTTGCGCGCACTAACGTCAGCGCCGTTTCTACAAGCTCTTCCAGCGCCGCCGGCGACAAATCCGAGGTCGAGACCGACGCCTGCCGGCCGTCAAGCAGCACGCGCAGGCCCAGCCCGCGCCCGGCGGCTTCCTTTACGGTTTCGACTTCCCCCAACCGAACCGAGGCCGAAAACTCGACGCTCTCGCGGAACACCGCCTCAGCCGCCGTCGCGCCCAGACGACACGCCCGCTCAACGACCGAAGCGGCGATTTCAGAAGGCGTTGGAGGCATGCCCTGTTCTCTCGTTCACAGGTGAGTCCGAAGTAGCATTCACGCCGCATGCTATGGAAAGACGCGCCGCCGCCGCAAGCCGCGCCCTGCACACGAACGCTTGACAATGACGCAGCCGCATCGCACCGTTGGCCGTATCCAGATTGTCGTCATCCCTCGGCGGCGGGCGGGCGGCGTCCGTCTGAAGCCAAACTGTAAAAAGGACTCTCGTATGAAAAAAATCGGCGTTTTGGTCGGGCGTGAAAACACCTTTCCCCCGGCGCTCATCGAGCGCATCAACAAGCAATCGCATGAAACCGGCGTCATGGCCGAGTACATCACCATCGGCGGCGTTTGGATGGACGCTGTTTGCCCCTACGCCGTCATCATTGACCGTATTTCACACGAAATCCCCTTCTACCGGGCGTACCTGAAGAACGCCTATCTGTCTGGGACGATCATCGTCAACAATCCCTTTTGGTGGTCGGCCGATGACAAGTTCTTCAACTACTCAATGGCGGTACGGCTGGGCGTGGCAATTCCTAGAACAGCGCTTCTCCCACAAAAGGAGTACATGGAGCGCGTCACGTCGCAGTCGTTGCGCAACCTACAATTTCCGCTGGATTGGCAGGCGATTGTGGATTATGTCGGGCTGCCGGCGATTCTCAAGCCGCACGACGGCGGTGGATGGCGGGACGTGTATCGCATCAACTCGCTGGAAGAGCTGATTCAGGTCTACGACCGGACGGGCCAGCTCTGCATGATGTTGCAGGAGTTTGTGAAGTTTGACCGTTACGTTCGGTGCTACTGCATCGCCAAGCAGCACGTTCTGGTTATGCCCTACGATCCGGCGCGTCCGTATCCGACGCAGTACCTTGACATTCGCCCGGAGGATTATCTTGAGCCAGAGCTGCATGAACGGATTGTGCGTGAGTGCCGTTTGTTGTGCGAGGCGCTCGGTTACGACATCAACACCATTGAGTTCGCCATCCGGGACGGCGTACCCTACGCGATTGACTTTATGAACCCCGCCCCGGACGCGGATTCGTTTTCGGTCGGACCGGTCAACTTTGAGTGGATGGTGTCCACGGTCAGCCGCCTGCTGATTCGGCTGGCCCAAGAAGGGCGTCAGCCGGAACAGACGCATACATTCCGTTGGGAGGAACTCATCGCCAAGCACACCCGTCTCGCCGAGCACGCCTAACGCCACCTTGTGTCTTCCCTGGAGAAGCTAATGGAAAGTCATGCGAAACTGAAAGCTGCGATCGCCCATTACGACGCCTTACTTCAGGAAACCCCGACCACGTTGACGGAAGCGCGCGATTTTCTGGCGGCGCGCAGCGCGGAAGAAAAGATGATTTTTGGGGGGCGGCCTCTGTCGCCGTACCTACGCCCCCACTTTGTGACGGCTGAACGCTGGCGCTACCTTTGCGCGGAGTGCGCCCGGATTTGGGAATGCGTTGAAGTGGTTGGGCGGGCAGCGATGACCGACCGACGCATCTACGACGATCTGGGCATTACGGACGGCGAAGCGCGGCTGATTGAGATTGACCCCGGTTACACGGGAATTTCGATCACGTCGCGGCTCGACTCCTTTCTAACGGATGACGCCCTTTCCTTTGTCGAACTCAACGCGGAGAACCCGGCCGGCATTTCCTACTGCGAGGTCATGGCGCGGATTTTTATGGAACTGCCTGTGATGCAACGGTTTACAGCCACGTATCCGGTGACGCCGCTCTACGCGCGGCGGCTGCTGCTGGATACGTTGCTGACGGCCTACCGCGAGTGGAGCGGCGGCGGCGACCAACCGCGCATCGCCATCGTGGACTGGGAAGGTCTGCCGACCCAGTGCGAGTTTGAGCAGTTTCAGGCGTATTTCCACGACGAAGGCTTTGCCTGTATTATTGCGCCGCCGGAAAAACTTGACTACCACAACGGCAAGCTCCGCTGCGGCGAATTTGAGATTGACTTGGTTTATCGGCGCGTGTTGACCAACGATATTCTGGATCGCCCTGAGGAGTGCAAGGCGTTAGTGAACGCCTATCGTGACCGCGCCGTCTGTGTCGTCAACGGTTTTCGGACGAAGTTCGTCCACAAGAAAATGCTTTTTGGCGTTCTGACGGATGAACGCTATGCGTCCATGTTTACGCCGGAACAACACGCGGCAATTCGGGCGCATATTCCGTGGACGCGCCGGTTGGCGGACGTGCGCACCACGTACGCTGGGGAGACGATTACGCTGCTGGATTTTATTCGCGCCAACCAGTCGCGGCTGGTGCTCAAGCCCAATGATGAATATGGTGGTAAGGGCGTCGTGGTTGGCTGGGAGGCGACGCCGGCTGAGTGGGAGGCGGCGATTGAGGAGGGCCTGCGCAGTGACTATCTGGTGCAGGAAAAAGTGCCAACCGCCCATGAGACGTTTCCCCATTTCACGCCGGAGGGCGACATCAGCTTTATCGAACAGCTTGTAGACCTTGACCCGCTGCTGTTCCACGGCAAAGTTGGCGGCGCCTTCACCCGCCTGTCGAGTACGGCGCTGTGCAATGTCACGTCGGGCGGCGGGATGGTGCCGACCTTCGTGCTCAACGATTGACGACAACCGGCTGGTTGCAACGGGCGTTCCCGACTGCGGGCTTTAGGCTTGCAGGTAGTTTGTCTTGGCGAGAGGCTGGATATGGCTCAAGAGTTCACACTGGGTATTGAGGAAGAATTCCAAATCGTTGATCCGAATACACGGGAGCTGCGCTCGCGCGTTGCTGAAATTCTGGACGAAGGCATGATGCTGCTGGGCGAGCAGCTCAAGCCTGAAATGCACCAGTCCATGGTTGAAGTCGGCACGAGCGTTTGCCGCAACATTCAGGAAGCACGGGCGGATGTCATCAGGCTGCGCCGGACGGTGGCGATGTTGGCACATAAAAAGAACTTGCGGATTGTGGCGGCCTCGACGCATCCGTTTTCCCACTGGAAGGATCAGGAAATTACGCCCAATGAGCGCTACTTCCAGCTCATCGAGGAAATGCAGCAGCTGGCGCGGGCGCTTTCGATTTATGGCCTACACGTCCACGTCGGCATTGAAAACCGTGACGACGCCATTCACATCATGAATGCGGCGCGTTACTTCCTGCCGCACATTCTGGCGCTGAGTACCAGTTCGCCGTTCTGGATTGGGCGCAATACGGGACTGAAGTCCTACCGCTCGGAAGTCTTCAAGCAGTTTCCACGTACCGGTATTCCCGACTACTTCGGCTCCGCGAGCGAGTTCGACAACTACGTCAAACTGCTGGTCAAAACGGGCTGCATTGACAACGGCAGAAAAATTTGGTGGGACCTGCGGCCGCACCCGATTTTCCCCACGCTGGAGTTTCGGATTTGCGATTTGCCGTCCAAGGTAGATGAAGTCATCGCTATCGCGGCTCTGTTTCAGGCGATAGTGGCGAAGCTTTACAAGCTGCTGCGCCAGAATATGGGCTTCCGGCTTTATCGGCGGATGCTGATTGAAGAAAACAAATGGCGCGCGGTGCGTTACGGTCTTGACGGGAAGCTGTTGGACTTAGGCAAGCAGACCGAAGTGCCGGTGCGCGATCTCATCGGCGAACTGCTCGATTTCGTGGACGACGTGGTGGACGACCTCGGCAGTCGGAAAGAACTGGAGTACATCAACACGATTCTCAAGGAAGGCACTAGCGCCGACCGGCAACTGCGCATCTTTCACGAGACCAACGGCGATTTCCACGCTGTGGTGGACAACCTCATCGCCGAGACGCTGGAAGGCGTTACGGAGCCGGCCGCCGAGGCAAGCGCCCAAGTGCAGCGTTCGTGACGCTGGCTGCCCCCACCGCAGTCGGTTGCGCTATACTCCGGTAACAAGTCGGTAAAAACCGGCGAGTTGGCAGGATTTTGAAAGGTTTAGAAGTATGTCACGCGAGAAAAACGCTGCGGCCGAACGCGACAAGGTAGGCGCAACAGACAATGTAGCCGCTGGTGTGGCGACGGCTTACACGGGGGAAGCCGAACCGTCGCGGCGCGACGGCAAAGACAACCTCAACGGCACTGGCGGGCATCCCGAACGGCGTCCGGTGGTGGAGGTGCAGGAACGGCGTCCGGTGGCGGATTTGGTCGCTGCGCTCGAAGCCCATCGCGGCGAGCGACACATCGTAGCGATTCAAAACTTCCCAGACCCGGACGCGATTGCCTCCGCGCTGGCCCACCAAATGATCGCCGCTACCTTCGGGATCACGGTGGACATTGTCTATGACGGCTTCATCAGCCATCAGGAAAACCTTGCGCTCGTGCAGCTCCTGCAGATCGAACTGCTGCACTACGATCCAACGATAGACCTCAAGCAGTATCAGGCCAGCATTTTCATTGACAACCAAGGCACGACCACCACTTTGACCAGCAAGCTGCGCGAAGCGGGCGTCAAGCCGCTCGTCATCGTGGATCATCACGAACGCCAGGGCTTGCTTGAGGCGGTGTTCACTGACATTCGTAAAGTCGGCGCAACGGCGACGATTTACGCCGAGTATCTGCGCGACGCATTTCCGTTGGAAAAGAACAACCCCCAGCACGTCCGGTTGGCGACGGCGCTGATGCATGCCATTCGGGCGGAAACCAATGGGATGATTCGCGCCCGCGAGTGCGATTTTCAGGCGGCGGGCTACCTGTCGCAGTTTGTGGACACCACGCTGTTGAGTGAAATCCTCAACGTCAAGCGGTCGAAGCGCGTCATTGACATCATCAATCTGGCGCTGGAGAAACGGATTGTCCGGAACAACTACAGCATCGCCGGCGTCGGCTACGTCCGCTATGAAGACCGCGACGCCATTCCGCAGGCGGCTGACTTCCTCCTGACCGAGGAAAACATTCACACGGCGGTGGTGTACGGCATCATCACCAAAGAAGGCGAACGCGAAGTCATCATCGGCAGCCTGCGCACGTCGAAAGTGACGCTCAACCCGGATCAGTTCCTGAAATCGGCGCTCGGACGCGATGCGACAGGGCACTACTACGGCGGCGGCAAGCACGAAGCTGGCGGCTTTGAAATTCCCATCGGCTTCCTGTCCGGCACGTACGACGAAGATTTCATGCGGTCGAAGTGGAAAATCTACGACGCGATGGTGAAGCGCAAACTGCTGGAAAAGATCGGCGTCATTGAAAACCAATCCACCTCGGCGGTGATTCGCCAACCGAGCGCCGAGCGCCCGGAAGAGTAGCGGAGGCGCGCCGGTTCAGATGCCGTCGTGGGTGAGGCGTGCGGCGTGGCTGTGGGGTCACCTTACGCCGTCCGACGGCTGGGCCGGCAGCGTCTCGGCCGTCGTCACAGGCGCAGTTTATCTATACCTCTATGCGCCGTTGCTGACGCTGTTGGTGTTGTCATTAAGCGCTGCGCCGGCGGCCGATTTTCAAGCCGGTTTTGTCGGCGCGTGGTACGTGAAGGCTGCAACCAACCCAGCGTTCCTAACGGCGATTCAGACCAGCTTGCGAGTGGCGTTGGCGACGACGGCCATTGCGTTGGTCATCGGAACGCCGGCCGCCATTGGTCTAGGCAAACACCACTTTCGTGGACGGTCATGGCTGGAGGGTTTGTTTTATCTGCCGGTCGTCGCGCCTGAAGTGGTGGTCGGCTTTGCTTCCGTAGCGCTGTTTGCGCGTTTGGGACAACCGCTGGGTTTCTGGTCGGTGCTGCTGGCGCACGTTGCCTTTTGCACCTCATACGTCGTGTTCATTGTCCGAGCGCGGCTGGCGAGCTTTGACGAGCGATTGCTTGAGGCCGCGCTGGATTTGGGCGCGACGCCGGCGGTCGCCTTTTGGCGGGTGACGTTGCCGTGGCTGACGCCGGCGCTGGTTGGCGGTGGGCTTCTGTGCTTTGCCCTCTCGCTTGATGACTGCGTTATCACCAGCCTCGTGGCGGGTGACGGCGTGACGACGTTCCCGGTGCTACTGTATTCCAAGATGAAGACCGGTGTCTCGCCGGAGATCAACGCAGCGACTGGTTTGTTGCTGATGGCGACGGTGCTGCTGGTGACGGCGGCGCACATCGCGCAGCAGCTTCCGCGCTTGCCGCAATGGGGAAGGGTCGGCCTTGGGGCGGCTTGTCTTGGGCTACTGCTTGTCGCCGTTGCGCCGTCCCCACAGTCGGCAACGCAGACAACGCTCCACATCTACATCTGGTCGAACTACACCTCCGACAAGCTACTGCGCGACTTCGAAGCACGGTATCGTTGTCGAGTTGTCGTTGAGACGTTTGACTCCAACGAGGCGTTGCTGGCCAAGCTCCAGACTGGTGTGGCGCGGTACGACTTGATTGCGCCAAGCGACTACATGGTAAGCATTCTGGCGCGGCAGGGGCTGCTGCGGCCGCTTGATCGGTCACGGCTGACAAACTGGGCAAACCTTGATCCGGCATTTTTGGGCGCGCCGTATGACCCCGAACAGCGTTACAGCGTCCCCTACACGTTTACAGTGGTCGGCATCGGCTATCGGCGTGACAAAGTGAGCGAGCCAGTGGAAAGTTGGGACGCGCTGTGGGACGCCCGCTACTGTGGGCGCATTGCCATGCTTGATGACATTCGGGAATGTTTCGGGGCGGCTCTGCGACGGCGCGGCGCTTCTCCGAATAGTCGAAACGAACAGGAAATCGCGCAGGCAGCCGAGGATTTGATGCGTCAGAAGGCGCTCATCAAAACTTATGACAGCGCCACGTTTGAACAGCTCCTGCTCGATGGGGAGGCCTGGTTGGTGCAGGGCTACAATGGGCAAATCGCCAAAGCCGCGCGGCGCAATCCCAACATTGCGTTTGTCGTGCCACGGGAAGGCGGGACGCTCGCTGTAGATTGTTTGGCGATTCCCGTTAATGCGGCGCAGCCGGCGCTGGCGGAGCGGTTTATTGATTACATCCTTGAGCCGCAGGCGGCGGCGGAAATTGTGCAGGCGACGGGGTATGGGACGCCGAACCGCGCTGTCCGAGCGTATTTGCCGCCGATGTGGGCCGACAACCCCTACGTCTTCCCGCCGGATGATTGGCTTCGGCGCTGCACCATGCTTGAAGATGTCGGTGCAATTTTGCCGCGATATGACTACTATTGGACGGTCATCAAGTCACAATAGCGATCTGTGTGACAAGGCTTGCCGCCGCCTTTGGAAGCTCCTGCACAACGTTATATGGGAAACCACGAACCACCTTCGCCATCCGCCGACACAGACGCCATCGCCGGTGAGTTGCTGATCTCGCTCATCAACGACATGGAGTTGCTTTTAGCCTTTGAGCAGAGCCAGCGGGTGGCGCACTTCCAGCCGGAGCTGGGTGAAAAACTGACGCGCTTTCTAGTGGGTGAATATCGCCAACGCCTTGAGCGTTTGGCTCGCCTAGTCGAAGACAAGGACTTTCTCCGCCTGCTGCTTATGGAACTGGGAGCAATGGAGCGTCCTGACTTGCAGGACTATCTGCGCAGCGTCTTCGGCTATCGCCATGAGTTGCAGGAACAGCTCCAGATACGCGGCGTGACCGAATCCGATGAGATTCTCAAGGAATATGTTTCCGGCAAGTACCGCCGCATTACACAAGAGTTGCCGCCGGTCAACTTCGAGCAAAACGCCTACGCTGCACCGGAGATTGCGGCGGAAGTCGAGGTGTACCGCCGGCGGACACGGCAGTTAGCGGAGCTCCTCAAACAACAGCAGCAGACGCTTCAAACGGCGGCCGAGATGGCGGCGGCGATGTTGAGTCTGTTTGTCAACTACCTCAACGACCGCGTCAATCAGCTGCCCCCGGAGGAGAAGGCGGCGCGACACACGGCGCTCCAAATTGCCTTTGGTGAACTCGAAGCGCCGATTTTACAGATGGCGCGCAAGCTCAAAGCGATTGAGCAGACTGTGGGCAAGCCATGCGGTCTGGCCGAGGTCATGGAACTGATCACCAAGTTGTTTGCGCGTTCGTGAGGCAGCATGTCGCCTTATGGTCGGCCGCCAGCTTATGGCCCTCCGCCCCCTACTTCGCCTTCGGCGGGAAAGCCGGTGTTGCCCTTCGTCCTACAGACGCTGCTAGGCTTCTTCGGCACGCTGGCGTACGCGGTCGTGCTTTTTGTTCTAATCGCGATAGCGTTTGAGCTGTCGCAAGTGGTTTTCGGCTTGGTTTGTTTCGGCGGGTTGGGGTTTGGGCTGGCGGCTGTGCTCTTTTTAACCTTTTACTTTCGTTGGTATGGGCTACTGGTCGGGGTCGCGCTGGCGTTTTTAGTGCCCGCCTTGCTGGTCGGAGCTTGTACAGCGTTCGTCATCGGCGTCAGTATTCTGAACCTAGCGGGCTTCTAAAGGAGCGCCAACAATGAGCTTGTCGTTGGGTGAGTTTCAACTTGACATTATTTCCGACGGTACGTTTCGTCTGGACGGCGGGGCGATGTTCGGCGTCGTACCGCGCGTACTCTGGGAGCGCGTTATGCCGCCCGACGAAAAGCATCGCATCGTGTTGGGTCTGAATACGCTGCTGGTGCGGACGCCCCACGACACGATTTTGGTGGATACGGGCATCGGGACGAAGTGGGGCGCTAAGCACATCGAGATGTACGGCATCGCGCATGAGACGACCGTCCCGCAATCGTTGGCGGCGCTTGGCCTGTCGCCGGACGACATCACGCTGGTCATCAACACGCATCTGCACTTTGATCACGCGGGCGGCAACACCTACCGTGCGGAGAACGGTGAGCTGCGTCCGACCTTTCCAAAGGCGCGGTATGTCGTCCAGCGCGCCGAGTATGAGCACGCGCAGCGTCCGCACGAACGCGACCGCGCCAGCTATTTGCCGGAGGATTGGGAGCCGGTGGCGGCGGCTGGACAGTTTGTGTTTGTGGAAGGTGAAACGGAGGTGTCGCCGGGTGTGTGGGTCGTACCAGTGCGTGGGCACAACGACTTTACCCAGTGTGTACGGGTGGTGTCGGGTGGACGGACGGCTTTCTACTGGGCGGATATTCTCCCGACGACGGCGCACCTGCCTTTTGCATGGGTGATGGGGTATGACCTGTATCCAGTGGAACTGTTGGAAAACAAGAAGCGTTTGATTCCGCAGGCGGCGGCGGAAGGGTGGCTGAACATTTTCGAGCATGACCAAAAGTGTCCGTGGGGCTACATCGTGCCCGGCGAGAATGGTAAGTACGCCGTCCGTCCGGCGACCTAAACCTGCCCCCACAGGAGCTTTGAGAGGCGCGAGCGAAAGTACGGTTACTGTGTCGGTTTTCACCAACTACGCGGTTGTAGCGGTCGGCGGCGCGTGCGGCGCGATGTTGCGCTATGCCGTCAGCGTCTCGCCCCTTGGCGCATGGTCGCTTCGCTTTCCGCTCCCGACGTTTGTCATCAATGTCAGCGGGTCGCTTTGTTTCGGCTTGGTGGTCGCCCTTCTGGCTGACCGGGTGGGGATTCCGCCGTGGCTGCGGCTGGCACTAACGACTGGATTTTTGGGAGCCTTTACCACCTTTTCGACGTTCGAGTACGAGACCGTTACAATCTGGCGCGAGCATGGAGCGTTGTGGTCGGTCGGCTATGTCGTCGCTAGCCTGCTGTGTGGAGCGGTTGGATTGTTGCTTGGAGAACTGGCGGCGCACGGCCTAGCGTCCAGCTTTGCGGCCCTTCGTCACTGAACTCCCGGCGTGTGTTGTCCGAAAGCCGTCCACGCTAGTCCTACCAGTTGTTCAGCTCCCTGCCAAAACGCTTTGGATTGGGCGCGAGTGTGACCAGGTTGTTTCCACACCGTTGGCGAAGCCTTGCGGGCGCAGGGTACGTTGTTGCACTGGAAAACTTTTTACGCCTTGCCTAAGAATGGTTTTTCCTTGCAGCAGTGTTGCCTGCCTGACCACATCAAGCGGAAAAGCGTTATGGCCAGCTTTTTTGCCGTTTCAAGGCCGCCGAAGTTGTCCGTCCGTTCGCCTGTAACAGGGCTGGTCTTTCTCTGGCTGGCGATGGCGGCGTGGTTCTCGTTCTCGCCGTCTGTCGTCGGCCACAATTTTGATTGCAATACAAGTCACAGCCCAAAGCAACTTGCGTGGTGTCCGGAAAAGCCGCAGGAAGCAGTGCCGGAAACCGCCGGTTTACCAGCGTGGGTTGTAGTGTATCCCAACGCCACCCTTGAAGGTCCTGTCCACACGGGTGAACTCCAAGAAAGCGGCTATTTCACACTGAAGACGAACGACTCTGCAAAAGTCGCCTTCGACTTTTACCAGCTTGCCTACGCCGAAAAGGTCAATGGCACGCCATTCACCTGTAACTTCATGGCATATGCGCCGGGGTATGGTGAACTCTGGTTTACTGGTGCATCAAATGAACAGGTTCGCTTAGCCATTTTATCAGCTGTGCCGCGTCAGTCATCCGCATTACTGCGCCGAACCACCATCCATATCTCGTACACGCGCGGCACAACGTGGGCATCGCCTTACCAGTATCCAATGAACGACATTGGCGTCCTGACCGACCCTGACCTCCAACCCATGCGCTTTGAGTGTGAAATCAACGGTGAGGACGATTTCTTCTCGCCGCACGCTTACCTAAAGGCCATTCACTTTACACACCGCGGCAGCCTAACAAATGTCACCCTTGATTTTCAGCCGCTGCTTGAGGCGGAGCGCGCCTACCCAGGCGACGCTCGGATGGCAGTAAGCGATTGGCGGCAGTTGCCGCCGTGGGTGACGCTCTATCCTCAGGCGAAAGTCATCGCCGCTGCGGCTGATGCGGGAAGAAAGACCGGCGTGTTGATTTTGTCCACGGAGCATCCCCAACGGCAGGTTCACCAGTTCTATAATGAACGGCTCCGAGAGCTGTACTTGCAGTTTGGTTTTCAACGAGTGAGTTGGTCGGAAGGCGAGGAGTTCTCGACGACCGACTGGGCGCGCGACAGTGATACGCTAGTTGGCGTCATCACCTTGCAGGATAAGATCCGTCAAACGGTTGTCCTGCTGCGGTACCAAGGCAATACGGTTCATCCCGTTAGAACCCACCGTCGGACATTCAGGCGTCGCTAAACTGAAGAGCCTTTCGTGTTAGGTAGGCCGCCGGTCGCTTATAGCGAAGATGGCAAGTGGAGAAGACGGTAGCAAACTCAATGTTCTTCTTCAGAAGCAATAGTTTGCGTCGCCAGCCAAGTGCGGGCGGCGTCAAGGCTGTCAAACGCAACAGTTTCCACCGCCAGCGCCTCCGCCTGTTCCCGTGACAGCCGCTCCACCTGCGCCGCAACCTCCGCCGGCAACGCCCCAAACCGCCGTTCAAGCAGCGCCCGCGCTAGCCGCACCGCTTCCAAACGACTGCCCTGCTCAACGCCCTGCGCTATACCGCGCTCAAG